>JAZKEJ010000115.1:0-28794 GCA_040387095.1 Pseudomonadota bacterium | reverse complement strand
ATTAGCGCCCGTAGCTCAGCTGGATAGAGTGTTGGTTTCCGAAGCCAAAGGTCGTGGGTTCGACTCCCGCCGGGCGCACCAAAAATAGCTATATTTTCCAGTAGTGGTCAACCAATAATGCAGCAAAAATTAAGGTTAAGTAAAGAATAGAATACTTAAAAGTACTTTTTGCTAAATCGTCAGAATATTTTCGATATAAACCAATGACATACCATAAAAATACTGCATTAAGTAAAACAGCAGAAATCAAGTAAATCAAGCCGCTCATGCCCAATCCGTAAGGCATGATAGACACTACCACTAAAATCACTGTATAGAGCAAAATATGTAATAACGTAAATGCTTCACCGTGTGTGACAGGTAGCATTGGCATACCTACTTTGGCATATTCTTCGCGGCGGTATAAAGCTAGCGCCCAAAAATGTGGTGGCGTCCAAGCGAAAATGATTAAAAACATGATTAATGATTCAGGCGAAATTGCATTATTAACAGCCGCCCAACCCAATATTGGCGGCATCGCGCCAGATGCGCCGCCAATCACGATATTCATTGGCGTTGCCGGTTTTAAAAATACAGTATAAATCACGGCGTAACCCACAAAAGTGGCAAATGTCAGCCACATGGTTAATGGATTCACGAATAGATAAAGAATTAATAAGCCAGAAGTACCTAAAAGTGTGGCAAAAATCATTGTTTCTACATGAGAAACCTGACCAGTTGGTAGCGGCCTACCGCGTGTGCGTGCCATTACCGCATCAATTTTGTGCTCAATTAAGCAGTTAAAAGCTGCTGCCGCACCTGAAGCGAACGCAATACCGACTGTTGTCGCTAAGAGCAGTGGCCAAGGCACCATTCCAGGTGTTGCTAAGAACATGCCAATGATTGCGGTAAACACAATCAACATGGTTACACGCGGCTTGCATAGCGCATAAAAACTCTTAACACTTGCCACAAATGCTTGTAGATTGCTGATGGAATTTACATTTAATTTTTGACTCAATTAGTACTCACTTTATTTCACAATGCGCTTGCAGCCAGCTATTGCCGATTGACTGTATTACCCGTAATTTTTGAATTAAGTATCACCATAATCATGACCAGTAATGCTGCACCTAAATTATGCCCAACTGCTAATACTAGCGGTAAATGCAAAACTAAATTAGCAATTCCAAGGCTGATCTGTGCAATCAATACAGCTATTAACAACATACTTATACCTTTTAATTGCGCGTATTTTAAACCATTTAAGGCTAAAAAACCCAAATAAATCAAAGTTATGATAGCACCGACACGGTGTGCCCACTGAATTGCGGTAATAGATGCCAGGCTTAAGTTGCCACCGTCCGCACTCTGTCCTAACTCTCGAATTAAGTGAAATGCATCTTTAAAATCCATATCTGGCATCCACACACCATGACAAGTCGGAAAATCCGTACAGGCCAGCGCGGCATAATTGGTACTTGTCCAACCACCTAGAAAAATTTGCATCAATAATACAATTAAGCCAAAGCGAATAAACCAGCGTAAATTTTGAGATTGCACAATAGTCGTTGATGAATTTCCCCAATGCCGGTGTGCTATCCAAGTGAGTAAGCCTAACGTTGTCATGCCGCCCAATAAGTGCGCACTGACAATCGCTGGTTTCAGTAGCATGGTGACCGTCCACATTCCCAGCGCCGCCTGAAACATAATGATGACAAGCAGCAAAGTTACCAGCCATGGTGACACTTTTATTTGCCGATTAGCTTGTTTAGCGTTTTTCCAGGCCAAAATAAACAATGCCAGCACAACTAAACCCAGCGTACCGGCCAAGTAGCGGTGTAACATTTCTCTCCAAGCTTTGCCCGTTTCAATAACACTGTCTGGATAGATGGTTTGCGCCTTTTGAATGGCGGCTTCACTCTCTGGAACCGTTAATGTGCCATAACAACCAGGCCAGTCAGGGCAACCTAATCCAGCATCTGTCAAACGTACATATGCGCCTAATACTACTACGCACAAAGCCATAATAGCGCCTAGCATTGCAATCCGCTTGAATAACATATTTATGCCGCCCAAGAGTATCTTAAGAGTCGAGCCAGGTCTTTACGGATATCCACTGGATTCGCATTTTCTGGATAGCTCATCATGATGTGCCCCAAAGGATCAACAAAATATAGTCGATTTGATTTAAGCGCACTTTCATCTTTTAAATTAAATTGCGCACTCAACATCTTAATATCTGCCTCAGTTTGATTGACCACAGTTAAGTCTGGAAAATCTTTTTTAATCTTGCTCAAATCCTGCACATGAGTGATTAACACGCGTTGTGTACGCGGAATATCTTTGTAAAGTGAAACATGAATTTGACGCATATCTCTTAATCTTTGCATACAAACCGCTTCGCATGTATCAGTTACATATACCATGTTCCATTTTTCTGCCCAAAACTGCTGATTATCTTTGCCATTGTTATCCTGCAACGTTGCAGGCGATTGAATTAGCCTAGGCGGTGTAATTAATTCACCGCGGCTTTCACCTGCAGGTTTAAAGTTAAATTTAAACATAAGTACAACTGCAATAATTGGCACCACAAAAAAAGTGAGCATCATTAAAAAAATAACGCGACCCTTGCGCTGATCTTTTTGATTAATATGATTATTTGAATGTGTTTGCATGAGTTTCTTACCTTATTAATTGCAAAATATTTTGACAGATTGAATATTTTTATTACTGGTTACGCACTTTTCACTTTATGTATACTTAAATACAAATAAATCATCAGTGCCGCAAAAGCAAAACCAAACCACTGATAGGCGTAACCCAAATGCGTCACTATTCGCTCCTGTGACATTTCCCAATTGCGGACAAAACCACCAGCATCGCTTTTAGCATCTAATTTAATAATGATTGGTAAAATCTTAATTGGTACATTTTTCGCGTATCTTTGCATATCCAAATGTTGCCATACAGGTTGCCATTTTTGGTTATTTGCCGCAACTTGTGCTTTATCTTCTAAAGTAAATATTTTTTGAGTGGGCAGCCATGCCATTCCTTGTATATTCAATACGCCTGCTGGCGTTTCAAATGCAGGTAAGTCAGCGCGATTTTCTTTACCTTGAATCCAGCCGCGGTTTACTAATACATATTCATCCAAGCCAGCTATCCTCAATGGCGTAACGACGTGATAACCAACTAAACTATTCTCTACTTTATTATCGATTAAAATTTGATATTGAGTTGCATACTCACCCTGCACTTGTGTGTTTTTAAACTCTAAAACTTCACTATTGGATAAATAATTTTTTAAATCAGGCAATTGATTTTTATTTGACAACTCAAAATTAGCTTGGATATTTTGCTTTAAAATAGCTTTTTCGTATTGCCAAAAACCTAATTTGATAAATATTGGAATACAAATAAATAGGAGTAATGTGCTCAGTAAAGAGGCTTTGAATTGTACGTTCAGAAAACTGAATTGCATTTATACTAGACCAGTCGCATAATTATTCATTAACTTCATTTGGACAAATCAATGTTTATAAAAATTGCAGTCGTTTTGGTATTAATTATCATTTTGGGTAGCCTATTTTCAGCATTGTTCTTTTTAAATAAAGATAAATCAGGCAGTGAGCGCACAGTCAAAGCACTTACAGTACGCATTGGACTTTCAATTGCTTTATTTATTGGTCTGCTGATTGCCGGATCTTTCGGTTTAATTGGTCACTCTCTATAAGCTTTGAATTAAATAAAAAAGGGCGATGCATTGCATCGCCCTTTTTTAATGTGTACTTATAGCCAGTATACGAATATAAATAAGCCCAACCAAACCACATCCACAAAGTGCCAATACCAAGCAACACCTTCAAAACCGAAGTGATGCTCTGGTGTAAAGTGACCTTTCATGCAGCGTATTAAAATGACAATCAGCATGATGGTGCCGAGTGTAACGTGAAAGCCGTGAAAGCCGGTTAGCATAAAGAAAGTTGCACCATAAGCACCCGTGCCTAGAGTAAGGCCTAGTTCTGTATACGCGTGGTGGTATTCCATACCTTGACAGATTAAGAATGCGACACCGAGCAACACCGTTGCCAGCATGCCTAAAACAAGTTGTGTGCGCTTATTTTTGATTAACGCCCAATGTGCCCAAGTAATAGTAGCACCAGAAGTTAACAATAAAGCTGTATTAATAGCTGGCAATCCCCATGGACCCATGGCAGTATATTTTGGTACTGCATATTCAGTACCTAAGACAACACCGCCTGGGCCAGCTGATGGCCATGTGCTTAAAAAATCTTTATAAGGCGTAATATCTGCGTCATATCCAGCTAAATCTGGTACTGACAACACGCGCATATAAAATAACGCGCCGAAAAATGCCGCAAAGAACGCCACTTCAGAACAGATAAATACAATCATGCCGACACGAAACGACCTGTCTTCCCAGTTTTTATATTTGCCTGTCAAACTCTCGGTAATAACAGTACCCATCCATTTAAATGTCATTGCAATGATGATAGCCGCACCTAAATACATCATCCATTGACCAAATGGTAACTGATTCATATTGAATATGAAGCCAGAAGCCAGCGACAATAAACCGACCGATAATATCGATGGATATATGCTGCCATGCGGAACGAAATATTGATTTTCTGAATGAGTTGCCATTCGTTTACTCCCAAGCACTTTAATATTAACTACTTTAAATTATAACTTTGTAACGCTTTGTTGGCGATACAAGCTCCCCGATTTTTAACTTTAAAACTAAATTATTTTTTTGTTGCTTCAAAAAATGAATATGACAAAGTCATTTCACTGACATCTTTTGGTATTGCAGGGTCGACAAAAAATCGCAATGGCATTATTTTAGTCTCACCTGGTTTTAAACTTTGATTCACAAAGCAAAAACATTCAATTTTCTTTAAATAAACTGAAGCAATGCCTGGCGTAACACTAGGTATTGCTTGACCAGTCACAACATGGCTGGTTATGTTTTTTGCCTCAAACTGAACCGTTTCTATTTGACCTGGATGCAAAGTAATACTGGCTTGCTTAGGGTAGAAATTCCAACCTAAACCAGGCATAACTGCTGAAGTAAATTGCACAGTTACAGTTCTTGATTCATCGACTTTCGCTTTGCTTAAAGTCGCAGCATTGTTATCTGTTTTACCATTGAGGCCAGTAATATCACATAAAACATCATATAAAGGCACTAAAGCAAATGCAAACAATAACGAACCTGCTGCCACCCAAATCATTTTTTTTGCTAATTTACTATTGGCTTTATCCAGCTCAGCTTTGGTTTTTTGCCTGACTTCATTAGGGTCAGGTTTCGGGTCTATTACAGGTTCCATATTGTAAACATCGATAGCACATACCAAATTACTGCTATCACCCCAAATATTAGTGCAATTTTTTTACTTCTACTGCGTCTTGCGAGTTCTTTATCTTCCATCTATTTAAACATCCTGATGCATTAAGTTTTATTGAACAGAAAAGCCCAAGCTAACTTGGGCTTTCAAATATTTCATTACTTAATAGTAGGCTGCTCATTAAAGCTATGATAAGGCGGAGGTGATGAAAGCGTCCACTCTAAACCTTCTGCGCCTTCCCATACTTTATCTGTCGCTTTTTTGCCGCCTTTTACGCATTTAATAATCACGTAAACAAATAACAATTGTGATAAACCAAGCGCAAATGCTGCAATGGATGAAATCATATTGAACTCAGCAAACTGCAATGCATAGTCCGGAATACGACGTGGCATACCAGCTAAACCAACAAAGAATTGCGGGATGAATGTTAAGTTAAATGAAATTGCCGTTAACCAGAAATGCCATTTACCTAGTTTTTCATCATACATATTGCCAGTCATTTTTGGCAACCAGTAGTACACACCGGCCATAATACCCATAATGCCGCCAGCAAATAATGTGTAGTGAAAATGCGCCACAACAAAATAACTGTTATGGTATTGCGCATCAGCAGCAACGTCAGCTAAGACTAAGCCAGTCAAACCACCGATACCAAACAAGATAATCCAACCCACCGCAAACAACATTGGCGTTTCAAATGTCATTGAGCCTCTCCACATGGTTTTAATCCAGCAGAAAAATAACACAGCCAATGGGAGTGAAATGGCCATCGTGCTATACATAAAGTAAAGCAAAGCTGGCACTGGCATACCAGCAGTAAAGAAGTGATGCGCCCAAACAACTACAGCTAAAGCACCAATCGCCCATAATGAGTACACTTGCGCTTTGTAGCCATACATTGGCTTGCGTGAGAATGTTTGTAGAATTTGTGGAATAAAACCCCAAACTGGTAATAACAAAATATACACTTCCGGATGACCAAAGAACCAGAACAAGTGTTGGAACATAATTGGATCACCACCACCAGCCGCGTCAAAGAAGTGCGTACCGAAATGACGGTCTGTTAATAACATTGTTACAGCACCAGCCAATACTGGAATAGTTGCCACTAACAAGAAAGCAGTAATTAACCAGCCCCATGCAAACATTGGCATTTTCATTAATGTCATGCCAGGTGCGCGCATATTAAACAATGTCACGATAATATTAATTGAGCCCATCACTGAAGAAATACCCAGCAAGTGGACTGCAAAAATTGCAAAATCGACACCAATGCCACCCTGCACAGATAATGGCGGATAGAATGTCCAACCAGTAGAAATTGCTCCATCACCAATGCCAAATAAAGCTAAGGTAAAAGGTAATGTAAGCAGAATTGCTGAAGGTGGGAGCAACCAGAAGCCCCAGTTATTCAAACGCGGCAAAGCCATATCTGGCGCACCGATTTGCAATGGAATCATCCAGTTAGCAAAGCCGGTTGCTGCAGGCATCAAAGCAGCAAAAATCATGATCAAAGCATGCACACCAATCAACTGATTATAAAAATCAGGATTCATTAATTGCAGCCCAGGTTTAAACAATTCGGCACGAATACCCAATACCATTGCGCCGCCCACCAAAAACATGACTAAAGAGAACGTCAGATACATCGTACCGATATCTTTATGGTTGGTGGTAGTCAACCAACGCATGATACCTGTCGGGTGATCATGATGCTCCTCGTGATTTGCTACTGTTGTTGTACTCATAGCGCTCTCCTGATTACTTTTATTTCAAACAAAAATAAATTACAAATAAACCGTTTTTAATTATCAAGTTAAACTATTGTCGCGCCGCCTTGACTTGCGCTGGCTGAACAATAGGGTCTACGCTTGCAGCATTGCCGAGCGCTTGACGTTCATAGGTAATAACAGCAGCAATTTCCGTGTCATTCAATGTTGCTTTCCAAGCAGGCATAACGCCTTTACCATTCAGCAAGCGATCCATATGCCCATCTTTTAGATATTTACCATCAGCACCAAACACTGGACCAAGAGCCACTTTGCTGCCAGTCATGGCCGGGAAAGCTGGGGGTAAACCTGCACCATTGACTTGATGACATACCGCACAATTTTTCTCGTAAACAATCTTGCCTTGCGCGACTAAATCTTCTTTGGTCATTTCTTTAATTTCACCGGCTTTAGCAATTTCTGCTTTTTTTGCGGCCGCCCAAATTTTGTACTCTTCCATTGGCACAGCATCTACCACAACAGGCATATAACCATGCCCTTTACCACAAAGCTCTTTACATTGTCCGCGATAAGTACCCGCTTTATCTACCTGAACCCATGTTTCACGAATAAAACCTGGCACCGCTACACGTGATGAACCAAATTGTGGTACCCACCAATTGTGCAAGACGTCAGATGCTGTCATTAAAATTCGCACCTTTTCTCCAACTGGCAACACCAAATGATTATCAACTTCTAATAAATAGTTCTCACCTTTTTCGGCTGCATTATTTTGTTGATCAGCTGTGGTAGTTAAGTTACTAACAAACTTAATGCCCTGTGCATCACCATCTAAATACTCATACTGCCAGCGCCATTGCGATCCAGTTACCTTGATAACCATCGTCGCCTTGTCGCGCGTATCTTCCATCATCACAACACTGTGATAGGCAGGAATGCCCATGATGACAAAGTCGATCAACAACAAAATAACAAACGGGACTAATACCCAAAAAATTTCAACTGCGGTTGATGGTGGTTTATCTTCAACGGCTTTGTAACCTTTGGTTTTTCGATGTGCAAAAATTGAGTAAATCATGATCGCCAAAACAACGACAAAGATAATCATGGTAATAAGCATAAACTTATTATGCACATGCAATGTATCTAGCGCCATTGGCGTTACTGGCTCAGGGAAATTCCAACTGTAATCAGCAAAAGCATTGAGCGACGCAAGCATTGCTGCTAAACCTAACCCAATTTTTTTTAAAACTTGCATAAACCGCTCCAAGACGAATTAATAAATAATCTAATTAATACTTTTTAATTTTTGTTTCAGCTCGCGTGCTAACGCCACTCGCTGCTCATCGTTTATAAAATGCTTACCAAATTCCACTTCTTTACCATGAGAGCTAATAAATAACCCACTCTTACCAACACTACCTTTACCTCTAATATTGCGCACATTTACTTGCGTCCAATATCGCTGAAACTCTGTTACGCTTGTTTTCTTAAAACTTCTTTTCTCTACAATTATTTTATCTTCTTCAATCGCGATACTTTCAAAGTCGCTAGAATGCAAATAAACGTAATAAAAAGCATAACTAAATGCAAGCAACTCCAATCCAGCAAACGGCAACACCAACCAAGCACCAACATGCGTAAATCCAAGCGCCACCATAAATGCGATAATCGCTAACACCACAATCAGTTTTAGGCTGTTTTCTGGCGAAAGCGAGTTATTGGGTCTTGCAATTATTTTACAATCTAATATAGATAACATGATTATTTCAGAGGTTTAATTTCTCAAGCCTTACAAAATACTGTTAAATCAATGACTGTTACATCTTGTTACAAGTTCAATGCTAGCCTACTTATTTACCAAAATGCAATTAACTGCGTAATTTAAGTTAATAATTATCACTATTAATTTAGTTTGGTGCCGGGAGGGGGAATCGAACCCCCACGTTGTCGCCAACGCGGGATTTTGAGTCCCGTGCGTCTACCAATTCCGCCATCCCGGCATGAGGTATAATGTCAACTTCATTATTATAACAAGTTTTTTGGCAATGCGAACCCAAGATTTTGACTTTTATTTACCCGATTCATTGATTGCACAACACCCTTCAATCAAACGCAGTGCCAGTAAACTCCTTTATTTAAGAGGTCATCCCAACCAATTAAGCGATCAACAGTTCACAGACTTACCTGATTTCTTGGCTGCTGGTGATCTGTTGGTTTTCAATGATACGCGAGTGATCAAAGCACGCTTATTTGGTGTAAAAACAACTGGCGGTCAAGTAGAGGTTTTAGTTGAGCGTGTGTTAGATGAAAATCATGTACTGGCGCACGTGCGTGCATCACGCGCACCCAAGCGTGGCAACATTTTAAAATTGGCGGATGCGTTTGAAGTCAAGGTAATTGACCGTGAAGATGATTTATTCCATCTGCAATTTTTAGGTGACGAAAGTGTATTAAATTTATTGGAGCGTTATGGCGCACTGCCGTTGCCACCTTATATTACGCACAGCGCAAATGCTGATGATGATGAGCGCTACCAGACTATTTATGCCAAACATGTAGGCGCGGTGGCTGCGCCTACCGCAGGTTTACATTTTGATGACGCCATCATGAATGCATTAAAAGCAAAAGGCATTGGTATTGCGTATGTTACGCTGCACGTTGGTGCCGGTACATTTCAACCAGTGCGCGTCGATGAAATCAAAGATCACAAAATGCATAGCGAAATTTATCAGATTCCAGCTGAAACCGTTACAGCGATCGAGGCAACTAAATTAGCTGGTGGCAATATCGTTGCCGTTGGCACTACTAGCTTGCGCGCTTTAGAAAGCGCAGCTTTACATGGCACACTGAAATCTGGCGGCGCAGAAACTGCTATTTTTATTACGCCAGGATTTCATTTTAAAATTGTGGATAAACTGCTTACCAATTTTCACCTGCCCAAAAGCACATTACTGATGCTGGTATCTGCCTTTGCTGGATTTGAACCAATTAAACAGGCTTATACACATGCCATTGAAAAGCAGTATCGTTTTTTCAGTTATGGCGATGCCATGTTAATTGAAAAGCTTGATCCAAGTAGTTAAAGCGTTAATTGGAACTAGCAGAGCAACACGAACACTAAACCTTTAGTCTGCAGATCTGCGTTTTTGTTAAAATTGTCAGCAATTAATCATACATTTAGCCTAGAAAGTGATTTAATCCATGTCGTTCATTAAGCCCATTATCATCAGCGCAATTGCCTTATCCTGCCTCAGCACATCCAGCGCACTATTGGCTGAAGTATTACCAGAGGCAGCTGTCATCATTAAAATCCCAATAACCAAAAAACCTACAACACGTCCAATGACGGTGGCTTACGTACCTGGCTTAAAGCATTATTACATTGCAGATGGCGGCTTAGCACCCTTAGCGAGTGAATATGAAGCAGCGGTCTCAAAGTCGCAAATCCATGCTTATGATGAAACGGGCAAATACGTCAACTCTGCCAAGCCTGGTTATGACAATCGCTCTATTTATTACAATCCAAACACGGGCAAATTAGAAACCGTTACTTTTAATGTTTCCAGCGACGTAGGTTTTGCACCAAATACTGGTATTTTTTCAATTGATTTATCCGAGTCAGGTGAAATAAAAGACTCATCTAATGAGGTCATGTTATTTAATCCGGCCTTTGGCGATTCCGCCACCATTCCGAGTTATGACGCGGAGAACAATCGTTACTTTGCCAAACAAGAACGTAGTAATAAAGTGTTTATAGTTGATCCTAAACAACGCGAAAAAGTCGGTGAAATTGCATTAGATTTTGTGAAAGCGGGTGTATTGCATGATGATATCAGCGACCATTACGTCGCTTACACAGGCATGAAAGGTGAGGAGCTTGTATTGCTTGATGTAGACCACAAAGCTGCTTTAGTGTTTGACTTAACAGGTAAATTTATCGCAAAAAGTGAGTTGCCAAAAGAGCTGAAGTTACGCGCACAAAATCATTACAACGGCTTAGGCTATGCGAATGACATGCTATTTGTATACCATGAAAATGAAGGTGAGTTTGGCACTTACTACGGTTTTAAAGTGCTTAAATAAGCATCATCAATTAAAAAAACCGCATGCTAGATGCGGTTTTTTTTATGAGTTAACACTTTAAAAGCATTAACTTTACAAACTATTTACCAAGCGTGCCTGCTAATTTTCCAGAAGCCATGCCAAACAAAGCACCCAACACAACAGAAATAATCACCAGCAGTACAGGGTTAGTTAAGTCCATCATCGTTGCATTTCCTGCCGTATTAGCTGTTAAAGCCAAACCAGCCGTTGCAGCGTAACCATAAACATTTGCTGGCACCACAGAAAGCAAATTACAGCCCGCAACAATCACCAAGAAAAACACTGTTACCGCAATAATAACCGGGGCAGCCAAAACACCTAAAGCATCCAATAAACCGGAACTGACCAAATATAAAGCTATACCTGCAATTACTGCACCGTAACTCATGCCGACGATGGTTTTTTGCAATGCGGCTGAATCTGCCCCTGAGTGAAAATAGCAACCCCAAGCGATAAAACCAACCCAAACCAACGTGAAGCCTGCCAAAGGATTTAATGATAGAAATGCCCAAACACCACCTAAAACTGCGATACTCACTGCCAATGCTGTTAACTTCGACATACTTTTCTCCCAAAATAAAAGGTAAACTCTTTATAAAATAATGTTTTTTTGAGTGTTACAGCCAGTAAATTTAGGTTGGCATTGCTGACGAAGAACATTGTGCACCACCAACTTCCATTCGCTAAACTAAGCGCAGTCTAGCCCTGTTTTGGTGCAAATGACAAGTGTTTTATTGCAGATAAATGACTAACGAATCAAGGCAGCGTTAGTTTTAGTTGTGTAATCCCAATGCTTTTTCCATGCACCAAGCACCAGATTAGGATATTGCGGTTTGCCCAGACTACCATTGTAGCGCCCTAATGCGCGATACAAATCGCCACGCTCTATGTCTAAATAATGACGCAAAATCGTGCATCCATAACGCAGATTAAGCCGTAAATGAAACAGATTATGGTCAACATTACCAATAGTTTTCACCCAAAATGGCATCACTTGCATGTAACCACGCGCGCCCACTGAAGACACCGCATATTTTTTAAAACCACTTTCCACTTGAATTAGCCCCATCACCAATTGCGGATCCAAACCTGCACGCGTGGCCTCGTAATGCACCGATCTTAAAAAATCTTCGCGATAGGACTGGTCAGGCATGCGTTTTTTCAGTCGCTGTGACATATCTGCCAACCAAGCCTGGCCTTCAGTTTCACTGGCAAATAGTAATTTCGGCGAACCCAAATCACTAATTGATTTTTGCATCACCGCTTTTACACTATTAGAAAGTGGCTCTTCGCGCTGATTTCCTGCAACACTAATCGAAGCGGCGCACAGGAAATAAATGCTTATCGAACAAACCCAGAAAAATTGCTTGAATATCATGGTTAAGTATTGAGCAACTCGCTAAGATGATTAATCACACTGTCCAATGCAATATTTTGTGCTTCTGATTGACTACGCGATTTATATTCAACTTTACCTTCTGCCAAACCACGGTCGCCAATCACAATACGATGTGGAATACCCATTAAGTCGCTTTCTGCGAACATCACACCAGGACGTTCGCCGCGGTCATCCAGCAGCACATCAAAGCCGGCTTTTTTGCAATCTGCATACAACTGATTGGCAGTATTTTTCACTAACTCACTTTTATCCATACCAATTGGACAAATCACCAGCGCAAATGGCGCCATACTTAATGGAAAAATAATACCTTTTTCGTCATTGCCCTGCTCAATCGCCGCACCCACAATGCGCGAAACGCCAATACCGTAGCAGCCCATTTCCATCACTTGGGATTGACCGTTTTCATCCAGATACGTTGCGTTCATGGCTTGTGCGTATTTGGTGCGCAACTGAAAAATATGCCCAACTTCAATACCGCGACATAAGCTTAATGTGCCTTTGCCATCTGGGCTTAGGTCGCCATCGACCACATTGCGGATATCGGCGACCAAAACAGGCTCTTGCAAATCGCGACCAAAATTAACGCCGCTTAAGTGATATTTTGGTTTATTTGCGCCACAGACAAAATCGCTCATGCTTGCAACTGCTTTATCTGCAATTACCGTGACATTTTCGCCAACATTCACTGGCCCGATAAAGCCAGGTGGGCAATTTAAGTTAGCGCGAATCTCCTCTTCAGTGGCGAATCTAAATTCACCGCCTTTTGTTAATTTACTTAATGCTTTGCCCGTTTTTACTTCATTTAAACTGTGGTCGCCGCGCAATAGAACCAAGTAAAACTGTTCCGTTTCTGAGTCATTTTTAGCATCGGTTTTGACCATTAAGGCAATCGACTTAACCGTATTTTTGACTGAAATTCCTAATAATTTCGCCACATCTTCACAAGTGGTTTGTTTGGGCGTTTCAACTTCGGTTAACGCTTGGCTGGCAGTTGCCCTAACATCAGTTTCTGGCAACGCTTCCGCCAATTCCACATTGGCGGCGTAATCCGAATTTTCGCAGTAGGCCAGCGCGTCTTCCCCGCTATCGGCCAATACATGAAACTCTTGCGAGCCATCGCCGCCAATCGCGCCAGAGTCGGCTTTTACCGCACGAAACTTTAGCCCCAAACGTGTAAATACATTGCTGTAGGCTTGGTACATTTCTGCATAGGTTTTGCTTAACGATTCAAAATTAGTATGAAATGAATACGCATCTTTCATCATAAATTCGCGGGCGCGCATCACGCCAAAACGTGGGCGAATCTCATCACGGAATTTGGTTTGAATCTGATAAAAATTAAGCGGCAATTGCTTATAGCTATTGATTTCGCGACGCGCAATATCGGTAATCACCTCTTCATGTGTTGGACCAAAACAAAAATCTCTATAATGGCGATCTTTGATTTTAAGCATCTGTGGCCCAAAAACCGCCCAGCGGCCTGTTTCATCCCACAGCTCTTTTGGCTGAACGGCTGGCATGAGTAATTCTAGCGCACCTGCTTTATTCATTTCATCGCGCACAATATTTTCAACTTTGCGCAACACACGTAAACCCAATGGCATCCAGCTATATAGGCCGCTGCCCAGCTTTTTAATTAAGCCGGCACGCACCATTAATCTATGACTGATTAATTCAGCATCAGCTGGAGCTTCTTTTTGGGTGGCAATAAAAAATTGGGATGCGCGCATGGAAATGGTGTGGAATAAAAATTGAAACCGAATTTTAACGGTAAAAACACATTAAGTCAGTAATGACTTATCTATAAGCTTTTAATTAGCATTGTCTTAATTTTTATGATTACTTTATTTTTGTCGTTCTAGGATGGTCGATTGGTGTATCAGCAGGTCTAAACCCTGCTTTCCACTGCGTAAATGGCACAATCACTGGCGGCGTACCGTTATCATAAAACCAGCTGTCCACCGCAAATTGCTCGTTAGTGTTGGCATCACGAATCACCGCAGTAGAATGTGGCCAGCCATTGAAGAAGAAATTTCGCGTGCGGGTATCTTCTATTGCATGCCATTTAATCAAATCAGCCTGCCGCATTAATCGCATGTAGGTTGTGGTATTGATTGCCTCATCATTACAGTCCAGCTGGCCTGTTAACTGGCCATCATAAAAGGTACCTGCAGTATCATTATTAGTACCGCTTTTTACACCAATAATTGTTTCTAATAAGCCAATCGCTTGAGCGATTGTTTCGCGTTCCTGAGTCGCATTTATCGGTTTTTTCACTTCAAATAAATGCACCACTTTTTGCCAGTCTTCATCCGTTAAGGAAACATTTTTTATTTCGGCACAACCGCCGCCAAAACAAATTTCAAATGATTGCATGCTAGGTGTTTGGCGGTATATGCGCGACATGTCGGATAAAGCAGCATGCGTTTTACATGCTGCAAATAATAGTAGCAGCGTAAATAATGATGGTCTAGATAATAACCGTAGCGTTTGGCAACTCATTTTTATCCTCACCATTAGCTGGATAATATTGATGCAGCAAAGCACCAATCTGCTGAATGCCATCCAACACGCCTGCTTCAAATTCGCCACGCCGAAACTGCAACTCCATCGCATGACAAATCGTTTCCCAACCATCATTGCCAACATGCTGATGAATCCCGCGATCCGCCACGATTTCCACATCACGGTCTGCCAATAACAGATAAATCAGCACGCCATTATTTTGTTCCGTATCCCAAATATTAAGCAAACCAAACAACTCAATCGCACGTTTTTTTGGCATTTTTTTGGTGATAATTTCCAGCGGATGCAATCCTGCTTCCACCACAAAACGTATCTCACCAGTATGGGTTAATTCGCTAGCTTTGATTGCCTGCTCAATATGCTGTAAAGCCGCTTTTGAAAAATGCTGATGCACTTGCCATTTCGACGGCTTAGCGCTACTGATAAGATGTGCAAAAAATCGTGCAATGGGATGTCTACGTTTCATTTAACAATATTCTCCGCCATTACCAATCACCAGAAGCCCCGCCACCGCCAAAACCGCCACCACCACCACCGCCCCAGCTACTTGAACCACCGCCAAAACCACCGCCGCCCATAGGTATTCCACCTAAACCGCGACCGCCCATTAGCATGGTGAAAAAGAAAGCAACAATAGCCAAAATAACTGCACCACCAAGCGCAAAACCTAAAAACCAAACCGCGCCGCCAACCAAGCCGCCATTTAACGCGCTACCGCCAAATGTGCCAAAGATACTACGCAAAAACAAGCCCGACATTAAGCCGCCAAATAGCAATATAGGCAGCAAATTTTCCAACTTACTGCTGCTATTTGCAGCTTTGGCTGGCGCTGGCAAAGGCTCGCCATCTACCAAACCAATCAACGCATTTACACCTGCATCCAATCCGCCAAAGTAATCACCCTGCTTAAATCTGGGTGAAATGACTTCATTAATCACGCGCTTTGCAATTAAATCGGGAATCGCACCTTCCAAGCCATAGCCGACTTCAATGCGCAATTTTCGGTCATCTTTCGCAACCAGAACTAATAAACCATCGTCAATTTTTTCGCGGCCGACTTTCCATTGGTCTACCACGCGAATGGAATACTGCGCAATATCTTCTGGCTGTGTGCTGGGTACAATCAGCAAAGCGATCTGGCTGCCTTTTTGTTGCTCAAAAGCCGCTAGCTTTGTTTCTAGATGGGTTTGTTGTTCTGTAGATAATGTCTGGGTTAAATCAGTAACACGCGATTTCAGTTCAGGAATCGCAACCAGCTCTGCACGCGTCATGCTTGATGCAAATAACAACATCAGGCATAACGCATAGATACTGGCTTTTAGTTTGTAAACCACTTAATTCTGCAGAAAAGTAAGGATGGAATTAAAAAGTTAAGTTAGTGAGTGTTAACTAAGCTAACTTAATCACCAAAATCCACTTTAGGCGGTACAGCAATCGCCTTTTCATTTTCCACCGTAAATGATGGCTTGGTTTTATAGCCAAACATCATTGCAGTCAAATTGTTCGGGAAGCTGCGCACGGCAACGTTATAATCTTTAATCGTCGTAATGTAGCGATTACGCGCCACTGTTACGCGATTTTCTGTGCCTTCCAATTGCGCTTGCAGATCTCTAAAACCTTGATCAGCTTTCAGATTCGGATAATTTTCTGCCACCGCCATCAAGCGTGATAACGCGCTGGTTAACTGGCCTTGCGCTGCTTGAAATCGGGCAAATGCTTCCGGATCATTCAGCAATTCGGGTGTGACTTGCATGCTACCCACTTTTGAACGGGCATTGGCAACATCGGTTAATACTTCTTGCTCATGCGCGGCATAACCCTTTACGGTTTCCACCAGATTAGGCACTAAATCTGCACGGCGTTGATACTGGTTTAACACTTCTGACCAACTGGCTTTTGCTTCTTCATCTAAATTTTGAAACGTGTTGTAGCCGCAACTCGATAAACTTAACACTAAAACCAGTGGTAAAAATTTCTGCCAAAAAGTACGCATTTTTAACTCCTTAATATAATCAATTTAATTGTTTAGTTGGGTCAAAACCTTTTATTTCAAGACCTGCAATCAAGCACTGACAGCGCTTAACGCTATGCACAAATCATCCCACGTTTTCGCCTTATTAGGTAAATGCTGTAATAACTCGTCAGGGTGATAAGTCACCACCACTTGTATGCCATTTACCAGATGCAATTTGCCGCGTAAATTTTCAATTGTTTCTGCGCTGGTTAATAACTGTTGCGCCGCAATTTCGCCCATCGCTATTACTATCTTAGCGCCCAACTGCTCAATATCTTGTATTAATTGCAGGCTATGCGCCATTTGCGTCGGTTTGATTTTTAGCGCACGTAAAATATTGGTAAATAACTCGTCAGATTGCCCAACCAGAACTGCTGGCAACACAAATACCCATTTTTTATCGTCCGAAGATACTAAAAAGGCTGTGTTTGTAACTGCATTTTCAATCAAGCTATTTTCGCTTGACTCACCTTTTTCCAGTGTATTTTGGGCATCTACAACTGAAACAGACGGCAAAGATTCAGCAAAGAGCATTGCTGGGAATGGCGCACGTAACTGCCAGACTGGCAACAATTCCAGTTCACGCAATATGTCTTCACGTGTCATTTGATAGCTGTCATCTTGCGTAACCATTAAATCGCCAATCCCATTAATACCGCATCTTCACGCCCATCATGTGCGGGATAATAGTTGCGGCGAACAGCCATTTCGCAAAAGCCCAACTTTTCATATAAGGCAATCGCAGAAATATTACTGGGACGCACTTCTAAAAATATATTGCTGGCTTTGTGATTTTTAGCGACTTGCAACATATGTTCCAATAAATATTGGCCCAAACCTTGTTTTTGCTGGTCTTTTGCTACGCTTAAATTAAGCAGGTGTGCTTCATCTAATATCATCATCAACAGTGCGTATCCAATCATCTGTTGATTTGCCTCTAAAACCCAACCGCTGTAGCCTGAGTTGAGCGAATCACTAAAATTGCCGCGCGTCCACGGATGTGTATAAATCGTTGGCTCAATCGCCATCACCGCATCCAAATCAGCCATTTGCATAGGCCGAAGATGATAGTTAGTTTTCAGGACGGCACTCATAATCGCAAACCTTGTTCGCGCTCAAGCGTTGTTAATGCAACACGATGACGGATATAAATTGGCATCGCCTCCGCCGCCGGTTTCGCTTGGCCTGATTCAAAAACAGGCTGCGCCAAACACAAAATCGCTTCGGCAGTGGGTGTAATGTCGTCTAAAACATTGGATAAGCTCTGGCTTAAATGTTGTGCATAAATGTGGGTTAAGCTATCCACATAGGTCGCCCAGCCACTGCCTGCGCCAACCCAATTTTCACCTTCTAACTTTGGCGCATCTTGCGGTTTGCATACTTTAGTTTGGCTTATTTCAAACCAACTGCCATTTTCTTTAAGCAATCCCGCATGGTAAATCTCGCCCATGCGAGCATCTAAACAAACAATCACTTTATCGTGTCCGCTTGCCTCTGCCACCGCCGTTAATGTATTAATTCCTACAACAGGTAAATTGGCGCCAAAACCCAAACCTTGCGCCACCCCAGTTGCAATACGCACGCCGGTAAACGCACCTGGGCCTGCGCCAAAAGCGATGCCATCTAAATCTTTCAGTTTCATATTGGCACTATCCAGCAAAACCTGAATTTGCGGCAACACCAATTGCGATGCCGCCGAGCCTGCGGCTTCATAATGCGTAAAGATTTTATCGTCCAGCGTTAATGCTAACGATAAAAACTCAGTAGAAGTGTCGAGCGCCAATAGATTCATACGGTGTAAATTGGATTAATCAGCCGCTATTTTACCGCGCAATTGCTTCACGTGGCTGCGAATCGTCTTACCTTGTAATCGTCGTTGTTTAGAACCATAACTCGGTTTAGTCGCATAACGTGTGGGCTTAACCTGATTTGCCGCATTCACAATCTCATGCAAACGCTTGATGGCATCTTTTTTATTCGCCTCTTGCGTGCGGTATTGCTGGGCTTTTAATATCAGCACGCCTTCATCTGTAATGCGATTATCTTTGCTATCAATTAGCTTTTGTTTCAACCAATCGCTCAAACTACTGGCAACAATATCAAAACGCAAATGAATCGCGCTAGAAACCTTATTCACATTCTGCCCACCAGCGCCTTGTGCGCGGATAGCGGTGAGTTCGTATTCGGTTTCAGAAATTTCTATCATAGATTTTTAAAGTTAGCTGGCAAAAAACGCCTCAACATCTGCCAATTCTTTCGTTCGTTTAAACGGCGGCAGGCTTTGCCAAATACGTTTTCCATAAGGTTTTGTAATTAATCTTGGGTCGCAAATCACCAGCACGCCTCTATCCGTTTCATCGCGTATCAATCGTCCTGCGCCTTGTTTTAAGGTAATCACGGAATATGGCAATTGATATTCCATAAACGCATTTTTGCCTTCTTGATTCATTTTATCGATGCGAGCAGATAGCACAGGGTCATCAGGCGGGGCGAACGGCAGTTTGTCGATAATGACGACTGAAAGCGCTTCGCCGCGTACATCGACACCTTCCCAAAAGCTCTGGCTACCGACTAGCACTGCGTTGCCATGTGCACGAAATCTATCTAGCAATTCCGTGCGCGTGCTTTCGCCTTGCATCAATAATGGGTATTCCATGCCGGCAGTTGCAAATGCATCTTTTAATAACGCATGCACTTCGCGCATGGCTTTTAGCGATGTACAAAGTACAAATGCGCGGCCTTGGCTGGCTTGAATGACAGGTAGGCTGACGGCAGCAACAGCGGCCGTGTAAGCGCTAGAATTAGGGTCTGGCATATTTTGCGGCGCATATAAAAGCGCTTGCGCATCGTAATTAAATGGGCTTTCCCAAAAACCTGTTTCTGCCGCGTGCAAACCCATTTGCGCGATGTAATGACTGAAATCGCTTTTAACCGCTAACGTTGCAGAAGTGAAAATCCAGGCACGTGGTTGAGCATTTAATTGTTTGCTAAAGCCATCTGCAACACTCAAGGGCGTGGCGTGTAGTTGTACGGATTGTGTAAACACTTCTACCCAGCGCACCAAATTCGCATTTTCGGCTTTAAACCAATTATTTAGTTGCTCTTTTAAAGCCTCGCCGCGTTGCCAGCATTTTTCCAGCATAGGATCGCGCGCAGCTTGGCTTTCCAGCACTTTGTTGAGTTGACTTAACGCTGTTTGCATGTCAATAAATGCAGATTCAAAATTTTTCAGTGCCAAGGCTTTTTGTACTGGCATGCGTGAGCCTTCGTACTGAAATATTAGCCTAAAATCTTTGCAGGCTTTTTCCAGCTTAGGTATGGTTTCAGCCAGCGCGACACAATCTTTGGCAAGCGTTAAGTGCGCGGCGGTGCTGTCGCGGCATAGCTCAATTAACTGGCTGGTGGAAATATCTTCGCCAAAAAATAAACCGGCCACTTCAGGCAATTGATGCGCTTCATCGAAAATCACGGTGTTAGCACTTGGCAATAACTCCGCTACGCCCTCATCGCGCAGCATCACATCGGCAAAAAACAGATGGTGATTGACCACCACAACATCGGCAGCCAGCGCTTTTTTGCGCGCTTCCATCACAAAACAATCTTTATAAAAATTGCAATCTTGCCCCAAACAATTATCGCGTGTGCTGGTGACATTGAGCCAAATAGTGGCGTTTTCTGGCACTTCAGTTAACTCACTTTTATCGCCAGTTTTGCTATTTTCAGCAAAATTTTGGATTATGTGCACGTATTTTGCGTCTTCGCGGCTAGCAAAACGGCCGCTTTGCGCGGCGGCTTCTAAATGATAATGGCACACGTAATTGGAACGGCCTTTTAACATGGCAACGGTAACAGGCATTTTTAGCGCATCGCGCACATTGGGCAAATCGCGATTAAATAATTGATCTTGCAGTGTTTTAGTGCCAGTAGAAATAATCACTTTTCCGCCAGAAAGCAATGCTGGAACAAGATAAGCAAACGTTTTGCCGGTGCCGGTGCCCGCTTCAGCCACTAGTTGTTTGTTGTCTTTAATAGCTGCTTCAATCGCCAGCGCCATTTCCAATTGTTGACTGCGTTCGGAATAACCTTTAATTGCCTCTGCCAGAGTTCCGTCTTGCTTAAAAACCTGCGTTAATTGTGAGTTTTCATCCATGCTTAAATTATCCCATGAATCGTTATGCGATTCGGCGGCACATGGAAAAAGTATTGCGTTATGTTTTATAAGTTGCTAGCCTAGCGCTGCTGTTAGTTTGAAATGAACATTTTAATTCGTGATATCCGTAGCTTGATTATTCAATCAATTGGTAGCGCCGTAGATGGTCATGTTGCAGGCGGTTTAATGAACAATATTTAGTATTAGGCATGCTGGCAATTCAATAGTCGGTATTTTGGGTGGTGGTGATTTTAGCGTTGTATTGCTGCTAATTGCTGGCCTGATTAAAAACGCAATGGCAAAAAAATAAGTGGTTCAAACTTGCCTATTTTGAACTTCAACCTTAGCCCTACTTTAACTTTGCTTATTTAAGATTAGGTTTCATTTCATTGCTTAACACAGTTAGTTAACGCTAAATTTATCTGGGAAAAAATGACTGCATGAAGTTTTTTGTTTTATCGTTAATTGTTTTTTTGAGCGTTTGTTTTAATACAAATGCAGAAGAATCGTTTTTAGAAAGTGCTGCTGGCGTTAAGCTATATAGCGCAGATGAAAATCAAGATATTCATCATCAACAAAAAGCTGATAATTGGCAAGCCCGCGCCCAAGAAGTATTAGTTAACGCATTGAGTTTAACTGGCATTCAATATAAATATGGTGGAAAAAGCCCGGAAACTGGTTTTGATTGCAGTGGATTTGTGCGCTATGTGTTTAGACAAGCCACCAATTTATCGTTGCCACCAACCGCGCGTGCCATTAGTCAAATTGGCAACACCATTAAAAAAGATGAATTACAGCCGGGTGATTTAGTATTTTTTAATACATTAAAATCGGCTTTTTCACATGTTGGAATTTATGTGGGTGATAACAAATTTATTCATGCGCCAAGTGCTGGCAAAGTTGTGCGGGTAGAAAGTATGAAAAGTGGTTATTGGGCAAGCCGTTTTAATGGTGCTCAACGACTGGATACAGAAGTTGAAAAGTCGGCTGCTAATTCTAATTAAGTATCAATATAAGCGACTTACTTAACCAATAAAAAAGCGACCATGGCCGCTTTTTATTTAGATTGATTTTTATTCAAATTTAAATCTACTCGTGAAACTTAGCAATCTCACCTGGTTTGCGTAACATTTTGTCTACTTCACCCAAATGCAATTCTTCTTGATAAATCATTTCACGCGCATACTCTTCCAGCATCACAGAATCGCCTTCAACCAATTTCAACAAGGCTTTATAAGCGTTTAGCGAAACCGTTTCGTGCGCCAAAGATTCGCGCAAAATATCACCAATATCGTGATTATGTGTTTCTAGTAATGGGCCAATCGACAAAGATGGATGTCCGCCTAAATGTGTGATTAATTCGCCGGCTTTGTCAGCATGCGTCAATGATTCAGCTGCTTGGCTACGCAACCAAGAAACGATAGGAATGCGATTGTAGCCAAACACCATTAAAGCGTAATGCGTATAACGTACAACGCCGGCTAGTTCCAACTCTAAAATTGTATTTAAAGCGCTGACAACTGGGCTTTTGATACCATGATCTTCTGACATTTTTATTCTCCTAAACTATTCGTTAATCTGAGTGCTGCATTTCGCAGCCAAGCTCAATGAAAACGCAGTTTAACCCAATAAAAAAACGCTTGCAGAATTGCAAATAGTTCGCATTGTCACTATCAAATAGATTAATAACCAGGAAATAGGTCAATAATCAAATACTTAAATAAATAACGCCTTATTTTAAGCGTTAAGTTTGCTTGTCGCTGTGGCCTAAATCACGCTCTGGCGCAATCACATCGCGAATTAATTGCTTCAATTCCTTTGATTCTGGAAAGCGCCCTGCTTGTTTACGGTTAAAAATCACCACATCATTTAATCGCACTTCAAATATGCCACCAGTGCCAGGCTGCAAACTGACCACTTTTAAATCCGTTTCAAAAGTAGTTAATAATTCCTGCGCAAGCCAAGCTGCGCGCAATAACCAGCGGCATTGTGTACAAAATTCTATGTTGACTATATGTGTACTCAAAATTAATCTCTATGATTGTAAAGTTTGGCAAAATTACCTGTGCGCACTATTCAATTAACATGAAATAGCGCAAAATGAACCTATTGTTTTATTTTAAGCTCATAGCTAAGCGATATACACAACTTTGTGTAATCAACTTTGTGTGTTGCGAACAGTTAATTTATTGAAAAGGGTGTGCATGCGGTCTTCTTTTGAAAAAATGGGGTTGATTGGATCAGGTGTTTTAGTCGGCGTTTTAATTAGCCTGAATTTTTCTGCGCTAGCCGAAAAAACAAATGTATCACAATTGCCGTTGGATGATTTGCGTGTATTTGCTGAAGTATTTGGCAAAGTAAAAAGCGATTACGTAGAACCAGTTGAGGATAAAAAACTGATCAACGAGGCGTTGACTGGCATGCTGTCTGGCTTAGATCCACATTCTACTTTTATGGATGCAGATGGTTACAAAGATTTGCAAGCAGGCACTCAAGGCGAGTTTGGTGGACTAGGCATAGAAGTGGCCATGGAAGACGGCTTGGTTAAAGTGATTACGCCAATTGAAGATAGCCCTGCTTACAAAGCAGGCTTAAAATCAGGTGATTTGATTTCTAAACTAGATGAAACGCAGGTGCGCGGTTTAAGCTTGAATGATGCGGTTAAGAAAATGCGAGGCAAGCCAGATACATCTATTGTATTAACTGTACTGCGCAAAGGCGAAACCAAACCGTTAACTTTCACATTAACCCGCGCGATCATTAAATCTCAAAGCGTTAAAAACAAGTTTATCGAACAGGACTACGCTTATTTACGTATCACTCAATTCCAAGAACATACGGGCGAAGATTTAGCTAAAGCACTTAAAGATTTACGTGTACAAAATAAAGGCCCATTTAAAGGTATCGTATTAGATTTGCGTAACAATCCCGGTGGTTTATTAGATGCGGCGGTTGGCGTGTCGGCTGCGTTTTTACCAAAAGATGAATTAGTGGTATATACCGAGGGACGTACAGCGGACGCAAAAATGCATTTAAACGCGACGCCATTAGATTATGCGCGTCGCAGCAAAGTGGATTATTTAAAAGATCAGTCTGCTGACTATAAGAAAACACCTATTGTTGTTTTGATTAACAATGGTTCTGCTTCAGCATCTGAAATTGTGGCAGGTGCATTGCAAGATCATAAGCGCGCAACGATTTTAGGTACGCAAAGCTTTGGTAAAGGTTCTGTACAAACAATCCTGCCAATGAACAACGGCAGCGCAATTAAATTAACCACTGCACGTTATTTCACGCCTAAAGGCCGTTCAATTCAAGCTAAAGGTATCGTGCCAGATATTATTGTAGAAGATGGTTTCGACCAATCGAATAATATCCGCGAAGCAGATTTGGCTAAACATTTGTCTAACCCTTCAGAAGCTGAAGCACCAGCTAAGGTAATTGATGCGGAAAAAGCCGCAGCTGTTCAAAAAGCCAATGAGAAAAAATTTGCGGAGCAAAAAGGCCCTATTGAGCCAGCCAGCAAAGATGATATTCAATTTGTGCAGGCGATGAATGTGCTAAAAGGTTTGCCAGTACAAAAAACGCCAGAAGTTAAAACGCCAGATACAAAACCTGCTGTGGAAACCAAACCTGCAACAGATAAAGCACCAGCAGAAATTAAAAAATAATTCTCGCTCTTTAAAAAAAGCCCTGTTAGGACGTGTGTTGACCACACTGCTTCTAGCAGGGCTTTTTACAAGTTTTTTTGTGATATTTAGGTATTAATTAACTGGCAATTATTGAATATAATGTGTTTATAAAGCACTGCGGAAGATATTGCATAGTGTCGTCATGATTGCAAAACAATTGGGTTATACTGGACTTACTGGTTAGGGAAAATCATGTTACTAGACAAATTGATCACCACATTTGATACAGGATTACGCACCGTTTTTGCGCAAGCAGTTGCTGGTAGAGAGCGGCCAGATGCCACCATTGAAGAAACGCCACTTAGCGAGTCACAAAAAAGCCAAGCCGCATCATTAATGCGCATTAATCATGTGGGCGAAGTATGTGCGCAAGCCTTATATAGCGGACAGGCATTTACATCGCGCAACCCTCAAACCGTGAAAAGTTTGCAGCACGCAGCTGCAGAAGAAACTGATCACCTTGCATGGTGTGAGGCACGTATGAATGAGCTTGGCGGGAGAAAAAGTCTGCTAAATCCTGTTTGGTATGTTGGCAGCTTTGCTTTGGGCGCCACAGCCGGCTTGATGAACGACAAATGGAATTTAGGTTTTTTAGCTGAAACCGAGCAACAGGTATCGAATCATTTAGCCAGTCATTTAAGTAAACTGAGCGATGATGACATTAAAACGCGTACAATCGTTAGCAAGATGCAGCAAGATGAAGCAGCACATGCAAAAGAGGCAAAACAGCTTGGTGGTAGCGATTTACCGCAACCTGTAAAGGCTGGCATGAAATTCGCTTCTAAAATCATGACAAGTACTGCATATTATGTGTAGCATTAAACCAAAAAATTTGGCATCAAATTAAGCGTTAATAAAGGCAATAGAATATGCAAAAATTTAGTGACGTATTACAAACGCTTGATGGCGTAGATGACGTGCAGCGCATTGAGCTATTCGATGAAAATGGCGCACCTGCCGGTGTGATTGAAAATAAGCCCGGCAGCCAGGGATCGCTTAAAGTGTTTCATCATTTATATAGAATGTTTGGCGCAATTACGCTAGACGCTGCTGTTGAAGGTTTAGCTTTGTTTGCAGAACACACGGAAGACGCAGAAAACTGCCCTGGCAAGCACCCTAATGTAGACAGATTACTGGATGTGCTTGAAAATGAAGCACCGCTTACCGTTAAGATCATCACACAATAAAGCGTTAAAACTCTATTATTTTCTTTAAAGTTAAATCTCTAAAATATAAGACTATCTAAAACTGTTTTTAATTACTTTCCAGACTTAATCGCGCCGCGATTGGCGGATGATAAATCAACTCCAGCAAATGCCCAACGGCATCCAAACAATAAAAACCGCGGGCTCCATCTCGATGTGTTTTTGGCGCCTCAGTGATTTTTACGCCATTTTGCACAAAATACGCATACCAATTATCTACATCTTCAGGCGTTTCTAACACAAAACCAATATGGTCTAATCGTTGCTGCGCCTGCGGCACATAATCTACGCGGTGCAATGCAAACACATCCCCGTCATTAGTCAAATAAACATTATCTGCATCGGGTTGCCATTCAATTTTCATACCCATAATACGGGTATAAAAATCAATAGCGGTTTCCAGCTCTTTTACAAACAAAGCCACATGGCGGATGCCTAACATACCTTTTGGTTGAATATTTAACATTAAACCGGGCTCGCTTTAATCTCGAAATCGTGTGTAATTTCAACCGATTTGCTTAGCATGATAGAAGCCGAGCAATATTTTTCGGCAGATAATTTCACTGCACGCTCCACTTGCGTTTCGTTCAGGTTATCGCCAGTAATCACAAAATGTACATGAATCTTGGTAAATACTTTTGGAATCTCATCTGCGCGTTCCGCTGCTATTTCTGCTACACAATCCACAATGGGCTGACGCGATTTTTTTAATATCGTCACCACGTCAAATGCGGTACATGCACCCATGCCTATCAGCAACATTTCCATTGGCCGCATACCGATATTGCGGCCACCATTTTCAGGCGCGCCATCTAATACAACAGCATGCCCAGTTTCAGATTCACCAATGAAACTGACATCTTCCACCCATTTAATTCTTACTTTCACTATTGATTCCTACTTTATTTTTAAATGTTACCAACCCAAAAATGATCAGTTTCTAAGCCAGTCTAGGCGCAGGGTTAAAAAAAGCATGCGCGACATACAAATAATATGTAAGCACGATTTTTTAACCTTGTAACAACGTATGGCAACAAAGTGTCTAAGCAGGCAATTCGCAAGGCGAATGCTCGCAAACTGGTAATTTTATTTGACGTCCTTTATTTCACGTCCAACAGCTCCACATCGAATACAAGAGTAGCATTTGGCGGAATAGCGCCACCAGCACCGCGCGCGCCATAACCCATTTCTGGTGGAATAATCAATGTGCGTTTGCCGCCAATTTTCATACCAGCAAAACCTTCATCCCAACCTTGAATCACTTGTCCACCACCTAAAAAGAAATTAAACGGTTCTTTTCTGTCAACGCTACTATCAAATTTTTTGCCTTTTTTGTTTTCTGCCGCTGCATCGTACAACCAGCCTGTGTAATGTACGGTCACGTTAAAACCTGGCTCTGCTTCGCGGCCTGTGCCTACTTGTGTGTCAATTTTCTGTAATTCGGTGATATTTGCAGTCATTGCGGATTTTTCCTGTGTTGATGTAGTTGATTCAGCTTGGCAGCCACTGATTGAAACAAACAAAAGCGTAAATACACTTAAATATATATTTTTTTTAGACAATTTTGTCCCCTTTTTTACAATCCAATATCATACTTTAATTTAGTTTTAGTGCATAAGTTCTGTGGTTTGTGACCATAAAAAAAGGTGATGGTTTTCACCATCACCTTTAGCAGAAATTAAATTAACGTTGTGTGTTAATTATAGTTTTCTGCGGCTTAAACCCATCAAACCAATTAATGCTGAACCAAATAACCAACCTGCTGCTGGCAATGGTACTGCGTTAGGTGGAGTATTAACGTAACTATCACTTTGATCATTAACACCAATTCCCTGTACATGTAGTCCGATACGCAAGCCACCAGTATTGAGTAAATTTAAAATGTCAATATTACTAGACAATGTAGCTGTTAATAAAAGCGACTCACCAAGATCAATTCCGCTTCCAGCTAAATCTTTGCCTGTAGCTCTAACTGCAGAAGCATCGGTAGTAAAATCTGGATCCAAATTCTCACCTTCAGGTAAATTGCTATTACTAGACGCAGATGTAATAAAATTAACAAAACCTGTGCTACCAGTTTGATTCAGCGTAGAAAATAAGTTTGTACCTAAAAAGTCAAAATAGATTGTACGAATGAAAGACTCAACTTCCATACCGCCATCGTTAACAAAGTTAAAGCTAACACTAGTTCCTGTTTGTTCTACACTCACTGAAAGCTGACCAGTTAAATCTTCTTGATCAGCGTTAATACCAGTAAAATTATAGGTAGTTGCTGAAGCAGTTGCCGAACCTAACACTAACAACAAACCAATAATTGGTTTGGATATTTTTCTTAACATGATTTATCTCCCTAAAAATAATAAAAACCCACAAAACCGTATAACAAAACTATTAATCACATGGAACGCATTATTCAGCGTTTTGTAAATAAGGACAATAGCCCGTTCGGGTAGAGTGAGTCATGCAGATTTAGATTGATTGCATCAGCTTTTACTCAATAAAAAAGGCGATGGTTTCCACCATCGCCCTGTTAAACTAATTTACTGATTAATGCAATCTACGGCGTAATCCCATTAATCCTATTAAAGCTGTACCGAATAACCAACCTGCT
>JAZKEJ010000114.1:0-1584 GCA_040387095.1 Pseudomonadota bacterium | reverse complement strand
TAACCCCTTGCACTGCTGCTTTTTGCTTTAGCCTAACTATGATTTCATCAATAGATTGAGGACTGCAATTTAAGTGTTTAGCCGCCTTTCGATTACTGCCCTCACTAATTACCGCGTTTAAAACTTCTGTCTGTCTAACTGTGTTGCAATATTCAAACAAATAATCGAGCATGAGCATTAACCTACTAATCTTTTTTTATTCATTATTCTGGTTTGCATCCTATCTGCGGCGATGTAAATAAGCCCCAGAAAAACAGGCACATTGGCTAACGATTTATCTAAAAAAGCCCAAAGACAGAATGCGAAGCCAGCCCCTATTTGCATCAATACACAACATCTGCGCTCACGGATTGACTTTTCAGCCATCAAAAACATTTCTACTGATCCATAAGCCGATAACACGCCAATCAAATAAATCATAAATGCTTTCATTTTTTCAGCCCTTCTATCCTGTTTTTGCCAACATCTAGCACTAACGGTAAGAAGTAAACTAATACGAATGCTAGAAGCATGGTGGCAGGTGTTTGAGGAAGGTCTAAGCCAACCATAGGTTTAATGAGGTGATAACCGTAACAAGCTGCTAAGCAACCAGTTAAAGCGGTAAGAAATGAAACTAAACGAGCAGATAGAGTGAAGCCAAATAAGACCAATGAGACAACTCTTGTCAACATGGCTACAGCCACAATCGCACCGAAAGCTGCCGCCACAAATATTGGTGGAGTTACTTGCAAATATTCAAGCAGTAATCCAGCAATAAAAGAGCCGGATGCCCCTGCCGATGCAGGTTTAATTAATTCTGCATGTGTTGCGATGTTCGGCATGGCTGCCCTTTCTTATTTATATTGTCTAATGCCGAAAGGCGGGATGCGGTTTGCGTACATTTTGCGAGGAACGTTTTTGTGCGCCTTCCAGCCGATATTGACGCTGAAATAACGAGAACCTAAAGGGATATGCGCTTGCAATTGAAAGCTGTATTTGTACATTTCCAGCAAGTACCAAAAGCCTGCGCCCTCAATACCTTTTTCATAGGTATTTAATACAGGCTCTAACGGAGTGCTGAATAAGTTGTAGTGAAAGCCATACGCACAATTACGCCATAACCAATGCACTCGGCAAACGTACCTTAGCCATGCAGAATTGTCGTAATCTTCCTGTGTAGCAGTACGCAGCCAGGTAAAGTGGCTTTCTGTGTTAAACATGCCATAAAAATATTCATCACAGTTGTTATCGTGTGTTTGATGCCAATACAACCACTTAACAAGGTTATCCCTAGGCAATAAAACCATATGCCGGTTCAATCGCTTAACTGTGTCTGTCTGCCAGCTACGGACAACAAAAAGCGCCACTATGGGCGCTGTGATGTAACAATATAATTCAATCAGTAAAGCGGGGATTAAGTAGAACAGCCAACGGATTATCATAACGATGCTGCCAGTGAAAATAGCCCGTCTAAATCAGCATCGGATAGATCCAATCCAACTTTCATATTAGCAACAAGTGGACTATTTCTGTCTACTTCTGCTGCATACTCCCAAGTGATTTTATCGGCTTCACTGCCTTGAGCAATAGCGGCATCAACCATTG
>JAZKEJ010000113.1:0-2006 GCA_040387095.1 Pseudomonadota bacterium | reverse complement strand
TACAGCAGCGCTCTACACAGGTGAATCAAGTTGCAGTGGCTGCGCAAGAAATCAATATGGGGCAAAAACTCACCAGCAATATGTTTAAGTTAGTTAGCTGGCCTGCCAATATTATGCCACCAGAATCTTTTTCCGATCTTAAAAAACTCGATGGCCGCGTGACTAAATCCGCCTTGCAAGTCGGTGAGCCAGTATTAGCCACCAAGCTCGCCCCGGAAGGTTCATTAGGTGGTTTATCTGCAGTGATTGCAGAAGGTAAACGTGCGATTACTGTGCGGGTAAACGATGTGGTGGGCGTTGCCGGTTTTGCGCTACCTGGTAATTTTGTCGACATCATTGTGAACACTGAAAAAGAAGAGGGCAGTGGTAACAATAAAAACAGCAAAGATATTTCAAAAATTGTGCTTGAGCATATTCTAGTACTAGCCGTTGCGCAAGAAGCCGGCCGCGACGAAACCACCCCAAAAGTAGTGAATGCGGTGACCTTGGAAGTGTCGCCCGAGCAAGCAGAAATGATCGACTTGGCACGCAGCATTGGCGATTTGTCACTGGTATTGCGTAATCAAGCCGATGTAGTGAATGCCAAAACGGAAGGCGTCACTAAAAACTCATTACTTGAATTTGAAGAGCCCATACCAGAAACACCAATGGCTGCTGATGCACCACCCAAAGTGATTATTAAAAAAGTAATGGTTGCAGCCAAACCCGCACCAGTCGTGCGCAAGCAATGCTCTAGGGTAATCACTGGTTTAACAGAATCTTTAGAGTGCTTTTAAATGGAAGTAAGTGATTTAAAACCAATGTAAATATTATAAAAAACCAGCCTGAGAGGTTAACAATGTTTAAGCAAAAAGAATATAAGCAAAACAAAGTGGCAAACAATTTAAACAAATCGCTACAGTTAACCACTTTGATAATCGGTTTGTTATTGATTAATAGCCCTGCATTGGCGCGCAAAACAGCACCTGCTGCAGCGTCGCAAGATGCAGTGATCACGGCAAAAGAAGATGGTTGCGTGGGCCAAATCGCCAACCCGGCAAAGCTGATTTTACCGCTGGGCAAATCAACCCTGATTAAATTGCCAGAGCCGCTAGCTACCCGCAGCATAGGTAACCCGGAGGTGGTTCAAGCCAAGCTGATTACACCACAGACTTTGTATTTATTGGGACTGGATATTGGCTCTACCAATATGATCATTCAGGGCAAAAGTGGTACCTGTACCATTATTGATGTCACCGTCAGTATGGATCCAGACGGTTTACAGCAAATGCTTGGTGAATTATTACCAGAAGAAAAAAATATAAAAGCCACTGCGGCAGCCGACTCAATAATTTTATCGGGCACAGTGGAAGATGCTATTACCGCAAACCGTGCAGTCGATATTGCCAGCGCCTATGTGCGTCGTAGAAGCTTACCATTAAATGTTGGTAGTGGTGGCGCTAACGGCAATCAAAATAACCAGCAGAATAATCAACAACAAAATATGACTCAGCAGAATACCGATATGGTGAATCCGCGTATCGTTAATATGTTGTCTGTTAGTGCGCAACAACAAGTGATGCTTGAGGTGAAAGTGGCTGAGGTCTCCAAAACTTTATTAGATAAACTGGGTGCCAATTTGAGTTTAAGCCAAACCAGTGGCAGCTGGACTTATAGACTAATTACAAACTTCTTAAGCACTGCTGGTGCCGCAACTGGTGGCGCTGTAAGCGGTTTTAAAAACTCTGATAAAAACTTTGCGCTGGATGCTGAAAAAAGAGATGGCCTAATTAAAATTTTAGCAGAACCCTCCATCATGGCAATTAGTGGTCAGGAAGGTAGTTTCTTAGCGGGCGGTACTATTTTCATACCTGTTTCGCAAAACAATAATAACGGCATTCCCACTATAACGCTGGAAGAAAAAGAGTTTGGTGTAGGCGTTAAGTTTACACCAACGGTCCTGGCAGGCGGCAGGATCAACCTCAGAGTTTCGCCCGAGGTTTCAGAGTTAAACAGGGAAGGGGTTG
>JAZKEJ010000112.1:0-1615 GCA_040387095.1 Pseudomonadota bacterium | reverse complement strand
CGTTTTGTTAATGTGCTGAATTGCGTACCGATTTCACATTGGCCAGCAGTCGCCACTTCATGGTGATGCACTTCAACTGGCACGCCCATCGCTTCTAATGTTAAACACATGGCAGAACGAACATCTTGCAATGAATCGACTGGTGGAACTGGGAAGTAACCGCCTTTAACCGCTGGGCGATGGCCAGTGTTGCCGCCTTCGAATTTTTCACCAGAAGACCATGCAGCTTCTTCTGAATTGATTTTAACTGAGCTACCGTGCATATCCACAGACCAGTTGATTGAATCAAAAATAAAGAATTCTGGCTCTGGACCAAAGTAAGCAGTATCGCCTAAACCGCTTGATTTTAAATAAGCTTCAGCACGTTTAGCTAGTGAACGTGGATCGCGGTCATAACCTTTACCATCCGTTGGATCAACCACATCACAGGTTAAAATCAATGTTGGCTCGTCCATGAATGGATCGATATTTGCCGTTGATGCATCAGGCATTAATTGCATGTCAGAAGCTTGAATACCTTTCCAACCCGCGATTGAAGAACCGTCAAATGCATGACCTTCGGTAAATTTTGATTCATCGAAAGCTGAAACAGGCACCGTTACGTGTTGTTCTTTACCGCGCGTATCAGTAAAACGAAAATCGACGAATTTGATGTCGTTTTCTTTTACCATTTTCATTACATTTGCAACTGACATTGCTCTCTCCTAAATTTAATAACAGACAAACTAAGTTTTAATAACTAACTAAATATTTAATAACAGACAAATAGCGCTTAACCAATAATGTGTAACGAGTGAAGATGAATTGCGTAAATTGGTTGATATAAAATCGCCATAACATTGCATCGCAATTTTCGTATCAACTTTTAACGAGTTATTTTAGCAGGAAGTGTGCCAGCAAAAAATAGCAAAAAATGGCTTTGTGGCATTCACTTAACGAATAAACGCCAAAGCACATGCACAAATTGCGCGCATTTAAACTAAATCAGCACTATTTTGGTGCGATGCTTTTTAACTTGGTGCAATTTACATTGCACAGAATTGCCAGGTTTTTCGCGCTATAATTTATTGCAAATAAATTGATAACGCTAATCAGCGTGAAGGATTGCTATGCAAAATATTGAAGAAGTGATGAATCAGGCAAGAAAACGCGCAGTTGAAAAAAAATTGCCTTATTCAGGCGAATTAACACCGCAAGAAACTTACTTTTTATTGCAACAAGCCAATGCGATTTTGGTGGATGTGCGTTCACAAGCGGAGTTGGATTTAGTCGGGCGCGTACCTGATGCAACGCACATTGAGTGGGCATTTTATCCTGGCATGGTTTCAAACACCGATTTTGGTGCGCAGTTACAAGCGAAAGTTGCGCCGAACAAAACGGTTATATTTATGTGCCGAACTGGCGCCAGAAGCCACAGTGCGGCCGTTTTGGCACAGCAAATAGGCTATAGTCACGCATTCAACATGCTAGAAGGTTTTGAAGGCGAAGCCAATGCACAAAAACAGCGCACCTTAGTTAACGGTTGGAAACAGGCAAATTTGCCTTGGACTAACTGAATACTTTTTAAATGATTCACCATTGATTCGACTAAATAATGATCAAAATTAACTTATAA
>JAZKEJ010000111.1:0-11037 GCA_040387095.1 Pseudomonadota bacterium | reverse complement strand
AATGGGCTTATCAGCAAAGTCCGCGATTTTGAATTATTACGCGTTTTTAGTCAAGTAGTAAGTGTAAATATGCGATAAGTTTCGCGCAAAATGAAACACTTAGCGCATCATTTTGCTAATAATGTCATCCAATTGATCTAAATTACTGTAGTTAATTTTAAGCATGCCTGAGCCGTTTTCTTTAGCTGAAATATTCACGCTGGCGCCAATTTTTTCGCTTAATGTGTTTTGCAGGGCCAAAACGTCATGATTAACAGCGGTTTTATGTGCAGTAGGCTGACTGTTCTGGGCTAACTTTTTCACCATATTTTCAACATCGCGTACCGATAAATCTTGCTGCATAATTTTATGCGCCAGCATAATCTGCTGTGCCGCATCCAGCCCGATTAACGCTCTGGCGTGTCCCATATCCAGCTTATTGTGCATTAACAGATCTTGCACGGGCGACGACAAAGACAACAGTCGCAGCAAATTGGATACTGCCGCACGTGAGCGGCCAACTGCGGTAGCGGCTTTTTCGTGCGTCATGTCAAACTCATCGACTAAGCGCTTAATACCTTGCGCTTCTTCTAGTGGATTCAAATTTTCACGCTGAATATTTTCAATCAATGCCATGGCTAGGGCAGATTCATCGGCAATCTCGCGCACCAAAACGGGCACTTCGGTCAAACCTGCCAATTGCGACGCACGCCAACGGCGTTCACCGGCAATGATTTCGTATTGGTTGTCGCCCACATTGCGCACTAAAATCGGCTGCATAATTCCTTGGTTGCGAATCGAATCAGCCAAAGTTTGCAACGCATCTTCATCCATATATGAACGTGGCTGATATTTACCAGGTTGCAACTGGTCAACATTCAACATCATCAGCGCATCGCCTTGCGCAGTCATCTCTGCATCATTCGCCAATAATGCATCTAAACCGCGCCCCAAACCTTTTAGTTTAACCATTTATAACACCTTGTAATTGATCAACTTTTTTATTAACCTGTTGATTTTTATTAATAATTTCCGCCGATAAGTCTAAATAAGCGATTGCACCTTTAGACGTTTTATCGTACATCAGCACAGGCAAGCCATAACTCGGCGCTTCAGCCAGGCGAATATTGCGGGGTATCACCGTTTTATATACCTTGTCACCAAAATGGCTGACCAACTGCGCCGATACTTGTTGAGCAAGCATATTGCGATTATCAAACATAGTACGCAACAAGCCTTCGATTTCTAATTTTGGGTTCAAGTGCGCGCGCACTTTTTTAATGGTATTCACTAAATCCGATAAACCTTCTAGCGCATAATATTCGCATTGCATAGGAATCATCACGGTATCAGCTGCAGTTAATGCATTCACAGTGACTAAATTAAGGGCAGGGGGACAATCCAATAGCACATAATCGTAACCAGAAATCGCTGAAATGGCTTGTTTTAAACGCATTTCGCGTGCCAATTCATTAACCAGCTCAACTTCAGCACCCGCCAACTCGCGATTAGAAGGCGCTATATCAAAGCCGCCTTTTTCGCTTTTAACAATCACTTCTGCTAAGGTTTTTTCACCAATTAATACATGATAGATACTTAATTTAAGATGTGCTTTATCGATGCCGCTGCCAGTACTGGCGTTGCCTTGTGGATCTAAATCCACTAGCAATACTTTTTGTTTGTTGGCAGCCAAACTAGCCGCCAAATTCACACAAGTAGTGGTTTTACCCACGCCGCCTTTTTGATTGGTAATCGCTAATATTTTCATGAATTATTCTTTAATTAACTACGCATTACTCAAACTTCGTAATTACTAGGCATTACATTAAGAAAACTTAAGCAACATTTTTAAACACTACTAAATGTCGCTCAGCGTTTAATCCCGCCACTTTCAATGCAATAATATTCACTGGCACAATCGGCAAACCTTGTATCTCACTTGTTGGCATCATGCCTTTCATGGCAAACCACTGGCCATTTTTTGCAATCAAATGCTTAGTTAACCGAATAAATAAAGCAATTTCTGAAAACGCTCTCGATATCACCAGTTCAAACGGCTGAATAGGCTGAAAGCTTTCCACCCGCGCATGCACCACCGTTAAATTGTTCAAGCCCAGCTCGCCTTTTACCTGGCGCATAAAAATCACTTTTTTTTGCACCGTATCAATCGTGGTCACTTGCAACTCAGGCTTGCAGATTGCCAATACAATTCCTGGCAAACCACCGCCGCTGCCTACATCTAATATATTCTTGCTATTAACATGCGGTAACACACTTAAACTATCCAGCAGATGCAAAGTCACCATTTCTAGCGGGTCGCGCACCGCAGTTAAGTTATACACTTTGCTCCATTTTTGCAGCAGCACCAAATAGGCTAATAGTTTTTGCTGTGCTTCATCTGACACCGCCAAGCCCATGCTGGCAATACCTTGCGCTAATAATGCCTGAATCATGCAGCTTGCGTGTCAGAATTTAAATTACTTTGGCTAGCTTGTTTTTTGTGTTTACGTTTTAAATACACAAGTAGCAAAGAAATAGTCGCTGGTGTAATACCAGAAATACGTCCTGCCTGACCAATAGTTTCCGGTTTTTGTTGCGTTAATTTTTGCCGCGCCTCAATACTTAAACCATGTACATCCGCATAATCTAACCCGATTAACTTGATATTTTCACTGCCTTTTTGCTTATCTATTTCTTCTTGCTGGCGCGTGATATAGCCTTGATATTTTGCGGCAATTTCCACTTGCTCGCGCACGGCTGGATCTAATTCACCCAGCTCTACCCCATCTAAAAAGCCTTTGCCCAAACTTAGCATACCCTCGTAACTCACTTCTGGCCGACGCAACAATTCAAACAAACTATATTCATGCTCGAGAGGCTTACCTAAAATTGTTGCCTGTGTTTCACGTGAAACATCATCTGTCGCGATCTGCACAAAAGTCTTTTTCAAACGCGCTTGCTCACGCGACACGGCCTCTAGTTTTTTCTCAAATGTTGCCCAACGCGCATCGTCCACCAAACCCAGCTCGCGCCCTTTGGCAGTTAAGCGCATATCAGCGTTATCTTCGCGCAATTGCAAACGATATTCGGCACGCGATGTAAACATACGATATGGCTCTGTCACGCCAGTGGTAATCAAATCATCTACCAACACGCCTAAATACGCCTCATCACGGGCAGGGCACCAACTGTCTTTACCTTGCACATACAAAGCAGCATTTGCGCCGGCTAGCAAGCCTTGTGCGGCGGCTTCTTCATATCCAGTCGTTCCGTTGATTTGCCCTGCAAAAAATAAGCCCTGTACGCTTTTGGTTTCTAAGCTGGATTTCAAACTGCGCGGATCGTAATAATCGTATTCAATCGCATAACCCGGGCGCAGAATATGCGCGTTTTCTAAACCCTTGATTGAGCGCACCAATGCAAGCTGAATATCAAACGGCAAACTAGTTGAAATGCCGTTTGGGTAAATTTCATTGGTGGTTAAACCTTCCGGCTCTAAAAATAATTGATGCGATTCTTTATCCGCAAAGCGGTGAATTTTGTCTTCCACACTCGGACAATAGCGCGGACCCACGCCTTCAATCACGCCGGTATACATTGGTGAGCGGTCAAGGCCGCTGCGGATAATGTCATGCGTGCGTTCATTGGTGTGCGTAATCCAGCACGGCACTTGTTGTGGATGCTGCGCCAAATTGCCCATAAATGAAAATACTGGGGCAGGGCTGTCGCCCGGCTGTTCCTGCATAACAGAATAATCAATGGTACGGCCATCAATGCGTGGTGGCGTTCCCGTTTTAAGTCTACCCGCCGGCAATCCAATTTCACGCAAGCGCGCGGCCAAACTAATAGCTGGCGGGTCACCCGCCCGGCCAGCGCTGTAATTCTGCATGCCCACGTGAATCAGGCCGCCTAAAAATGTGCCAGCGGTTAACACCACGCTTTTCGAATTAAAGCGCAACCCAATTTGCGTCACCACGCCAGCAGCACGCTCGCCATTCAGAATAATATCGTCTACTGCTTGTTGAAACAGCCACAAATTGGGTTGATTTTCTAATTTATGGCGAACTGCCGCTTTGTACAAAATACGGTCTGCCTGCGCACGCGTAGCACGCACCGCAGGGCCTTTAGATGAATTTAAAATACGAAACTGAATACCGCCAGTATCGGTTGCTTGCGCCATTAGACCGCCAAGCGCGTCAATCTCTTTGACCAGATGGCCTTTGCCAATGCCGCCAATACTGGGATTGCAAGACATTTGGCCTAATGTTTCAATGTTGTGGCTTAGCAAAAGGGTTTTTTGCCCCATGCGCGCTGCCGCCAACGCGGCCTCTGTGCCTGCATGGCCGCCGCCAACCACAATTACATCAAAAATATCAGGAAACTGCATCATTTAAAGCAAATCTTTCAACAAGGCAGCTTTTATGCGCTGCAAATTTAGCAAAGACTTTTATTTTACGTTAATCAAAGAGTTAAGTCATGCAAATGTGTCGTTTTAATAATGTTTCACGTGAAACAATCTTTATCCTACTTTGCAAAGTAATATATTGACGAATCCCGGATAACGCGCATATAGTAGTGGTGACGAACTCACTTAATGCGTCGAAATTTTAACCAATCTAGTAATGAATTAGTTTTTGTTGCTATGCATTACATAACAATACGTTGAATCATTTACAAATTTGTTTAGGAGAAATAAATGGCTGACCTTCAGAATCAGAAAGACGCACTTGCAAAATATAGTGCCAAAATCAATGATGCTGCACTTCAAGGCATGGCAAGAACCTATGCACTAGTATTATCAAAACAAGACTCGCGCCATATTTCCTGTGGTGACGCAGCAGAGAAAGCTACTGTGCGTGAAAATTTTTTAAAGAAAAAGTTAGGGCTTACACAAGCAGATGCATCACTTGATGCGGCAATTGAAGAAGTGTGCGTAAAAATGAAAGATGATCGCATGAAGTCTCGCTTGGTTTTTTATTACTTACTAGCTGAAAAATACAATTTATTAGCAAATTTTATTAAATAAGTTAACGTAATTTTTTATGTAATAAAAAGGCGCCTAATGCGCCTTTTTATTTGCCGATACAAAACCTGCTAAATATTTCACTTAGTAAATCATCTGGCGTAAATTCGCCAGTAATACTGCTTAAGGCTTCTTGTGCTAGCTTTAATTCTTCCGCTACCAATTCCGCTGCATTGATTTGTGTTGCGGCGGCTGTCAAATGATAGTCAATTTGCGCCAACGCAGTTAAATGTCTGGTGCGTGCCATAAAAACACCTTCTGCGTTTTGTTGGTAGCCAGCAATATTGAGCAAATGTTGTTTTAGCAAATCGATACCTTGACCGTATTTGGCGGAAAGATAAATATGCGTTTCTTTCTCAATTTCTACAATTTTCGCAGCTTCACTGGTCGCATCAATTTTATTATGCACCCAAATTTTGTTGATTCCTTGCGGCAAGCGATTTAAAACGATTTTTTCGGTCTCCCCAATACCATGAGCTGAATCCACCAATAATAATGCAACCTGCGCGTTTTCTAGCGCTTGATATGTTCTCGCGATGCCGATTTTTTCAACTTCTTCATCTGTGTCACGCAAGCCTGCCGTATCAATAATATGTAATGGTAAGCCATTGATCTGTATGAGATTTTTTATAGGGTCGCGCGTCGTTCCAGCAATTGGCGTGACAATTGCAACTTCTTCTCCGCTTAATTGATTCATCAAGCTGGATTTGCCCACATTTGGTTGGCCGACCAAAACGATATGCATTCCTTCTCGCAAAAGGCTGCCTTGTTTTGCTTTTGCAAAAACGTTTTTTAATTCCAGCCCAATCGCGGCTAATTTTTCAGCCACTTTGCCTTGCGTAATAAAATCAATTTCTTCTTCAGGAAAATCCAAACACGCTTCAACGTACATGCGCAAATTGATCAACTTGGCCAAAACCTGATTTATACAGATGGAAAACTCGCCAGACAAAGATCGTACAGCACTTTTTGCGGCTTCAACGGTACTGGCGCTAATCACGTCAGCTACAGCTTCTGCCTGTGCTAAATCTATTTTGTCATTGAGATAAGCGCGTTTGGTAAATTCGCCCGGTTCTGCTTGACGTGCGCCTAATTGAAGACAGCGTGCTAATAATAATTGCATCAGCGCTGTTCCGCCATGCGCTTGCAGTTCTAACACGTCTTCGCCAGTGTAGGAATAAGGATTTTGATAGAAGATCGCAATGCCGCGATCTATTAGCTCTTGATGTTCGTCGTAAAAAGGTAAATATGCCGCATGGCGTGGGGCAGGGCACACGCCCAAAACCTGTGTTGTAATATATTGGCTTAACGGCCCAGAAACGCGTACGACGCCAATGCCGCCGGCGCCACTCGCAGTGGCAATGGCAGCGATGGTGTCATTTGGCGTCAACATAAGTTATTTTTTAATGTTGCCTTTTTTAGCAAGCGCGGCAGCATGAATCGTTTTGTTCACATACCATTGTTGCGCAATTGATAGGATATTATTCACCAACCAGTACAGCACCAAGCCAGCGGGGAAGAAAAAGAAGAACACGCTGAATACCACTGGCATGACTTTCATTACCTTTGCTTGAATAGGGTCCGTCGGCGCAGGATTTAAATAGGTTTGAATAATCATGGTCGCGCCCATTAAAATCGGCAAGATAAACCATGGGTCAGTCGCTGATAAATCCTGAATCCAGCCAAAGAATGGCGCATGACGTAACTCAACCGATGCAAGTAATACCCAATAAAGAGCAATAAAAACAGGTATTTGCACAATAATTGGCAAGCAGCCGCCCATGGGATTAATTTTTTCGGTACGATACATTTCAAGCATCGCTTGCTGCATTTTTTGTTTATCGTCACCAAATTTTTCTTTCATGCTTTGCAAGCGTGGTGCTAATTCGCGCATTTGTGCCATCGATTTATAACTAGCAGCAGATAGCGGGAAAAACACCGCTTTTATCAATATCGTGAGTAAAATAATTGCAACACCCCAATTATTCACTACATCATTAATCTTAGATAACACCCAAAATAGTGGCTTTGCAATAATTGTTAACCAGCCATAATCTACGGTGTATTCCAAACCTGGAGCCGCCTTAGTTAGCTCCTCCTCAATTTGGGGGCCTGCAAATAATTTTGCGCCGATTTCTGCACTGCTGCCTGCAGCAATGCTAGGATTAGGCGTGACAACACCCACGGCAAAAATGTTATCGGATAATTTTTTTGTATAGAATTCGCGTTCGACGCCAGTTGCAGGAATCCATGCGCTTGCAAAATAATGCTGCACTAAACCTACCCAACCGTCTTTAGTAGTCTTGGATAAATTTGCTTCATCCATGTCGCCGAATTTAATTTTCTTGAATTTATCCGCTTCCGTATAATAGGCACCGCCAGTAAAGGTCGGCATCATCATAGAGCCTTGATTTGATTCACTATCGTGCACTATTTGGTAGTAAGCAGAAGGCATAACCGCTGCCGAACTCGCATTATTGATTTGATAACGCACATCTATCACATAGCTATTACGGTGGAAGGTGTAGATTTTATCGACATTGACGCCATTACCAGCCCAAGAAAGGCGAACCTCTTGACTCGCTTGTCCATCAGCCAGATTGTAGCTATTGTTTGTAGTGGTAAATAACGATTTATGATTAGGTAAACCTGCTCCCATCAATCCAGATTGCGCCACATAAAACATCGGTTTGAATGCATCATCCATTAGCACAAACTGACCATCTTTCGACTGGGATGCCGCATGTTTAGTCAATAGCAAGCGACGTAAATCACCACCCACAGTATCAATTTCCGCCTCGAACAAATCGGTTTTTACTTTGATGCGTTGGCCACTTGTCAGCTTAAAACTACCATCGTTTACAATTGTTTGGGTTGAGCCATTCACATCCTCAGTAGCGGTTATCGCACCATTTGCTGCAGCAGGTGCTGTTTGCGCTGTTACCTTGGGATCAATGACAGGATTGCTATTTTGCTGCCAAGCATCCCACAACATCATGATTGAGAAGGAAAAAATGACAAATAAAATTAATCTACGTGTATCCATGGGTTTATAAGGCTTTTTCTATTAATCGGTTGTTAACAAATCACTCATGAATGAATATTGAGCATTTAAGGTACTGGGTCGCTTCCGCCTGCATGCCAAGGATGGCAGCGTGCTATGCGCTTTATTGTTAAAAATGCGCCGCGTAAAGCGCCATGTTTTTGTATGCATCCAATCGCATAACATGAGCAAGTTGGGCTAAATCGGCACTGCTGTCCAAAAAATGGACTTAATGCAACTTGATATATTCTAATACAAGCTATTAAAAATCGTTTCATGGCAACATTAAGCAACTGTTTACTTATGTGTTTTCAACAAACTTTTTGCCATTAATTTCAGTGTTAACTGTTCAAACTCTTGTTTAATCACACTAAAATCTGTTTTTTCAAACTTTTTTTGCACCTGAACAATCAAGTCTACTGAGGGTAAATTATGTTGTTTTAATCTAAATAACTCGCGCAAAACTCGCCGCATATAATTACGCTTTACTGCTAATTTGGCTGTTTTTTTTGAAACAATTAAGCCCAAACGCGGACTATTTAGCTCGTTTGGCCTAAAGCGCATCACCAAATAAGGCGCTGCAATGCGGTTACGCAAATTAAAAACGGATGAGAAATCATCCGTTTTAATTAGCTTGGCTTGTTTAGGCAAACTAAACATGACCAGGGGTTTCTTATTAATTTCTAACTACCCTTTAAACATGTAAATAGGGGTTAGCGTTAATAATTAAAGGCCTAGGCGCGAACGACCTTTAGCACGGCGTGCTGCAATTACAGCGCGGCCACCTTTAGTTTTCATGCGCACTAAAAAGCCATGTGTACGTGCACGACGTGTTTTAGAAGGTTGGTAGGTACGTTTCATTTAATTCTCCGCAAAAGCAATATGCAACAAAGCCCTCTATTAAACACGATTAAGTGTTGTTTTGTCAATCAATATTTAGATTAACAATCTAATCAATTGCCTGTGGATAAGTAATGCTAAACCAGCTAAAATAATGCCATTATTTAGATAATTTTTGCCGTAAAGATATTTTATAGAAAAACTTTAAATGTGGCGTTCAATCGCTGGTTTGCGTTTATCTAGTAATCGTAATTTTAAAAAACTTAATCCGATTAATGACACTAAAGCTTGAGAGGGCAAAAACAGATGCATAATTTTTGGCCAACATGCCTTAGTCGTTTCGAACAAGAATTATCAACGCAACAATTTAATACCTGGATTAAACCTCTGCAAGCTGAGTTAGTTCAACCGATAGAGGGAGACAGCGCGACTCTTCGTGTACTAGCGCCAAATAAGTTTGTACAACAGTGGGTAAAAGAGCGTTTTTTAACTAAAATCGAGTCTATCGCTGCCGAATTAATGCCTAATAATTTCAATGTTGAGCTTTGTCTTAATCTTGCAAAACCTGAAAGTGCTGAAAAAAATAATCTTAAAAAGAATATACCGGCTAATTTAGGCAATTTAGTGCGCGCATCCTCACAGAAAAAAATAATTGATGCGATAGATAATAAAGATACTGCTAATAAATTACCTGTTAACCGGCGCATTGGTGAACGCACGTCTGGGTTAAATACCAGTTTTAATTTTGATAACTATGTCACTGGTCGCGCCAATCAACTCGCGCGCGCAGCGGCTATTCAAGTGGCTGATAATCCAGGCCAATCTTATAACCCGTTATTTATTTACGGTGGTGTTGGATTAGGTAAAACGCATTTGTTGCAAGCGATTGGTAATCAACTAAAACAACAAAAGCCGGATGCCAATATTCGCTATTTACACGCGGAACGCTATGTATCTGACGTAGTAAAAGCTTATGAAAACAAAGCGTTTGATGATTTTAAACGCCAATATCATTCATTGGATTTATTGTTAATCGATGATATACAGTTTTTTGCCAAGAAAAATCGTACGCAAGAAGAGTTTTTCTATGCATTTAACACCTTGATTGAAGAAAAAAAGCAGATTGTAATTACCTGTGACACCTACCCAAAAGAAATTGCAGATGTAGATGAACGTTTGCGTACGCGCTTCAGCTGGGGTTTAACGGTTGCAGTAGAGCCGCCAGAGCTAGAAATGCGTGTCGCAATTTTGCTTAAAAAAGCCGAAGAATCAAAAGTGCATATATCAGAAGACGTAGCATTTTTTGTAGCGAAACAAATCCGCTCCAGTGTGCGCGAGTTGGAAGGCGCTTTAAACAGAATTGTGGCGATGGCGAATTTTACAGGCCACGCCATTGATATCCATTTAGCTAAAGATGCGCTGCGTGATTTAATTGCGGTGCGTGGCAGGCAGATTACCATTGAGAATATTCAAAAAACGGTTGCTGATTACTACAAGATAAAAGTTGGTGAGATGTACAGCAAAAAGCGCTCGCGTAATTTCGCACGGCCACGGCAAATTGCCATGAGCCTTGCGCGTGAACTGACTAATCATAGCTTTCCGGAAATTGGTGAGGCGTTTGGTAGCCGTCACCACACAACAGTTATGCATGCCTGCGATGAGATTGAGCAATTGCGTTTAAATGATCAAACAATTGCACGCGATTTGGGCTTTTTAACGCAAGTGATTCGCGATTAATGCATTAAAAAACGAATCTATTTTTTGTGGATAGAACTACTTTTAGCTTGTGGATAAAATGCGTGTAAAACGCGATGATGATAAAGTAGGATTTTTATACACAATCAATGCACAACTATAAATTGAGTTATAAACAGTATTAAAAAGTATTTAACTAATTGATTTAAAGCAGTTTAAAAAGTTATACACAGGAAAAAACTACATTACTATTATTACTATTTTTTATATTACGATTTATTTAAAAACTAAATAAAGTGCTAAATAAATCGGGGATAAATCAGGAATTACTTGGGAATTTAAACTATGCAAATTAAAATAAATCGTGAAACTTTGCTAAAACCATTGATGAATGTCACCAGCATTGTAGAAAGACGGCATACTTTGCCTATTCTTTCTAATTTATTGCTAGAAGCGA
>JAZKEJ010000110.1:0-1100 GCA_040387095.1 Pseudomonadota bacterium | reverse complement strand
TGGCTTACGTATTAACTGATTGATGGTTGGCATTGCCTATAACCTCTATAAAAAAATCTTAACTGCATCTAAAAAATGCTTGTTCATAAAATTTAACCATTTAAATAGCGTTAACTTTGAGTTAACTTACTCAGAACATGGCTAATCTAGAAAACCGAGTATTCTATTTAGCGTAAAGGATTGTGTCAAGACAAAATTCATCTTGACACATCTTATACCATTAAATTTAAACGCTATTTACTCAGCCGGAGTTTCTACTACCGCCGCCTCACTTGTTGCTGCTTCACTTGAATCTGAAAACAATGCTTCTGCAGCCGCAATTTGAGCTGAAGGTGTTGATGGCGTTAAAGCCGCAACAGCTGCACGTTTACGTGCTTCGTGATAAGCCAAACCAGTACCTGCTGGAATCAAACGACCAACAATGACGTTTTCTTTCAAGCCACGTAATTCATCACGTTTTCCTAAAATTGCTGCTTCAGTTAACACGCGAGTGGTTTCTTGGAACGATGCCGCAGAAATAAACGAATCCGTTGATAACGATGCTTTGGTAATGCCTAACAACACGTAATCAAATGTTGCCGGGCGTTTATCTTGCGCAATGATTTTCTCATTTTCGCCCAACAAATCCGCACGCTCTACTTGTTCGCCCATAATAAAGCTGGTGTCACCTGCATCAGAAACACGTACACGACGCAACATTTGACGCACAATCACTTCAATATGTTTATCGTTAATCTTAACGCCTTGCAAACGATATACATCTTGTACTTCATCAATCACATAACGCGCCAATGCTTCGCGGCCTTGTAAACGTAAAATATCTTGCGGATCAGCTGGGCCGTCGACAATGCTTTCACCTTTAGTCACCACTTGACCATCATGCGCTGTCACATGTTTATCTTTAAGAATCAAGAACTCATGCGCGATGCCGTCCAAATCGGTAATGACTAAACGCTGTTTACCTTTAGTATCTTTACCGAATGAAACGGTACCAGTCACTTCAGCCAACATACCAGCGTCTTTTGGTGAGCGCGCTTCAAACAACTCAGCTACGCGTGGCAAACCACCGGTAATATCACGTGTTTTAGATGACTCTTGTG
>JAZKEJ010000109.1:0-3417 GCA_040387095.1 Pseudomonadota bacterium | reverse complement strand
GCGGTAAGCCGCCACCTGCAATAATTTCACCGCGCACAAACCCAACTTTTGTTGCAGCATTGGTGTAATCCAGATTATAGACCCTTGCCGTACCTAATGTAGTGCAAGCGCCGCTTACTGGCGGTGTAGGTTGGTGAGTACTGAAAGTCACCGTGTTAAAGACTGTAATTGCACTTGTGACTACCTGCTCACTACTGATTAAAGCCAAGTACCAGCCTTTTTTAGCAGCTAAAGTAGTTGTCGTTGGCGTGGCGCTAGTTGTAATAGCAACCAATGAGTTATGACACATGACATCAGCACCACAATTACTACTTTCTGAAGTGAGCCAAGCAGTATCTGCAGGCTTGTCTTTTAATACGTAAAAGCGATTTTGCACTGCAGCTGCAGATGTATAAGTACTAAGAGGTTTTTCACGGTCACCAGAACCAAGCAACAAAGTATAAGTGCCGTTATCCTCTACCCAATCTGGAGTAAACATAAACTTGCGGTTATTTGCACCAGTACCACCAAAAGCAGCAATTTTGGTCATAGTCCAGCTACTGGGTGCGGTAGTGCCCATAGGTGTATTGGCGGTAGCACCTGAAATGCGGTAAACATTCCCACCCAAATCGGCTACATACGCGTATTTTGCAGGTGAGGTAGCACTGTCTGCCACCACTGTTATATCAGCAATTACGCTGCTATCTGTAGTAAAAGTTTTAAGCAGCGCACCAGTACTGGCATCTAATAGATAGACCTTATTTCCTTTGCTCGATGCACTACAACCTGTGTTTGGATCGGCATCATGACAAGTATTGTAACCACCCCCCATAATGAGCATAGGGCCTGAATAGCCGTCGGCTTTCAATACTTTAGGTGAAGACCAGGTTTGACCAATCCCTGTAAAGCCCGTTGTACAATCAGTATCGTTACTTGCATTAGGGCAGCCAACTTTCCATAACAGAGTAGGATCTGCTGCCGGATCTGAGTTGAGTACATTAAAAGCATATACAGCACGCCCGCCACGCCGCATCGTAGAGAAAATCGAAGTACTAGTCGACCCTTTATAAGCCGTCACTGCGCCATCTACACCATAGTCTTTAGGCAACGGCGTTGGCGTTCCCGTAGTATGTCCAGGAAAGCTAATCGTTGTAGTATTGTCACGAATACGTTTGATTTTTGGATAAAATTCTGGTGCAACAAAACTCCATAATTCAGCCCCTGCTGTTGCAGTACCAATGTCCGCAGTACGGTTACCGTTTACTGCACGCAATAAGCCATCGTTAGTACCATAATATACAACCACTTTAGGCAAAAGGTCAGTGCCATGATTAATCGCTACAGGACGGGAATGCACCACATCACCATGTACAGAAGAGCGTATTTCAGTCGTAGTGGTAGCATTTAAGTTTTCATCATCTACGTCTTTACCAAGCTGCCAATTAATCAATGCATCGCGTTCTGCTGTACTTGCAGCTCCTAATAAAGCTTGGGTAGCCGTTGTACTATTGAAATTGGCCAAGCTAGTGCATGAAGCATCAGAACAGGTTTTTACACTACGGGTAGTGCTGCTACGCAACTTATATGCCTGCGCACCTTTTTCTACAATATTTCCATCCGGAGTATTAGAAGCGTCTGAATTGGCGGTCGTCAGACAATTACCTTGTGGCCTAAATGCCCAATAACTGTCTAATGTAGACGGGGTCCAGAAACTACGTGCGCATTCCGCAATAAACCCAGTACCGCCAGAAGAAATCGCACTTTGATTATCTGCATCAAGCAATTGCAACACGTTGTTTAAAAAACCCAGTTTATATTGTTTCAAATTACCGTTCCATCGTGGAAATGAATCCCCATCAGGGCGAAACATACCAATATAAACTTGGTTCAAAAATGTACCTTGTGTGTTCACACTGACAGGCAAACTCACAGAAGCAAACACACTGTTAACGGATTGTATTTCAGAAAATATGCTATTCAAAGCATTGGCAATTTGCGTTCCAGTACTCGTTACATCAAAATATTTCCCATCACTTACCCCTGCCATACTTTTTAATAACGCGGTAAACCCAGGCCCCTGGCCAGTAAGTTCTTTATTAACATCAATCGTGTAAGTTGTAATATTGAGGTTGCTTTTTTTCATAAAGCGCGCCCATTCATCCGCCACATTAGTTTGTGAGCCGCTAGGTGATATTGGTATGGTGGCAGTGCTACCGCCTACGGCTGATAATGCAGCTGTCGCCTGTGAAATATCTGAATTGTTATCTTGTGCTGGGCCATTGCTAACATAAATAATATAATTTTTAACACAGCTTGCAACCACAGGATTTAAATAAGGCGAGCCAGCTTTAGCTGACAAAGCGTTATTTGCTAGAGCATAAACAGCGTTTGAATTGGGTAAGCCTGAGATATTACCCGTGTAATCGGTTTTAACTTTATTATTACCTGCATGTGGCACGCCACCTGAGTAATAGAGATAAGCCTCTTCCATAGCTTTACCAACTTTGCCGCCGTTACCTTTATCAAGAAGAATATTTAAGCCAGTAAGAGGATCGACCAAATTTTGGTATTTAACTTTATTAGTGCTATCCATTAAACGTATTGCTGCGCGCACATAGGCGCCATCATTACCTGAATTGGCACCCCCAGTTTCATTAAATAACATTAAGCCAATACGAAATTTATTTGCTGGCAATGCACTAACCACTGAAGACAATGCTGTCATTTCATTGGTAAATGCGCTATTCCAGTTCGCGGTGTTATCCAAAACAATCAACACATTAGGCACGTCGGTTGTGCTAGGTGAAGCACCCACAAACAAATCAATATCTTCCGCTATCGCGGATAAGTTAAATGTTAATAAACTGATAGTCAGTAATTTTTTAAATAATGATTTTTTCATGATATTTTTCCAGTCAATTCATTTTTTCTAAATACATACCGCGTTTTTTTGCGCTTCTGTCAGTAATACTCGCGTACCAGCTTGCACTATTGTCTTTGCTCCAGTTTTAGCGTCTTCTACAGTCGCTTCTATATCCCATATCGTGTTATAGGTATTGACTGTGGACATGGCGGGAAGTGTGCCACTAGTTTTAACGGCAGCAGTTTCAAGTGAAGCGCGAACACAAGTAGGTATAGCAATAGATGCCACATAATCTGTGGTGCCATCATTATTAATATCCACATTAACTTCCTCAGCCGCAGGTGCAGTAGTAAAAGGTGAGCTTAATACCTGTTCAATCGCTTGATTAGCTGCAGCAATCGCTTCATCTTTGGCTTGCATATTACCCACTGATTTTAGGTTGGTCGTACTTAGGGTAAAAGCACTGGTAACCATCAGCGTAATCAATATCAGCATAATCAAGCCAACAAGTAGAGTAATGCCGCGCTGGCTTTGTCTGGAAGCAACTTGTTTCATGGCGTTTCCCTTCTGCTTGA
>JAZKEJ010000108.1:0-24406 GCA_040387095.1 Pseudomonadota bacterium | reverse complement strand
CTCATAGAATAGGATCAGGCATGGCCAGACCAAAATCAGATAAAACATTAGAAAAAGAGCGTAATAAGCTGGCGGCAGAAGCTGCGCTTGACCCGGTTGCGCAGGCGCTTGATGCTGAAGCGCGCCGTACCCGCTTGAAAACGCTCATTATCTTAGGTAAAGAGCGTGGTTATTTAACCTATGCGGAAATTAACGACCATTTACCGGATGACACGCAGGATTCTGAGCAGATTGACGGCATTATCGGCCTGATTAACGATATGGGTATTCAGGTGTACGAAGAAGCGCCTGATGCTGAAGTGTTGCTGATGTCTGATGCGCCAGCCGCTGTGACGGATGAAGATGCAGTAGAAGAGGCAGAAGCGGCACTTGCTACCGTGGATTCTGAGTTTGGCCGTACCACCGACCCTGTGCGTATGTATATGCGCGAAATGGGTACGGTCGATTTGCTGACACGTGAAGGCGAGATTGAAATTGCCAAGCGTATTGAAGATGGCCTGAAACATATGGTGCAAGCGATTGCTGCGTGCCCTACGACAATCACCCAATTATTAGATATGGTTGATAAAGTCGAAAAAGACGAAATCAGTGTAGATGACTTGGTCGATGGCTTGATTGATACCGATATTGGTTTAGATGATGCAATGGCTGCTGAGGCAGAAGAAGAGGATGAGCCAGATTCTGATGAAGATGAAGATGATGACGAAGATGGCGCAAAAGCCGCGGCCATTTCTGCAGAAGCTCTAGCTAAATTAAAAGAAGAAGTGTTAAAACGCTTTGCGGTCATTCGCAAAGCGAACATGGATATGAATGCGATACGCGAAACTAAAGGCTCACAAGATGCTGAGTACAAAAAGCTGCATGAAACGGTGCTTGAAGAATTAACAGTCTTCCGATTCTCTGCCAAGCAAGTGGAAGCACTGTGTGATCAAGTACGTAGTTTGGTTGAAGAAGTGCGCGGCCATGAGCGTAAAGTGATGGACTTTTGTGTAGAAAAATCGGGCATGCCACGTCCGCATTTTATTAAAAGCTTTCCAGGTAACGAAATCAATTTAACTTGGTTGGATACTGAATTAAGCTTGGATAAGCCTTACATCGAAAAGCTAATCCGTTTCAGGCACTCAATTGTTGATCAGCAAGATCGCTTGATTGCTTTGCAAATCAAAGTCGGCATTCCGATTAAAGAGCTAAAAGAAATCAACAAGCAAATGACCACTGGCGAAGCGCGTGCGCGCCGTGCCAAGCGTGAAATGATTGAAGCTAACTTGCGTTTGGTGATTTCTATCGCTAAAAAATACACCAATCGCGGTTTACAATTCTTGGACTTGATTCAAGAAGGCAATATCGGCCTGATGAAAGCGGTAGATAAATTTGAATATCGCCGTGGTTATAAATTCTCAACCTATGCCACATGGTGGATTCGCCAGGCGATCACCCGTTCAATTGCCGATCAAGCACGTACGATTCGTATTCCCGTGCATATGATTGAAACGATTAATAAAATGAATCGTATCAGCCGTCAGATTTTGCAAGAAACCGGGATTGAGCCAGACCCCGCCTTGTTGGCTGAAAAAATGGAAATGCCAGAAGATAAGATTCGTAAAATCTTAAAAATCAGCAAAGAACCGATTTCAATGGAAACGCCGATTGGTGACGATGAAGATTCACATTTGGGTGATTTTATTGAAGACAACACAACACTTGCGCCAATGGATGCAGCGGTTTACGCCAGTCTGCGCGATGCCACCAGCGAGGTGCTTGAATCATTAACGCCGCGCGAAGCAAAGGTGCTACGTATGCGCTTTGGTATTGAAATGAATACCGACCATACGCTGGAAGAAGTAGGTAAACAGTTCGATGTGACGCGTGAGCGTATTCGCCAAATAGAAGCGAAAGCATTACGTAAATTGCGTCATCCAACGCGTTCAGAGCGTTTGCGTAGTTTCTTGGAAACAGGACAAGATTAATTAAAAGTTTTAAGGCCCCTTAGCTCATGCTTGGTTAGAGCAGCGGACTCATATGTAGATGTGCCATATACGTGGAAACTGTATATGGGATGGTGTCAAATTCGGTGAAACCTGACGGCAGAAATGCACAAGGCAATGCCGAGCGAAGCTTCAAGCAGAAATGCTTGCTGAACGTGTAGAGACTTGACGGCACCCACCTAAAACAATCGTCAGATTGCTATGGTGAAGACAAAGTCCAGGGAGTGGTGAAAGCCACACAAACCAGAATCCGTTGGTACTGTGTTCGACTCACAGAGGGGCCACCAATAACCAAAATCACAAAGCATCGTGATACCTTCAAAGCCTAATATCCACATGATATTGGGCTTTTTCTTTATATCAACTCACATCATAAAGTTGCTAGATATACCTTCATAATTGACGGGATAAATGACGGTATCTTACATTTTTAGATAAGAGATACCCTCAAATGCTTACAATAACCACTATAAATTAAGCAAAACCGCTAAAAAGCTTAGAAGCAAATAGTTTTGAAACTGTTACAAGTAAGTAAATAAACACCAAAATGTAAACAAAAGTGACGCTAACAAAAAAATCTATTAAGACGCTTTAAGTTTATTTACTTCCGTAACTAAGTAAGCGTTTCATATCTAAAATTAATAACCCAAACAGTAGATGCTAAAGGCGTATTGAAAAGCTTAGTAAAATTGAAGCCGCTTACCGCAATTTGCACGCCACTGGCCGAGTGTTGAGATATGCCTTGCTGCTATCCATGCAAAAAGTATATTTTTTTGTGAGTTTTAAATTTTTTAATACTTATGTGCTGTAGCGCACAGATTTATATTTTACATGGGTAGAAAGTGATCATGCAGGAATTAAGTAATCAATTATTTACATTGAAAGGATTTATATGTTTTTTAAAAAATTAGCATTATGTACGACATTCAGTTTGCTATCAGTTAGTGCAAGTGTGTCATCAGCAGCGACAATTGAATACCAGTATGGAGAGTTGTTAGCTGGTAGTTTTGTTCCAGGTTCGGTTTTTGCAACGCTATCAGTATCAACAACCGATAACACAACTTATGATTATGTGTTGAAAACCAATGACCTAGACACTATTTTTAATGAGAATGCATTTATTGGTAGCATAGCGGTTGATACCAGCTTTGCTAATCAAGAGTCTTTGCCGACTGCAACATTAGTTGGTGTAGGTAACGGCATTAGCCAAATTGGTACTAATAGTGGCGGAGGCCCTACTGGCGCATATGATTTCAGATATGTGCTTGGTCAAGGTCAAGATAGGTTGAGGGCTAATGAAATTGTTAGCTTTACATCCACTTTCGCAGTTGACCATTTGATCGATTCAGGTCTATTTGCATTGCATGTGCAAGGCATAACCAGTGGCCCAGATGATAGCGCTTGGTATACTCCTAGTGCAGTTCCGGTACCTGCAGCATTACCGCTCATGGCTTCTGCTTTAGGTTTATTCGGTATTGCAAGAGCACGTGGTAAACGTAAATCTTAACTTCAATAAGTTGATTTAAAGTGCATAAAAAGCATCGCCTAGGCGATGCTTTTTTGTTTCAGTCTGTTATCTAGTTTATTTTTTTAAACGTAAATAAAGCGCTCAATAGCGAGTATTTCACTGAATGCAACTTCGGGTAATTGCAATGGTAATTACCCGAGTCCTCAAGACGCAGTAATTGATTTTGTTAATGTGTAAACGAAATATCTTGATCTAGATCAGTTTTTCTAACGTTATTTGGATCATATAATATTCGTTCAATAATTATTTCAGAAATTCCTGCATCTGACATTAATTGCGTAGCTGACTTATAGCTTATGTTTAATGCCAAGTTAATTGCTATTTTTACAATTATTTCAGCATCTTTATTTTTTCTAATGACCATAAATATTATTAATAAATATTAATTAGTGATTATTGATGATTTTGAGGATGTTAACTGTTTGCTAACACACATAAAGAAAAATATATTTTAACTTGTTAGAAACATAAATATTTTGCTAACGGCGTGCTTAAATTAATTGGGTAACTTTGAGGGCAATTTCGTTGACTTAAAAATACCCTTTAACAATCTATAACAGTCATATTGCAATGATAGACGCCACCAATTCACAACATCACAAGTATCTTGATATCTCAAAAGCCTAATATCAAGCTTGGTATGACTTTTAGTACCAAAGCCTTATGTCAGTTATATCTGACATAAAATTCAGATTTACTGCGCTATTAACAGCAATTGCTTTTGACTAAAATTTGTTTATAGTTCAAAATTAATTAGCAATTAGTTTGAGTACAAATATTTTTATATATTAACAAACAGGGAGATTCAAATGAATACAAACAAATTTTCAATTGCAACATTGGCATTTTTATTGGCTATTGGTTTAACAGCTTGTGAAAAAGGTCCTGCAGAGTCTGCGGGCGAAAAAATGGATAATGCTGCAGAGAATGCAGGCGATAAAATCGAAGATGCTACGGACAATGCAGGCGATAAGCTTGAAGAAGCTGGCGATAGAATCGAAGATAAAACGGATTAAAACTTAAGCATAAGTTCTTAACCAAAAATTAAAAACGCGTTAACGAAAATGTTAACGCGTTTTTTTATAATTACGTCGTCAGCTCAAGCATTTTTACCATCATATTTATATCGTAAATATTTAAGTTTTGTTAATAGTCCATGCTTCAATTTCAAATCGGCGGTTAGGCTCTAAGCATTTAATAAGGTTATCGTCGCGCTTTGTTTGTTTGCACTCAATTAAAGGATTGGATTTCCCTACGCCATAAGCAGATATATTTTTGGCGGCAATGTTTTTTGCAAGCAGAAACTGACGAATTGTTTCAGCACGCGCTTTAGAAAGTTTAATGTTGTAATCATCATCGCCTAATCGGTCAGTATGTCCAATAATCTTTATCTGGGCTAACTCTCCAGCAGTCAGTAGATTGTCGACTAAACGATTCAATTTTTCGATGCCTCCAGGCCGTAAATGACTAATTTCTGATTCATCAAAATCGAACATGCCATCAGCGCTTAATTGGATTTTAGTTAAAGCTGCGCCAGGCACAATTTTTTCTATTACCCTTTCAAGAGGTGCTTGAGCAATAGGTGCTTGAGTAAGTATTGGTGAAGCATCTAACCATTTCGCGCATGATTCAGGCTTCCAATAGCTGTTTTGTAGACGCATATCAGATGTGTAAATGATTTTGTACTGACAAGTTTGTATGTCGTGACTATTTTTTTGACGAAAATTAAAGATGTAATCCCACTCTCGCACATTGCCTATTCCTTCAGAAAAATGCGGATGACCAAGTAGGGCGTAGAGTTGATTCTTTGTCATATCAGGCGCTATATTGCGCAAATTGTCGATATTTGGAAATGTACCTTCTTTAATCCAAGTATTTTTTTCAATGTCTGGAAAAGTAATTTCATCATTCTTCCCATCAGCAGAAAGTCGGCTGATTGATGTCGCGCATGCTTGTAGTAACGTCAAACTAGAGATTAACGCTAATAACAAAGTAAATTTTGTTTGTTGATTTTTCATAATGAGTGAATCCTGTCTGAAATTAAGGTGATAGACGACTTACCAATGGAACCCCACACCCACTGCTGCGCCACCATTTCCGCGTGTATTTGCAGAGCCATTGACATTAACTGCCCAGCGACCATTCTCAGAGAAATTGGAAATACCAACAGACACTGCAGATTGACCTTGATAATTTGCGACACCTGCTGACATCATGACTTTGCCTGGGATAACCGATTGCGGCATGGTTGCCATGGCCATGGCTGACGCAGTTCCGGCATGTGCATCATAGCGGACACTGCTAATATCTGATTGAAGTGCATTCAAACGATTGTTGACCTCCATGCCAGATTGAGTAATAGCAGCATCTAATTGACGTACGTTAACGGCGTCTGTATCTGCGGTTCCGCCTGCAACATTGGTGATTTGACGCTCGTTATTAGCCGAACCAACTGAAACTGCACCTTCCGTTGATGTGACCGAGACATTGCTGTATTTCTCAGTCGCGCCATTCATTCCTGTGCGCGTTGCCTGCGCACCGGCACCTAATGCAACACCTCTATTTGCTGTAACGGTCGCGGCATTGCCCAAAGCGGTTCCTTGCTGTGGTGACAATGCAACCGCATCATCACCAAATGCAGCGCCACCATTACCTGCTTGAGCATTTGCACCAACTGCTATTGAGCCAGTTGCCAGTGCGCCAGCACCAATAGCAATAGAGTTAACACCACTGGCGGTTGAGTTTTGTCCAATTGCAATTGCACCCGTGTTAATTGCTTGGCTATTGTCACCCATTGCAACACTGCCACTTCCGCTAGCAACTGCGCGAGAGCCTGCAGCGACACTATCATCACCAGTGGCGCTAGAATCAGCATGTGTTGATTTAGCATGAAAGTATTTTATACCGCCGCCATTGCTTACGTTGGCGATCAATTGATTGGTTGCATACAGTTGTGCACCATTGACTGCATCAGTACTTAACTCGCCAACTTCACCCTGACTTATATTTGTAAGAGTAGTGCCACCTGTACCTAAAAAGGTGATGATATCTTTATCGTTGTCATCGTACTTAACGGCTAGCGCATCCAAATTACTCACATTATTTCGCACGGCATCCAATTGACTCATATTCACCGCATCATTTGCGGCTACACCGTTAGCCACGTTGTGCAAAGTCACTGGTGTCCCAGCTGTATTGCCAACTAATGTAACATGGTTTGAGGGCGTATTAGGCGTTGCATCACCATTCGCATCGGAATACTGTAAAGGCGCATTTGTCTGTAATGCAGTAATCGCATCACCCACATTAATTTGGTCTGCTCCAAATACGTTATAAGTAGGTGCAGAAACTGCGCCAGTAGCTGGGTTGTAGGTTGCGCTACCGCCTAAGTTTGTTGCCATACTTAAACCAAGTGCGTCGATGTTGGCTGTGTTTGTCGTGATACCGTTACTAATCGCAAATAATTGAGATCCATTAACCGCGTCAGTACTGGTGGCATTGACTGCCCCTTTGGAGAGATTATTAATTCTAGTGCCGCCAGTTGTACCACCATCTCCTGACAATGGACCACCAAGCGTAACCGTCATCTTGAGATTCAACGGGTCAGGGAGATCATATTTAACAGCACGTTCGTCAGCAGCCTGTAATTGCAAGTTTACAGCCTCTAATTGCGATACATTAACTGCATCATTAGTGGCGCTGCCGGCAGCAAGGTTAGTAATTTTTCGTGTATTCCCTGCAGACCCAACTGAAACGACCCCCACGCTTGTCTGCGTTGCAGTCAAGCCATAAGCGGTGTAGTTAATTTGTGCACCAACAGTTGCAATTGAGCCAGCACCAAGAGCAACACTATTCGCAACATTAGTACTAGCGCCATTCCCAAAAGCTATGGAGTTAGTACCTAAGGCGCCAATCGAAGCATTTGAGCCGATTGCAATTGAATTAGTGGCCGCTACATCCGTAAAACTAGCATTACCAAATGCAATTGAGTTAATCTCACCAGCATTCGCCGCCGCACCACCACCAAGGCCAGTAATAGAGTTGCCGCCAATTGAAATGCCCTTAGGCGAATTCAGTGTGTAGGAATCGCTAGCCACATCGCATTGATCAGCGCTGGAAACAAGATTTCCATCAGTATCCAGCACATTCAGGTTGATAGGTTCACCTCCAGCAATACCAGCCAATGTGTTGGTGATATTAGAATTTAACCCTATCGGCTGGAGTAATAAACCTAATACACCATCTAAAGAACTGGTGATTGGTAAAACAGCCGCACCCACAATATCAGTGATTAATGATGGCGCCAAACTAACGCCCGCACAAGGACTCACCAACGCAGCATGTGCAACTTGAACATTACCTAGCATGCTTGCCGCCAAGATGCTCGCAACCCAAATTGTCCGCTGACAATTAATTACGGTTTGTTTTCCAATGGTTGCATTTGGCTTTTGAGCTTGATTAGCCTCATTTTTTAACCCATATTGAGTCTGTAAAATATAGGATGACTTTTCAATAGACGATACATAATTTTTGAAATTTTTCATTTTATGCCTCTTAATTCGCGCAGCGTGACGCAAAACACTTTAAATAAATATTTAGGGATTCTTATTTTTCTGATTTAGGTAAGGCATATATCATGCCAATTTAAATAAAAGGAAAATTCACTAGCATATTTTTTAACAAATTTGAAAGAATTTTTTTTGGTGTTGAGCATTAATTTACAATGTATTTGAAGCTATTTAGTTGAATTAATGACGTAGCAATTGCAGGAATGATGATTAAAAAAGCAATAGTTGCTATGTCATTAAAACGGCAAAATTTGGACAAGTCTGAGAAAAACTCGACGATTAATCATGATAAATATTAATTTTTTAGCTTGGTTTGAGAAAAAATGCTGTTAAAACAACAAATTATATTGATGGGTAAGATTCTGAAATTCTCGCAATGATAAAGCTGAGATAAATGAGCAATGTGATTATAATTTAGACATGAATACTCACTTTTTAACAAAACACGCCAATTATTTAAAAAACCATCTTGTAGCATTTTTTTGCGCACTATTTGTTTTCGTTATCTTTATTATTATTTTCGAGTTGCTTGTCAGCGCAGAATACAAAAAAGTGGAAGCTAGAGCCTTGGTGCGAGAGAGTGATTACGCAAACGCACTCAAGATTAAAGTAGACCGCGAGTTGAATACTTTATTGTTCGTTTCAAATGGCTTATCTAGCTATTTAACCGTTTACCATCAAGAGCTAGACAGTGAAAAACTAAATGCAATCCTTGCTGATTTATACGGTAAAACAAAAAATGTGAGGAACTTGGCGGTAGCGATAAATTATAAAATTACCTATATCTACCCAGTCAAGTCAAACGAAAAAGCGCTAGGAATAGATTACCGTGACTTGCCTAAGCATTGGCCACAGGTAAAGCAGGCCGTTGATAGTCATGAAGGTGTGCTGGCTGGGCCTCTTGAGTTAGTGCAAGGCGGCAGAGGTTTAATTTATCGTTACCCCATTTATATCGATGGACAATATTGGGGGTTATTATCAACTGTGATTGATACAGATTCTTTTTTTGACGCTGCGTTTAATAGCATCAAGAATGATGAATATGCTTTTGCCATCAGAGTCAAAAATTCCCCTAACGCTTTTTATGGCAACCCAGATTTATTCAATAATCCCGAAGCTTTAATTTCTGAAAGCAACATGCCAAACGTGCAGTGGGAATGGGCCGTGCTACCAAAAACTGAGAAAATTTCTAGTTTAGTATTCATTACTCGACTAATGACTGTTGTCATTAGTTTATTACTGGCAGCGCTGACTTATTTCTTTTTAAGAGAAAGAAAGACGTTAACTTCGCAAGCGATGCAAGACGGTTTGACTGGTCTAGCCAATCGGCGTTTGTTGGATTTTAAAATGGCACAGAGTTTTGCGCAGGCAAAACGCCTTAATCGATTGATGGCTATTATGTATATTGATGTGGATTATTTTAAAAAATTGAACGATACCTATGGGCACGATGTTGGTGATGAGCTGCTAAAAGTGATTGCGGAACAATTGAAGAACTGTATTCGCGATGCAGATACGCTGGGGCGGGTGGGCGGTGATGAGTTTGTTATTGTGTTAGATGAGCTGAATCAGCCTGACGATGCCAGTGTGGTTGCCCAAAAAATCATGACAGCATTTAAAAAAAATATAACAGTATTGAATCAAAGCATCAAAGTGGGTTTGAGTATCGGTGTGGCCAGCTACAATCAGGCTAGTGACAGCAAACAACATACCGAAACGTTGAAAAGCTTGATGAAAAAAGCTGATATTGCCTTGTATGAAGCGAAGGGTTCGGGCAGAAATACTTACAGAATTTATCAAGAACCATGATTCAGATGTATTTAAGATTTAATGATTATTTAAACCAAAAATTAAGCTTAGTTTAAGGTTAACTTATTAAAGTCATCTCCGTAGTTCAAATTATTAGTGTAAATAATTTTTTATCTAGGAGATTAAAATGACGCATTTAAATAAGCCAACAATATTGATATTAACCATATTAAGTGTTCATTCATTTAACATAAATGCTGCGATGGCTGACGACGATGCAGCTGAAATACAACTGATTTCAAAAGCAGCAGGATTAATTTCACTTGAGCAAGCAACTGAAAAAACCCTGCAAGCAAAACCCGGTACGGTGATTGAAGTAGAACTTGAAAAACGCTCTTGGCCGCAAGGCTGGGACTATGAGTTTGAAATTATTGACGCACAAGGGCATGAGTGGGATGTGGACATTGATGCAAAAACTGGCGAGGTGCGCAAAGTGTCGCGAGATTGGTTTTAGTTTGAGATTGAAAAAAGCCAGTTGAGATGCATGTAATTGCGCTGCATTATAAGTGTTTATTATCTGCTTTTTTGGCAGGCATCTGTTTGTTCTGTCTAAGCGTTGCGACTGCAGATGAAGATTATCAGCTGGCTAAAAAACTTCGGCAACAAGGTGAAATATTGCCGTTAGAAAAAATTATTGGTTATGCGCGTGCCGAAAAAGACGGTGAAGTATTGGAAACGGAATTTGAAAAAAAAGACGGACGCTACATCTACGAAGTTGAAATTTTGGATGTGCAAGGTCAGGTATGGGAAATAAAGCTGGATGCAAAGTCAGGAAAAATAATCAAGGTTGAAATAGATGATTAACCATGCGACTTTTATTGGTTGAGGATGATGCTGTTTTAGGACCATCCGTCCGCCATGTTTTGCAACAAGCTGGCTATGCGGTCGATCTGGCAAGCGATGGGGTGGAAGCTGAGGCGCTAGGCGATATTGAGCCTTATGATATTGTGGTGCTGGATCTTGGTTTGCCTAAACAATCAGGATTAACAGTACTGGCAAATTGGCGCAAAAAAGGTAATCAAATGCCCGTGGTTATTTTGACAGCACGCGATACTTGGCAAGAGAAAGTTGAAGGTTTTAAGCTGGGTGCGGATGATTATGTTGGCAAGCCTTTTCAAATGCAAGAGCTGCTTGCAAGGCTGAGTGCGGTATTAAAGCGTAGCCAGAATAAAACCATGACTGCATTTGCGTCCAGTGGAATTGAGCTGGAAGAGGATACGCAGACCTTGATGCTCGCTAACGGTCAAAAATACGCACTTACTGGCACAGAATATCGGCTTTTGCGATACTTTATGTTGAATCCTGGCAAAGTGCTGTCAAAAACAAGGTTAACAGAACATGTTTATGATTTCGATAGCGATAAAGACAGCAATGTGATTGAAGTCTATATCAATCGTCTTCGGCAGAAAATTGGTGAAGGGTTTATCCAAACCAGACGCGGTCAGGGTTATGTTTTTAATCCACAGTCTAACTAACACGCCATCGTGATTAGCCTCAAAAAACGTCTATCTTACGGTTTAACTTTTAGCCTGATTTTGTTGCTGGGTTTGCAGTGGGGAGTGATTAGTTATGTGTTCGGCAGCTTGTCTGAAAAGCAGTTAATCAATCGATTAAGCCAAGATAGTGAGAGTTTGCTTGCTGGCATTGGTTTTAATGCACAAGGTCAGTTATTGCTTAACCAGCAAAGAGTGAGCGCCGTATATCAGCGACCACTTTCGGGGCATTACTATGTGATTCAAGCCGCTAATCAGTATGAATATTCGCGCTCACTTTGGGATAATCATTTGGCAGCCCCCAAACTTGAATCTGGCTTGGTGAATACCTTCCGTGTAACAGGTCCTGAAGGACAGGCTTTGTTAATGGATGTACGAGGCTATAAAAAACAGCAGGTGGATATTACGATTGCAGTGGCTGAAGACTTGGCTGGCGTGAATCAGGCCTTACGGCAATTTCAATGGATTTATGGGGGTATATCGTTATTAATATTGCTTGCGCTATTGCTGATTCAATGGCGCATTATCAGGCATAGTCTTAAGTCATTGAAATTGATTCGTGATCATTTGTTGCGTATTGAATCGGGGGAAATGAATCAGATTAACGCGTTGGCACCTGCAGAAATTGCGCCACTGATTACTGAGTTTAATCGATTGCTCAGCATGATGGGTAATCAAAGTCGCCGTTCTAGAGAAGCGCTGGGCAATCTTGCACATGCGCTTAAAACACAATTAACAATTTTAAATCAAACCGCAGAGCAATTTACAGCCGTAAAAAATAAACAGTTTTCTGCTGCAATCTATGAAACCACAGAAATTATGCGCCATATTGTGGAGCGTGAATTGAAGCGTGCGCGCTTGATTGGTAATACCTTGCCGGGCAGGCGGGTAGATGTGAAAGAAGAAGTCACGTTAATGGTAAAAACTTTGCAATTGATGCATGTTTCAAAAACACCAATCATCCATTGCAATGTTGATGAAAATATCAGCTATATCGGCGACCAAGAAGATTTTTCAGAGCTGCTGGGTAATTTGCTGGACAACGCTTGTAAGTGGTGCAAGCAGCATGTTTATTTAACGATTAAAGTAGAGCAAGGCATGATTTTAATCGTCGAAGATGATGGAGCCGGCTGTGAAATTGACAAAATAAATGCATTAACCAAACGCGGTTTCAGGCTGGATGAAACCAAGCCCGGCAGCGGACTTGGCTTGGCGATTGTGCATGATATTGTAGAAAACTATAACGGCACATTGTCAATTGACCAATCAACACAATACGGCGGATTGCGTGTGTGCATTTGGCTGCCTGACTAGTGTTAACCATTAATTAAAGTTAAATAAACGAGCTAAATAAATGATGATTGAAATAATGATTTAAAAATTATGCGTGATTTGCATGCTTAAAATATCAACACTCGCATCATACTCGCCGCTTACCCTGCCTCTGCCAACTGGAGTGACGCTCCTCTGATCATCATCAATACGGGCATCGCTCATAAATAGATGTGCGTAACCAATATCGAGTTTAGTGGATGGCGTCGCTTGCCAGCCCGCACCAAAACTAAGCCATTTTCTGTCGTTATCTGGAATGCGTACATTACGAAATTCATTGCTTGTCGGCGTCTCGTCATATGCCAGACCAGCGCGTAATTTAATGCTGTCGCTAAGATGGTAATTAACACCAAGTGAATAGCGCATGGTGTTATCCCAGTTTTGAGTGGTGCTAGTGAGTAGCGCACCATTGTCGCGGTAAATGGCTAATTCTTGAAACTGACTCCATCGCGTCCAGGTCATGTCGCCCATCAAATCCCAAGTGTTATTGAGTTTGCTAAATGCACTCACAGAAAACGTTTCTGGCAAGGTTAAATCTGCATTCACATCACTATTTGGCGTTGGACCACTAGAGACTGAAAACTTTACATCGCCTTTTAAGTTCTGCTGTACTTTTGAACGATAGGCTACGCCGAATCGCGTGTCATTAGTTGCTTGATAAATGGCGCCAAGATTGTATCCAAATCCCCAATCATCGCCTTTTACTGTAGACATTCTCTCTGCCACGCCTAAGTTGACTGCGCTGGTCAATTCCGCCTGTGCCCACATTGCCGATAACCCAATGCCTAGAAACAATTGCTCATTGACTTTGAAACTTAAAGAAGGGTTAATGTTAATGGTTTTTAAATCTGATTTAATGCCTTGGAAGCGACCAATCCAATCTTTATCGTATTCAGTTTTTAAGCCAAACGGTGCGTTAACACCCACACCAAATTTCACAGTGTCGCTTAATGGTGTCATAAAATAAAAATTCGGCACAAAGGTCAAATCGCCTGCATCGCCACCTTCATTTCCTATAAATGGTCTGCCAGTGCCCTCCCGTGAAGCGCCATTATTATTGAATTCGGCGCTGGGTTTAATCAAATGCAATGCGCCTGCAGCCTGTGTTCCGTCAATGTAAGCCATTCCAGCAGGATTAAAAAATATGGTACTGGCATCTTCAGCAATGGCAGCAGCGCCAGCATAAGCATTACCTAATCCGCTGGCGTTTTGTTCTAAAAGTGCGAATCCAGCGGCCTGTGCGGAAAATGGTGTTGTAAAAATAACAAAACTAAAAATCAATTTTTGCATTGAGAAGCTTTCATTTAGGTGCTTTGAATAAAATCCAAAAAAGAATATCACATCAATTAGTTATCGGATTGTTTTCGAGTGATTTATGGAAGGGTGCGATTTTATTTTATTTTTATAATCCAACAATTTACATGAAAACTGATCGTTTTTCAAAAAACATTCTCTTGAGAGCGTAAATTATTAAGCTTATAGTCTTAACCATTAACACTTCTATTAAAGATTGTTTAATTTAAGCTTAATAGATTAAATGGTTATTTAAAAACAAGACCCTAAACTCATTTGGAGGCATATATGAATTCAGTCGTAGATTTTCAACAATTTAATAACCCTAATCTAGAGCAGGTTAGAACGCATTTTGACAATGAATTCGGTGTGATGACCTACTATATGAATCCTGCGCCAAGGCCGTGCTTTAATAAAATTTGTATGTCGGAATTAAACCAAAGCCAGTCTGATTTGGAAAAAATGCAGGGACAAGTGATTGCGAATAATAAAGTCAATCAGGCAAATTACTTGGTTTTAGCTTCAGATGTGCCGGGCATATTTAATTTGGGCGGCGATTTATCGGTGTTCAAAGAATTGATCCTGTCTAAAGCGCGTACGCATTTACTTGAATATGCCAAGTTATGCATTCAAAATGTCTGGACTTTTTATAATATGCAAGCGCCAGTGACCACAATTTCTCTGGTGCAAGGTCAAGCAATGGGCGGGGGATTTGAGGCGGCACTTGCTGCGCATGTGATGGTTGCCGAAAAAAGTGCTGTGATGGGTTTGCCTGAAGTGCTTTTTAACTTATTTCCTGGCATGGGTGCACTTAGCTTTTTATCGCGAAAAATTGGTATGCAGGCAGCGGAAAAGATGGTGCATTCCGGCAAAATTTATACGGGCGAAGAGTTATATCAAATGGGTGTTGTCGATGTGCTGGCTGAAGATGGTCAGGGTGAGTATGCGTTAAATAGCTGGATTAAGAAAAATCATCGTTCATTGAATTCATTTCAAGCGATTAATCGTGCAAAACAACGTGTGAATCCCTTAACCTATGAGGAGTTATACGATATTACCGAAATATGGGTTGATGCCGCTTTGCGTTTAGATGAGCGCAATTTAAAAATAATGGAACGCTTGGTGCGCGCGCAAAATATAAAAGTGACTTCAGAGCCAGCAAAGTTAAATCACAAACAATTTGCTTAAAAATTGCGTTAACTAATTAATAATTTACCTCAATGACTTTGCTTTGTGGCCGTCTGAGGTAATCTTCCACTGCCATTGTCAGGTTGGTAAAATCTGCATTGAGTGAATCTAGCATTTCAGCGCTTTTTGTCATGCTGACACTGCGACTTAATTTGCTGATCAACTCTGTTGTTGTTGCTAATTTTATTGCGCCAACGCTCAGGCTATTGCCTTTCAGTGCGTGGCAGCAATCATGTAGTTCGCCATAGCGCTTTTGCTTAACGGCACTTTCAATCTTGTAAATTAATTTAACTGAATCACTTAAATAGTTTCTTAGCAGGCGATGCATAAATAAATCATCACCCGCACCAATTTTTTCTAACTCTTTAAGCGTATTTAAATCCAGCGCTGTATTATTTTTATCGAGGTCAGACTCAATATCAACTGGTATATTCAATGCATTTTCCATCCATAAATCGGCGGTATGAGCTGGTAGATTTAAAATATTTTCAATCGTATTAAATAAAGTAGCCGCTTCAATCGGTTTAGTTAAAAAAGCATCAAACCCGGCATCGGTCGCCATTTGTCTGGCAGCAGATGTCGCATCTGCAGTAAATAGGATAAAACGCGTGTCTTTATCGGTAGGATTGGTGAATTTGTACAACTTCATCGCTTCTGCGCCATTCATGCCAGCCATATTTAAATCGGTAATAACCAAATCGAATCGACTGCGCTCAAGAGCGTCTAACATCTCGTCGCTGTTTTCAGCAACTTCCACTTGATGCCCAGGCAGCGATAATAAGCGAGTGATGATTTTTTGATTGGTTACTTCATCTTCACACACTAAAATATTCAGTTTTTTAAATGCGCCAATATTATCAAGTGTGCGAGATTGACCAGTTTTTTGGGTAATAGCCGTATCTAACATTGCTGTAGCTGTATTGAACTTTTTCTGATTGGTAATCACTTTTTCAAGCGATAAATCAAACCAGAAACGACTTCCTACTCCTTCGGTACTTTGAAACTGCAAGTTGCCGCCCATCGCTTCTACCATGTGTTTGGCAATGGTAAGGCCAAGTCCGCTACCGCCAAATTTTCTGGTAGTAGATGCGTCTGCTTGGGTAAAACTATCAAAAATTTTATCTTGCTTGTCTTTAGCAATACCAACGCCAGTATCAGCCACTTCAAAGCGTACTGTAAAGTGCGTTTCGCCTTCTTGCAGTGTAATGGCTGAAAGTGTGACGCTACCTTTTTCGGTAAACTTGATGGCGTTACCCATTAAGTTAGCTAATATCTGGCGAATTACAAACGCATCACCTTTAACTGCATCCAATCCATCTGAAATACTAATCCCAGTTTGAATGCCTTTTGCGCTAGCTTGAGAGCGAAAAATTTCTAAAGTATCGCGAACCGCTTCTTCGGCAGAAAAATCAATATGTTCAATCGTAAATTTACGTTCCTCAATTTTAGTGAAATCAAGTACGTTATTGAGCAAAGAAAGTAGCAGCTTAGAAGAGCTATCTAGTGTTTTGAGCAAATCTCGCTGGTCTGGATTAAGCGGGGTTGTTTTAAATAAAGTGCTAATACCAATAATACCGTTTAAGGGCGTGCGAATTTCATGGCTCATATTGGCGACGAATTGTGTTTTCGCAATGCTGGCCTCGGCTGCGCGGATGCTTTCTTTCTCTGCCTTGTCTTTTGCTTCGTGCATTCTTTCAATCAGCTTGGCCACATAGATAGGTAATGCAATCAGCATTAAAAGGAAGCCATAGATGATTGGTTGATGTACTGCCCAAAACGGATTGACTAAGGTGGCAATAAAAAAGCCAATAATGCTGATTGCCTGAGAATGGTATAAATATTTTTTACCAAAACGGAAGCCATTGCCAAAAGTTACCCAAAGATAAACGCCGATTAGAACGACGCCGATATCGCCACTTAAAGATAAAAAGGTTGAAGTGCCAATCACATCTAACCAATTACCTAATAAACGCCGAGCGGGGGATTTTTTTTGTGCTTGGCTGACGATAATTAATAAAATGGTGGCGGCTACTTCAAAAACGGCCAGACAGTAAAAACCGATTAATTCGCCATGCGTAATGCTTTTACCAATTGCTAGCGTAACTAGCAGGTATAGTGTAAAAAAAGTACCAATGGCTAATCGAGTGGCGGCTTGCTCAAGTTCCAGTGGGTCGCAATGGATTGCTGAGGTTTTATACCAGTTTTTGATTGGGGTCAGTATCATTTGCACGCCTAGGCAATTAAGCCATCACTGTAATATTCTTTACTTTGCTCTAACAATTTTTTGGCGATTTTGGCGAGCTCTTGCGTTTGTACTGGTTTTGTCAAACAGGCTGAAGCACCTGCGGCTAATAGTTCTTGATGAATACTGATTTCTTTTAATACTGTGACCACAATAATGGATCTGGTCAGTACATTGCTGGTATTTTTGATGGCTTGCACAAACTGCATGCCGTTCATTTGATGCATGCGAAAATCCGTGATAATCAAGTCTACCTGTTTATTTTGCATCCAAGCCAAAGCGTCCACTGGATTAGTCATGGTGACAACTTTCAGATTCATCTTAAGCGATTTTAAAATCGCTGCATGAATATCGAGTACCGTTGGCTGATCGTCAATCAGCAGTGCGGTTTGTTTAAAGTTGGTGGCGCTTCTGATACTGCTAATCGACATGACTTTCTTAAACTTTCGCTAGTGAACTGCTGTTGCATGTTCGTTAAGAATTTGTTCTATCGTGCTGCGAATCGATAACATAGCGGTTACTAGCTCAGGGTCGAAATGCTTGCCGCTTTCGTTTTTGATATATTCAAATGCTTTATCCACGCTCCAGGCGTCTTTATAGGGCCTTACGCTAGTGAGTGCATCAAACACATCTGCAACTGCTACAATCCTTGCTGATAAAGGAATGTCGTTGCCTTTTAAAGCGTATGGATAGCCCGAACCATCGTAACGCTCATGGTGAGCCAAGGCAATTTCCCCGCCTTTTTGTAAGTATTTAGAAGGGCTGTTTTCTAAAATTTCATAACCAATTAGCGGATGTCTGCGCATAATTTTCAATTCATCCTCATCCAAAGGCCCTCTTTTCAGCAAAATACTATCGGGGATACCAATTTTGCCAATATCGTGTAATGGTGACGATAGCTCGATAATCTCCGCTTCATCCTCACTTAAACCAATTGCTTCTGCGAGAGCGCGACTATACAAAGACATGCGATGTAAGTGCAGTGCTGTGTCGTAATCCTTATGCTCGCCTGCGCGGGCAAGGCGCATTAACGTCTCTTTTTCGCGCGATTTAATTTCTGCAGTGGCTGCTCTAACCAAACTTTCCAAAAGCATGCTTTTGTTTTGTAATGAAATATGCTGGCTGCGCATGGTTAATAGATTGCGCGTTCTCGCTGTGCATTCATGCACATCTACCGGCTTGCTGACAAAATCGGCCACACCTGCATCTAAAGCAGAATAGCGTGTTTCTGAATCCTTTTTAATCGTAATCATTACCACAGGAACGGTGTCGTATTTAGGTAAAGTTTTAAGTAAGCGGATAAAATCGATACCATTCATTTCTGGCATCACATAATCCACAAATACTAAATCGGCAGTATGTTGAGTTGCCCATTCTAAAGCTTGCTCTGGATTATGTTTTTCAATAATTTTAGTTTTTGCGTTAATGTTCTTAATTACATGTGAAAGAATTGTCCGACTAGTAGCTTGATCATCTACGATTAATACAGAGCAATCATCGAACATTTGTCCGTTTGTCATTATTTGGATACCTTAAAGTACAGTTAATGCTTATTATTGAATAAGTTAAGCAATATTTAAGCCAGCAATATAAATGATGGCATATAAAAAAATAAATTTTTGCTAAACACGAAAATACCCAATTCAATCAAGTATTAAGCTAATTGCGACATATATAAGACAAACTTGAGTCTTTATAGTTGGACGTTTTTGTTGTTAATATTGAAATTTGATAGTCAAATTTCGTCAACTAATTTATTAATTTTGACACACTACACCCACAATTAATAACTATTTTTTTGTTTTTTGTTCGGATCGTTTTAACTTGTTGGCTTTAAATCGAAAGCAATACAAATGCGTTCATCCCCACTGTTAAAAGGAATGGTTCGATGGAAAAGCGAAGATGGAAACAGCACAATATCGCCCACGTTTGGCATGATTTGCGCGACAGGAAACTGAGTACTTTTGTGTGTGTGTCTGATAGGATAATTATCACCATGCGTGCCATATTCAAACGCACCTTCTAACCCATCCGCGCCAGGCATTGCCAAATATACCGCGCCGCTAATCCAGCCTATTTCATGAATGTGTGCGCTTAAATGTCCGCCTTGCTGCATTTTGACATACCAAGAACTAGTGAATTGCAGTTCATCGGGAAATGATTGAATCAACTCACAATCGGCATTTACAAAATGATTTTTGTAGGCCAAGAACTCTTTTTTGATCAGGCTTGCCAGCGTTTGAAATGAAGCTTCGTTTCGCTTGAATAGATTACCTGCAGATTGCTGTCCGTTGGTTAAGCGGCCTTGTCTGCGCTGCGCGATATCTGCGGTTTCAATATCGGTTAATAATGTCTTTAATAAGTCCGTATTAACCAGTTCCGGAATAGATTTTCTGTACACAAAATCTAAGCCATTCTTGCAAAAATTATAGGGATCTGGCTCATTAAAATTAATACTGTAGTGCGTGGATAAAGTGGCTAAGAAAGGCGAGGTATGTTTTCTGTGCTGAATCAGCGCATCTCTCTCTTGTTTAAAAGTCTCAAACGCTTGTGCTTTATAAAAACAATACAATCGCCGCTCTTGCCAGTCATCCAGCTGAGAAGCTTCAAAATACGGAATTGCATCCATGTAACGTTCTGCCAGATAGCAAAATTCCGCCATATTGTAATTAGCTTGTGCGTGATGCGGGTTAAGCGACAATGCTGCTTGATAACAATGAATGGCCGAATCCATATCACCCAAATCACGTAGCGTTTCACCCAGATTATTGTGCGCGTCAGTATAATTTGGAAAAAGAGAAATGGCTTTTTTATAGCTATTAACAGCTTCTGTCAGTGCACCGTTATCACGTAGTGCTGTACCTAAATTAAAGTGACCGCGTGCATCTTGCGGATTAATTTTTAAGCCCTTTTGGTAACTTTCAATCGCAGCATTTAATTGGCCTTGCGCCTGCAGAACGGTACCTAAATTGCCATAAGCTTCAAAGAAATCTGGCTTGATTTGAATCGCTTTTTTGTAAGCTGCAATGGCTTCGTCTAGTTGCTGAATATGCGTTGATGCAATACCCAGATTGAATAGTAAATCGGGCGTATTCGGCTGCAACTTTAATGCATTTTTATAGCTGGTAACCGATTCAGCAAATTTCTGCTGACCATCCAACGCTAAACTTAATACGTGGTGCAATATAAAAATATTCGCATGCTTTTCAATTAAGTTTTTGGCAAATTTTTCCGCTTGCGTGAATTGGTTGTTGTTAAGCAACCCAATCAGTTGTTGAACTTCTTGCTGTGATGGCTGTGAGTTGGATGGGTTTTTATTTAAGTTTGCCATACTTTTACGCTATTTAGTGTTGAGTCGTTTTTAATGGAGTTGATTGGCTAAGTCACAAAATTAATTAAAGCTATTTTGCAATCTTGTCGCCATGCGTTTTAAAAGCTGCATCACGACTCTTGGTTCATCCGCCATCATCTCATCTATATATTCAGCATAAATAACAATGATGCGCGCTTCATTTGAAGCAACGATGGCATCTGTGGTGGTTGGTTTTTCGCTTAATATCGCCGTCTCGCCAAAATAATCGCCCGCACTTAATTCCCGCAAAATTTCCCCGTTTGCCATCAGGTTAACACGACCATCAACCAAGTAATATAAATTGCGCTCAGTATTGCCGCGCGCGAAAATCGTTTCGCCTTCACGCAAGGTAATACCATAGTGGCGCATTAAAGTTTCAATGTAATTGGCTTTGTTATGTATGCCATCAAATAAACCTTTAAGCAGTAGCACATCTTTTTTACGCAATGTGGCGATGAGTTCGCTGCCCAGCAAAAATACCGCAAAATTGAGATACAGCCAAGTAATAGAAACAAACATGGCCTGCATACTGCCAAAAATCGCACCATAATTTTCGTTAATCGATAAAAACAGACCAAAAGCAGGGCGCATTAATAGCCATAGCACGGCTGTTAAACAAGCGCCTAAAAAAAGATGCCTCAAGCTAACACGCAGCGGAAAAAATATTTTGTAGAAAATGGCGATTAAAAAAGTCGTTAGCAATAACGTGCTGATTGAGCCGACAATATTGATTTCTAAAATTGGTAAATGGCTGGCTAAAAAGCGGATGATTTTTTCAATCATGAATCCAGCAAAAGTGAATAGAAAAAACAACAGTAAAATGCCTAATACTGAAAGCACATCTTTAACTTTGCGCTTAAAGTAAGACGGCGCTTCTATCATGGCGGCAATGGTGTAAAACGCAGAACGCATATTTGCGGCCAATGGCGTGATTGTCCACAGTAGTACAAATACACCTAATGCTCCCCAAGCCGCTTTGGTCTTTGTTGCACTATAAACTTCAGTCATGATTTTGTTACTGAACTCAGGCACTAAATTACCTGTGAGTATGGCTAGTTTCACAATCGCATAATCAGACGAAAATACTAAATGACTTAGCAGGAAGAAAATAAGCAGAATTAAAGGGATTAACGCAAATAGCGCATAAAACGATAGCGACGCCGATAAACTTAATATGTTGTGGCGCGCAAATCCGCCCAATGTTTCGCGCATGACAAATAATGGTGTTGCGTACTCGTGGCTGGCATAGGTCGCAAGCGGTTTTGAAAAAGCAGGGTGTTGCGCTAGATTTTTAATCTGCGATATCTTGTTAGCAATGACTTTATTTAAAGTGGCATGATATTCAGCCGACATTTTTTCAGTTGAAGATTGCTCAGAATCTGGAGGTAAAGGTTTAGCCAATTCAGCTTTCTCTCAATATAGCGATTAATACGTTCATATTAATATATCTAACTAACACAAATGTTAAGCTAATAATTTAAATTGCTCTGTTGCTGCCACCAATGCGCTTGTAATTCCCGACTCCATTGCAGAGTGTCCAGCATCTGCCACCATGGTAAATTGTGCGTGGGGCATTGCTTGATGCAAGGCCCAAGCGGTCTGCGGCGGGCAAACCATGTCATAACGCCCCTGCACAATAATTGTTGGAATAACTAATGTTGTCGCTTGTTTTAATAACGCTTCACCATCGATAAAGCATTGATGCTGAATGTAATGTATTTGCACGCGCGCTCTTGCTACTTCTGCCGTTTGCTCTTCCTGCAATTGCTTTTCTGTTTTAGCAACATCTTCTTGCGTAGCGTCATTCGGTAAAGACTTCAACCGCATAATTGCACTTTCAAAAGCATTCCATTGAATGGCTGCTTGCGAACTAATCTGAATATCTTCACTGAAAATCAATGCAGCATAAGCATTTAGTACATCGTGTCGCTTATTCGACGGTAAATAGCTGATAAGCTTATGCCAAACTTCAGGATAAAAATGTTGCACATCACCCAAAAACCAATTCAATTCTGATCGGCGGCTTAAAAAGATGCCGCGCAATATCAGGGAAATGACTTGTCCTGCATGCTTAACTGCGTAAGCAATAGCCAAAGTGCTGCCCCATGAACCGCCAAACACGTGCCAAGTTTGAATGCCTAAATAATTGCGTAGTTTTTCAATATCGGATACTAAATCGGCAGTCGTGTTAAATTTTACTTCGCCAACTGGCAAGCTGCGACCACAACCGCGCTGATCCATTAAAATAATTCGATAATGTTTTGGGTCAAAAAAACGTCGTTGTGTTGGGTTGCAACCGCTACCTGGACCACCATGTAAAAAAATCACCGGTATTCCATCAATATTTCCACATTCTTCGTAATATATTTGATGAAAATCATCTACTCTAAGCCAGTTTTTATTAAATGGATCTAATTCTGGATACAGATTGTAAGTGACTTCTGACATGGAGTTTTCCATTCTTTCTATTTGATTTAATTGATTATTTTAAGGTGTTAAAGAAACTATTAAAAATAACTGAAAAATAATTTGAACATTTGTTAATAAATTGTAACTAAAGTGTTGCAATTAAAATTTAGTTGTTCTATATTGCACATCTCACATGAAAAATGTGTAGTAAATTAAGCTTTAATTTTAGTATTCAGTGCGCAATGTTTTCAAAATAACGTGCACAAGTAGCATAAAGTTAGAGTTTACTTTTAATTAACCCTTAGTAATATCACTTTGGAGATAAAAATGAAATTCAATACAATCAAGCTGGCTCTAGGCTTAGTTGCAGGCGCTACATTGGCAATGCCAATGGTTGCATCAGCAGCGGCAGACCAAGAAGCAGCAATCGCGAATGCAAATAACTGGGCTCACCCACGCGGTAACCACACAAACAATGCTTACAGCACATTGTCACAAATCAACAAAGGTAACGTAAAAAACCTTAAAGCTGCTTGGACATTCGCAACCGGTGTAAACCGTGGTCACGAAGGTTCACCAGTTGTTGTTGGTAACATGATGTATGTACATACAGCATTCCCAAACAACGTATACGCATTAGATTTAAATGACAACCAAAAAATCGTTTGGTCATATTTCCCAAAACAAGATCCATCAGTACAAGCTGTATTATGTTGCGATAACGTTTCACGCGGCTTAGGCTACGGCGACGGCAAAATCTATCTACAACAAAATGATGGTAACTTGCTTGCTTTAGACGCTAAAACTGGTGCTAAAGTTTGGTCAGTATTGGTTAATGATCCAAAAGTTGGCGCGACAAATACAAACGCACCACACGTTATTAAAGACAAAGTATTAACTGGTTGTTCAGGTGCTGAATTCGGCGTACGTTGCTTTATCGCAGCTTACAACTTAAAAGACGGTTCATTGGCATGGAAAGCTTACTCAACAGGCCCTGATGCTGAAGTGTTAATCGGTTCTGATTTCAACTCTGCAAACCCACAATACAGCGCTTTATCAGTTTACGCTGATGTAAACGGTGGTAACAAACAAGGCGGTTCTTTCAAAGCACTTGATGCAGCTTCAATCAAAGGCGGCGAAAAAGAATTAGGCACACGTACATGGTTAAAACCACAAGCAGTTAAAGATGGTTGGCAACATGGTGGTG
>JAZKEJ010000107.1:0-1228 GCA_040387095.1 Pseudomonadota bacterium | reverse complement strand
TTATCGACGTGCTCGTTAGTCGCAATGTACGCTGCTATCATAGCATTGCTCAGCGACATCATCTCAACCAATGTAGTGTTTAACGCCAGTTCAATTTGTGCATTAAAAACCACCGCCACCGCCGTATGCACCTGATGTTGTGTGCCGGATAGTTTTTTAAGCATCTGGGTTGCGTCTGCGTTATTTTCTGGTTTCCCAAAAATATGATTATCTAAAGCCACTGTTGTATCAGCTGCCAAAATCGGCAGTTCTGCATATTGCCGGTTTAAGTGGTGCTCACTGTCTAATTGTTGTTTTATGGTCAATGCTTTTTGTTTAGCCAGACGCAACACATAATCAGTTGGCGATTCATCAGCAAGCTGCGATTCATCCACATCCGCTGGCATCACCGTGCAATCAATCCCCATCTGTTTTAATATCGCCACACGGCGCGGACTTTGCGAAGCCAATATGACTGTTTTTGAATGATTAACCTGCATTTAAACGCCCAAATAAACTAACATAGCCCATACTAACAAAGGCTTGACTGTTCACAAACGTTAACATCTCAATCATGGATGAAAATCATGGATTTACTTAATCAAGACTTTACTTATTTACTCAAAATCACCATTGCCTTGCTAGCCATTGTGAATCCGATTGGTTGCCTGCCGATTTTTATCAGTGCAACCGATGGCTGGAGCAAGTCAGAACGCGCACTCACTGCACGCACAGTTGCAATTACGGTACTTATTGTATTGAGCTTAGCAGCATTTATTGGCGATGGTATTTTAAGTTTTTTCGGTATTTCCATTCCATCTTTTCAAGTAGGCGGTGGCATTTTGATTATGCTGATTTCCATCTCAATGATGCATGGCAAGCAAGGAGGCACGCGCCAAACAGCGGAAGAAGCACAAAGTATGGCAGAACGCGAAGTGATTGCTATCGTACCGTTAAGCATTCCTTTGCTGGCGGGACCAGGCGCGATTTCCAGCATGATTCTAAGTGCGCAGCAGCAACCTACTTTGCTGGGCCATTTTTCATTAGTGATTCCCGTTTTGCTGGTCAGTAGCGTGATTTGGCTGGTGCTTAAATTATCAGATGTTATTACACAACGGCTTGGCACTATTGGCATCAATATCATCACGCGCTTAATGGGGCTAATCCTGGCGGCGATGGCAGTTGAATTTATCGCGCACGGCTTAACTGGCCTGTTTCCGCAACTTGCCATCAGCTAAATGCGGTATAT
>JAZKEJ010000106.1:0-6087 GCA_040387095.1 Pseudomonadota bacterium | reverse complement strand
AGCGTGTATTTGCTGTATTAGCCGTTTTAGCTGCTTTATTAACGCTACTTAACCCTTAGCAATTAGTATTAATGACTGGCTAGTTTTTCCAGTGCTGTTCTATTAGTGACTTCAACATGCCCGCGTCCCAGCGCAACCCAGTTTTTTTGCTCAAAGCGTTTTAATTGACGGCTGACTACTTCACGCGCAGTACCTAATTCATCGGCAATCAGCTGATGCGTACGGTTGATGGTTACATTATTTGCATCCAGTAATAATTTAGCCAAACGCGCATCGATGCTATGAAAAGCGACTTCATCAAGCAACACGATTAAATCGCTGATTAACACGCCATAATTAGTCATCACAAACTGCCGAAATACAGCCGAATCAATCATCAATTGATTAAAAGCTGCCGCTGGAATAATCACATCGCGAATCGGTTCTTCTACGATGGTGGAGGCTGGATAATTGCTGTGGCCCAACAAACAAGTGGTGGTAATCACACAGGTTTCGCCTGCCGCAACGCGATACAGCAGAATCTCGCGGCCGCTGGTGGACATTTTGTACACGCGTGATTGACCTGCAAGACGCATCACATAAGCACCGCAAGCGTCACCTTCGCGATAGCCGATGGTGCCGATTGGCGCTTCGACCATGCGCGCGGACTTAATTAAAATGTCACGCGCGTTTGGCTCAATCTTTAATAACGCGGGAAAACTTTCCAGCCAATTTAAGTTGTCCATTTACTTTATCTCCATCCCTAAGTGATAACAGGTTTAACGCGCATTTTTTTGAGGTAAAAATACAGTTAACCTTGTTTATTATCCAATATATATCGCCACACTATCAGCACGCTATGCTTGTTGCAAGATAGCGTTTGGTTTAGTTGTTGTTGCAAATGATTTGCTTTACAAATCATTTGCAAGATTAACTAAAATAAGTTAATTTAATCTTTTTTATTTTCTCAGATATTCATGATATGGCAGACTACGATAATTTAAAACTGAATCATCAGCTATGTTTTGCTCTTTATGCAGCAACTCATTCGCTCACTCGCGCATATCGCAGCTCATTAGAACCGCTCGGTATCACTTATACACAATATTTAGTGATGCTGGTTTTATGGGAGGCTGACGGCATTAGCGTAGGTAAAATAGCGCAACGATTAGAATTGGATTCTGCAACATTGACGCCAATGCTTAAGCGACTGGAAACGGCTGGTTTTATTACGCGCCTGCGCAACCCCAAAGATGAGCGGATTGTAGAAATCAAGCTCACCACTGCTGGCACCAACCTGCAACATGAAATCGCACAGGTACAGCATGGCGTCGCCTGTCAAACAGGCTTAACTACGGTCGAATTCAATCAATTAAAAGATACGCTGCATCGCTTAGTAGTCACGATGTCAACTTGCGAAGTAAAGCCAAAATAATGACCAATTAAATAAACGTATCCTAGCTCATTCATTTCATTGCGCCGTCAAAAAAGCCAGCATAAATCGCTGGCTTTTCAATGGTTATAACGAGAGCTACTGATTATTTTCTGACTGGTTCGGATACGGGTTTTTCACCTGTCACAATCACGTTGCGATAACTTTCCAAGCTAGTCATTAACTGGTTAATTTCGTGCGCAGGTACGTTAAACGCATAAAATGTGTGCAAACATTCAATCAAAATAATATTGAACTCGCGATTGGTGATTTTTAAATGCGGATGACTATCTTTCATGGATTTGCCACGCCCAAATGGATCGGGCAAATACACTTTTGGGCCACCTGTTTCATTAATCACCCAGTTCGTCAACATCACTTTAAAGCCCGCTTTGCTATCAACATTGTCGTGAACCCTTTTTAAATTTGGGTTAGCATTCAGCGCTCTGTTGACATAAATCTTATCAACCAGATGATCGACAGTTGATGCAATATTGTAGGTTCCACCTAAACGAGAATACAGCGAATCTTCTGCCAGTGTATTTGATGTAAAAAATAACGTACTGCTTGCTAAAACCGATAACAATAAACTACTTAATGTATTTTTAATTGCCATTTTACTACTCCCCAATGAATAAATAATGTGCGCTAATTTTGTATATAACAGCAAATAATTACGCCGCACTCTACACTCTTGAAATACTCAATTAACAATTAGCAACAGTTAATTAACAATTTCAATTAAATGTATTTTTAGCACAATAATAATTAGTACACAAACTATTTATACATTAAGGGACTTTTAACTAATCAATTTTTGTATCATCTCCAAACCAAATCCAACACCAAAACCGTTTACATCGCTTTGTACTGCGCCTAAACCACCTTTACGATTAGTGCTGGATAAATCGGCATGACACCACGCCACATCATTTTCAATAAATTTGCCCAAAAAACGTGTGGCATGCAAATGATCGCCACCACCTTCTAATGTACATTGTTTAATGTCCGCAATATCACTATCTAAATCACTGTCAAAATCTTCTTCATACGGAAAGGCCACAATACGCTCGCCTGCCGCTGCACCTGCACCAACTGCCATACACGCCAGTTCTGGTCGATTCGCAATAATGCCGCTCATCCGATCGCCCACCGCCACCGCCATGCTGCCGGTTAAAGTAGCATAATCTAAAATCACATCTGGAATATTTCCATTTTTATCAGCCCTGCTGGCAAGCGTTAAGGCATCTGCCAATACCATACGGCCTTCGGCATCGGTATGCACTATCTCAATACTCATCCCATTTAACGCAGTCACTACATCATTTTGTTTGTATGCCAAGGGCCCAATATGATTTTGAGCGATAGCCAGCCAGCAATCGATTTTGACTTCCAGTTTCATTTCAGTTGCCGCCTGCAAAATACCCAGCGCCACTGCACTACCGTTCATATCTTCATGCATGCCTTGCATATATTTTGCAGGCTTCAAGTTATGACCACCCGTATCAAAACAAATGCCTTTTCCTACTAGCGCAATGTGTTTTTTAGGGTTTGGGTGGCTGTAAGTTAAATGCACAATCGCTGCATCAAGTGGCTCACTGCCCTGTCCAACCGCGTAAAATGCGCCCGCACCCATTTTTTTTAATGCAGGCATATCGAATTCTTCATGCTGCCAGCCATATTGCTTTGCTAATACACTTATTTTTTCACGATAGATTGCAGGGGTTAATTCGTTAGGCGGCAACATTGTTAAACTGCGGCACAATGTATTAGCTGCAACGCGCGCATTCACTTCGGCGTAATCATGTGTAGCTTTATAGCCATAAATGTAGATTTCTTTTAACGGCGCATGTTGATTGTCTTGCTTACTTTTAGCGCTTTTACGGCTCGGCAATTTAGCGGCATTCACTGTCGCCACATAATAAGCGGCACACGCATTAGTCCCGCGCGCATCAGCATCGCCAAAAACATTAATCGCCAAACTTTGAGGACTTTCGTCTAATAAAGGCTTAATAGCTTTGCACAATAAAGTATGTTTTTGGAATACAGTTAATTCTTGAGTTATCACCACAAAACTTGCCATTCCACCGTTAGGCAAATCTAAAGTCACTGGCGTTTTGTTTAGACTTTTATATTCTGCTTGGCTACGCTTAAGCTTACTTTGCAGCAAATCGCTAAAAACATGCTTATTTTCAGATGCTTGATCCAGTACAAAAAGACTGTGTTTATGTGAAGATAGCGATTTTTCATCACTTATCGCTGCAAATTGACTTAATTTTACCGACATTTAAACATCCTTAACTCTTATATATAATGTAAGACAAACCTAGCAAATCTTTTAAAAACACTGGCTGCCACACGCGTTTTAACTTGACCAAAAAGCCTAAAAAAGCCACACTAGCGTCTTTATTGATTGCATTAAATCAAGCCAGTTCATCGCGTTTATATAAACATAATTTATATAAATCCAGAAGCCAGCTTGCATTTAACTAGTGGCTTGTATTATACCAATTCAAGCACTCTCAACGGAGACTATCCCTGCATGACCTCGAACACGCAAAACAAACTAGTAGAAACCGATCCTTTAGAAACGCAGGAATGGTTAGATGCCTTAACAGCAGTCATTGAAGCAGAAGGCACAGAACGTGCGCATTTCTTGTTGGAAGCCATGATTGACAAGGCGCGCCGCTCTGGTAGCAACCTGCCTTATAATGCAACGACAGCTTATGTGAATACAATCCCAACCCATTTACAGCAACGCCTGCCAGGTGACCCTGAAATGGAGCGCCGCATTCGCGCGTTGGTGCGCTGGAATGCGATTATGACCGTGTTGCGCAGCAATGAAAAGTCACCAGGTGTTGGCGGCCATATCGCCAGCTTTCAATCAGCAGCGACTTTATACGACACAGGCTTTAACTACTTTTTCCGCGCACCTGGTATTAAAGAGAATGGCGAAAATTTCGGCGGTGACTGTATTTACTTTCAAGGCCATTCATCGCCAGGTGTTTACGCACGCGCATTTATAGAGGGGCTAATTCCTGAAGATAAAATGGACAACTTCCGCCAAGAAACTGGCGGCAATGGTTTATCCAGCTATCCACATCCATGGTTGATGCCTGATTTCTGGCAGTTCCCAACTGTATCAATGGGTTTAGGCCCAATTCAAGGCATTTACCAAGCCCGTTTTCTAAAATATATGCATGATCGCGGCATTGCTGACACTAGCGACCGTAAAGTATGGGTATTCTGTGGCGATGGTGAAATGGACGAGCCTGAATCATTGGGCGCGATTTCATTGGCATCACGTGAAAAATTAGATAATTTGATCTTTGTGATTAACTGTAACTTGCAACGCTTAGACGGTCCAGTGCGCGGCAACGGCAAGATTATTCAAGAATTAGAGTCTGATTTCCGTGGTTCTGGCTGGAATGTGTTAAAAGTGGTGTGGGGTTCGTATTGGGATCCATTATTAGCGATGGATAAAGACGGCATCTTGAAAAAGCGCATGGAAGAATGCGTGGATGGCGAATACCAAAACTTTAAAGCCAAAGGTGGCGCGTATACGCGTGAGCATTTCTTTGGTAAATATCCAGAGCTAAAAGAAATGGTTGCCGCCATGAGCGACCAAGATATTTGGCGCTTGAACCGTGGCGGTCACGATCCGCATAAAGTGTATGCAGCCTACCATTCAGCGGTAAACCATAAAGGCCAGCCAACCGTCATCTTAGCTAAAACTGTTAAAGGTTACGGCATGGGTGATGCGGGCGAAGGCCAAAATACTACGCATCAACAAAAAAGCATGGATATTGAGTCACTGAAAAAATTCCGTGATCGTTTTGATTTGCCGATTACCGATGAACAAGTCGAAAACTTAAGCTTCTACAAACCAGCCGATGATTCACCTGAAGTGAAATACATGGCAGAACGCCGTGCTGCGATGGGTGGCTTTGTGCCGCAACGCCGTCGCAAAGGTAATGAGCTAACCGTACCGGCATTGTCTGCTTTCGAAAATATGCTAACCGCCACCGGTGAGCGCGAAATTTCGACCACCATGGCTTTTGTGCGTATTTTATCGACACTTTTACGCGACAAAACACTGGGCAAATTCGTCGTGCCGATCGTGCCGGATGAGGCGCGTACCTTCGGTATGGAAGGCATGTTCCGCCAATTAGGTATCTATTCGCACCTGGGTCAGTTATATGAGCCAATGGACTCTGACCAGGTGATGTACTACAAAGAATCCAAAGATGGACAGATTCTGGAAGAAGGGATTAACGAAGCGGGTTCATTCTCTAGCTGGATTGCAGCGGCAACATCGTACTCTGTCACAGGCGTGCAGATGATCCCGTTCTACATTTTCTACTCCATGTTCGGTTTCCAACGTATTGGTGACCTGGCCTGGGCAGCTGGTGATAGCCGTGCGCGTGGCTTCTTGCTTGGCGCCACTGCCGGAAGAACCACATTAAACGGTGAAGGCTTGCAACATGAAGATGGTCACAGCCACTTGATGTCAGCGACGATTCCTAATTGTATTTCTTATGATCCGACCTTTGCCTATGAATTAGCGGTCATCATTCAAGAAGGCTTGCGCCGCATGGTGCAAAATCAAGAAGATGTGTACTACTACATCACCTTGATGAATGAAAACTACAGCCACCCTGCACTGCCAGCTGGCG
>JAZKEJ010000105.1:0-17281 GCA_040387095.1 Pseudomonadota bacterium | reverse complement strand
ATTAAGCCTTAAATGCTGTGCTTTTTTAGAAAGACCGCAATTATAGTATGAAAGCTTGCATTTATTCAAGCTAAATGTCTGTTTAATTGCTATTTAACTACTGATATTAAAATGCTTGTAATTCAATGTTTGCCTGTACTGCCAAAGCCGCCTTCGCCGCGATCGCTTTGTGCAAACTCATCCACCACATGAAATTCTGCCTGCACCACTGGCACAATGACCAATTGCGCGATGCGTTCCATAGGATTCAAAATAAACGCCTCTTTGCTGCGATTCCAACAAGACACCAGCAATTGGCCCTGATAGTCTGAATCAATTAAACCAACCAGATTGCCCAGTACAATACCGTGTTTATGACCCAAGCCGGAACGCGGCAAAATCAAGGCAGCGTAATAAGTGTTATCAATATGAATCGCCATTCCAGTCGGAATCATTACCGTTTCATTAGGCTGAATGGTTTGTGTATGCTCAATGCAAGCGCGCAAATCAAGTCCTGCAGAACCTTGTGTAGCATAGCTTGGCATCATGTGATGCAAGCGGTTATCAAGAATTTTTAAATCGACTGAAATAGACATAGAGTGTGGAATATTGGCTAAAGCACATATTAAACACTAATTAATGATTAAAATCACTAAATGAACCCGCTTGATCTAAGCTTGCCTTAAATGAAACAAGCCAACTGCTTATTCAAATAGTTGGCTTATGTTTTAGTCCGTGCGCCTAAACGCTAGAACTTATAACTCGCACTTAAACCCAATAAACGGAAGAACTTTGAATTTGAAGCGTGCGTGAGGAGCGAACATAATTGATTCTTAATGTGGAGTTAAAGTAAGGCGGCATCATAAGTAAAAATGCTGACGAAAGCATTAGCATTTTCATGATTTTGGAAAAGCCTATATTGACTGCCAGCTTTTATTCAGCAGACTTGATACATGCACTAAAATCTGTTGCGCCACTTCAGCTTTATTGGCGCGCTTTAAAGCGTGTATCCCATTTGCATCGATTAGTGTGACTTGATTATCATCGCTGCCTAGCGCGATTAATGCTTCATTTCCGACAATTAATGGCAGTTTTTTGGCGATACGTTTTTGGCTGGCGTATTCAATTAAGTTTTCGCTTTCTGCCGCAAAACCCACGCAAAATGGCGCATTTGGTAAGTTGGCAACATCCGCCAAAATATCTTTTGTTTTCTTTAAATTCAGGTTAAATGCCTCGCCTGCTGAAGAGTCAGTTTTCTTGATTTTTTGCGTAAGCGTGTCTACTGGCGTGTAATCTGCAACTGCTGCAACGCCAATAAATATATCTTGATTAGCAATATTTTTCATTACCGCCTGATACATGGCGTCTGCACTTGTTGCGCTAATATTCACAACATTTAAAGGCGCATCAATGGCGGTTGCGCCACTGATTAATGTCACAGATGCGCCCATATCGGCTGCCACTTTTGCTAAGGCATAGCCCATTTTCCCGCTACTTAAATTAGTGATGGCACGAACCGGGTCTATCATTTCTAATGTGGCACCAGCCGTAATCAATATACGTTTTCCAGCCAATAATTTTGGAGTAAAAAATGCGTTAACTTCTGCCAATAGCTGTTCGGCTTCTAGCATGCGGCCCAAGCCTATTTCACCGCACGCTTGCACACCAGAATCGGGGCCTAATATCGTGACATTATCGGCGATTAGTTGCGCGATATTACGTTGTGTTGCGGGGTTTTCCCACATTTGCTTGTTCATGGCCGGCGCAACTAAAAGCGGACAATCTCTTGCCAGACATAAAGTAGACAATAAATCATCGGCGCGACCATGAACGAGTTTAGCCAGGAAATCGGCACTGGCAGGCGCGATTAAAATGGCGTCTGCTCCACGACTTAATTCGATATGCGGCATACCATTTGAAATAGATGAATCCCACATGCCAACATAAACCGGCTTGCCAGACAAAGCTTGCATAGTAACTGGCGTAATAAACTGGCAGGCGGCTTCTGTCATCACCACTTGCACATCAATATTTTCCTTTACAAACAGGCGTACTAATTCTGCGGCTTTATAAGCCGCAATACCACCTGTTAACCCTAAAATAAGCTTGCGTGAAACCGGTTTTTTATTTGCCATCATGGTGTGATTTTATATCAAAGCCCATGCAATTGCGATGCGCCTGCTACTGTTAAGTTAATGCTGATAAACTATTAAAAAAATAAATAAGAGTGTGTTATGTGGAAAAGTCTGAGAATCTTTATTTTGCTGATTATTTTAGGCAGCGTTATTCAACAAATATTTTTGGATAAAGCAGATTTAGATTGGAAAGATAATTTTTATGTTGCAGTGTACCCAATCAACGCAGATGCGCATAATCCAGAAGCTGCTGCAGAAGTAAACACTTACATCAGCACGCTATCACGCGATGATTTTGAGCCACTAGCAGAATATTTTGCAGAAGAAGCGTCGCGTTATAGCCTTGGCTTACGTCGCCCGTTTGAGGTTCAGCTCGGAGATGTAGTACATGAAATCCCTGCCGCTCCGCCTGATAATAACAGCATGTTAGACACGATTATCTGGAGCCTGAAGTTCAGATTGTTCGCATGGCAAAATAGTCCTAAAGTGAACGTTAAGCCTGATATTAAACTTTATTTGCTCTACCATCATCCAAAAACTAACCCAGTTTTAAGCCATTCTACAGCGTTGATTAAAGGCCGTATTGGTCGAGTTAACCTGTTTGGTGATGCAAAATATCATAAGCAAAATTTGGTTATATTGGCGCATGAGTTATTGCATACCTTAACTGCAACCGATAAATATGACTTAAACAGCACTTTACCGGCTTTCCCCGATGGTTATGCAGAGCCGGATAAACAGCCGCTTTATCCGCAAGATTTTGCCGAATTAATGGGTGGGCGTGTGCCGTTGAGTGAGTCGCGTGCTGAAATACCCAGCAGCCTTGCGCAAACGCTGCTTGGACATAAAACCGCACAAGAAATTGGCTGGCTAAAATCAACAGGAGATAAATGATGGCGGATTTATTATGGCAATAAGAGATTGGCCAGCGGCAGAACGGCCGCGCGAAAAATTGGTTGAGCTTGGTGCAGAGGCATTATCCGATGCAGAGTTACTGGCAATATTTTTACGCGTGGGTGTAGTGGGTAAGAGTGCAGTGGATTTAGCACGTGATCTACTCATGCAATTTGGCAGTTTAAATGCGATATTTTCTGCAACTGAACAAGAACTAAGCCAAGTACATGGCATTGGAGCCAGCAAATACGTGCAGTTACAGGCGATATTTGAAATGAGTCGCCGTGCGTTAAGTGAGCAATTACAACAGAAAGATGTGTTTGAATCGCCACAACAAGTGCATGATTATTTGGTGTTGAAACTGGGCAATCTGAATAAAGAGGTTTTTTTAGTACTGTTTTTAGATGCGCAAAATCGCCTGCAAGCCAGCGAACAAATGTTTAGTGGCACACTGACAGAAACCAGTGTTTATCCGCGTGAAGTAGTGAAACGCGCAATGCATCACAATGCCGCGGGCGTTATTTTTGCGCATAATCATCCTTCTGGTGTGGCAAAACAAAGTCAAGCGGATGAGCTAATTACAAAGCAATTAAAACAAGCTTTGGCTTTGGTGGATGTAAAAGTGCTGGATCATTTTATTGTGGCAGGCAATCATACAATGTCTTTTGTGGAGCGTGGATTGCTTTAGTACTTGTATTTTTGGCTTAAATCACCATATCAACTATATATAATTGTTTTGTATGCTTGTCACATTGAGGCACTAGTCTTAAGTGATCAGTAAGCATTGATTAATTTTATTTATCGTTAACATCAATATAACTAAATATATTATTAATGCCGACTTATGTATCATGTCGTTCGAAGTCAAAAGCAGTTAACCCCGTTATTTTGACAAGCTAATTTTTAATCAGGTTTTTAATTAATAAAAGGAAGTAATAATGATTGCAAGTGTACCAAACGTAACCTTTAAAACACGTGTAAGAGACGAAAGCATCGGCGGCGAGAACCCTTTCCGTTGGCACGATTTAACGTCAGGAGATATTTTTTCAGGCAGAAAAGTGATTGTTGTAGCGTTACCAGGCGCATTTACACCAACTTGTTCTAGCACGCATTTACCAGGCTTTGAGGCTAAATATGATGAGCTTAAAGCATTGGGCGTGGATGAAATCTATTGTTTAAGCGTAAACGACGCGTTTACCATGTTTCAGTGGAGTAAAAATCTTGGCGTGACCAACGTTAAGATGTTGCCAGATGGTAACGGCGATTTTACGCGCGGCATGAATATGCTAGTTAAAAAAGAAAACTTAGGTTTTGGTGATCGCTCATGGCGTTATGCGATGTTGGTTGATGACCATAAAATCGTACAGTTATTTGCTGAACCTGGTAAAGCGGATAATCACGATGAAGACCCATTTACAGTCAGTGATGTAGAAACAATGTTGAATCATTTAAGAAAATAATTGTACGCGTGGTAAAAATCGGCGATGTGATAAGCATCGCCTTTTTTATTTTATTACTTAACCTAATACTTAACCCAATTTTTAGCCAAGTTTATTAAAGAGAACACAATTGTTAGCATATACCCCAACCACTCAATATGATTATGATTTATTTGTAATAGGAGCAGGCTCTGGCGGCGTGCGCGCAGCACGCATGGCAGCTGGCTTGGGCGCAAAAGTGGCGATTGCAGAAGACCTTTATTTTGGCGGTACTTGTGTCAATGTAGGCTGTGTACCTAAAAAATTGTATATGTATGCTTCACAATTTTCAGAAAGCTTTGCCGCTGCGGCTGGTTTTGGCTGGAAAGTGGGCGATTCAGCATTTACATGGACGAATTTGGTTGCCAATAAAGATAAAGAAATCAATCGCTTACAAAATATTTACGATAAGTTATTGCGTGATAGCCATGTAACAGTGGTGAATGGTCGCGCAACGATAGCAAATGCGCATACAGTGAAAGTGGGCGATCACACTTATACAGCAGAGCGTATTTTGGTGGCAACTGGTGGCTGGCCATTTGTGCCAGATGTTGAAGGCAAAGAACATATTATTACTTCAAACGAGATTTTTAATTTACCCACTTTACCTAACAAAATAGTCATTGTTGGCGGTGGATATATCGCGGTGGAATTTGCAGGTATTTTGCATGGTTTGGGTGTTGATGTGACGATTTTTGAACGTGGCGCGAAAGTCCTGCGTGGTTTTGATGAAGATATTCGCGACTTTTTAATTGCTGAGATGACCAAAAAAGGCATCAAGTTTATGTTCAATACCAGCGTAGAAAAAATCAATCTGGATTGTGAAGGCTTGAGCGTGCACACCACAAAAGGTGAAACGGTCGCTACCGAATTGGTGATGTATGCCACAGGCCGCAAGCCTAATAGCAAAAATTTAGGCCTTGAAGCGGTTGGTGTACAAACGGACTTGTTGGATGCAATCAAAGTCAACGAAGATTATCAAACCAGTGTGCCTTCCATTTATGCTTTAGGCGATGTCACGAATCGCGTGAATTTAACACCTGTGGCGACATCCGAAGGCATGGCTTTAGTCAATAAATTGTATTCCAGCCAATATAAAGCGGTAGATTACGACAATATTCCAACTGCGGTATTTAGCCAGCCTAGTATTGGCACAGTGGGTTTAACAGAACAACAAGCTTTGGAAAAATATCCTGCCGATATTGATATTTACAAAGCCGATTTTAAACCGATGAAAAATACGCTTTCTGGCAGTAGCGAGCGCACATTGATGAAAATGATTGTAGTGCGCAGTAGCGATAAAGTAGTCGGCATGCATATGATTGGCCCAGATGCGGGTGAGATTATTCAGGGTTTTGCGGTGGCGATTCGCGCTGGTGCAACAAAAGCAGTGTTTGACAGCACGATTGGTATTCACCCGACTGCGGCTGAAGAATTTGTAACGATGCGTAAACCCGCAGTGTCACACTAATTGTGAATGCAGATTAACTGTTAATTAGACTTGGAAATTAATTGCCAAAACCTTTTCCACTGCGCGAGCCAGTTTGAAAGTCTTTATCACCCGGTAAAATGCAGCGGCCAAAACCAAAAAATGACCCTTGACTGCCAGGCGGGCAGTTTGCAATCGGGTCAAGCTTAATCGCAATTTCTTTGGCTTTAGCCGCTTTTTGTGTGTTAACAAATTCCCATTTTCCATTGGCATGCAAAATAACGCTTTCGCCAGCTGTGGTTTTCGCTTCAATATCTGGATGTGCATTATCGGCATAAACATACAACGCACTCAAACAAATTCCAACCGTTAAAGCCTTAACAAATTGAACAGTATTGGTGAAATAAATAGTGTGTTTTGAGTGTTGTCTAAACATGATTTTTCCCATACATTTGTACTAGTTTTTTCAATTCAGGCACACATGATCCGCACTCAGTGCCGCATTTTAGCTTGGCTTGCAAGGTGGGAAAATCGGCGCCTAGTTCAATATTGTCGACAATCTCATTTTGCGATACATCTAAGCAATTACAGACGATTTTGCCGCGACCTCTTTGCCCAGTGGGTGGAGCGACCACGGGCGCTAATGCCCAACGACGCAATTCATCGGTAAAACTACCGCTGGCCATCACGTCTTTTAACCAATCGGCAGCCAGCGTTTCGCCCATTAACCGCACGCCGGTTACTTGGTCATTTTCAACCAGAATACGTTTGCTGATGCCGCGTTTAGCGTCATTATAATTAAGCAGCGGCATCTCATCGGTCATACCTAAAATGATGTCAATTTGCGCGACTAAATCACCTTGTGGATTATCTTTATTTGCCGCACGTAGAATCAGCATGCCGATGCCATTGGCTGATTCGCGACCAAACAAACCGCAGCTTGCGTACTCGAAATGCGGCAGCAGGGCGCGAATTTTTTGCAGCATACCTAAATCACTGACAGTCCGCATCACCGTCATCCGCCATGGCAGCTCTAGCTTCTCAATTTTAATGGCGGTATGTTTAAGCTCTGGCTGTTTTGAGGTTTTATCAAAATTGGGCGGCATTAACGCATTAACACCCAGGCCGTGCATAAACTGGCTGCCCCAATGCATGGCGATAAACGTTTGCGAAGGCTGTACATCGGTTGATGCCTGCACTGGCAACACCAGGTTGCCGCGCTTATTTTGCACTTTTATAATATCGCCATTTTTAATACTGCGCCGCATCATGTCGTCCGCATTCATCTGTATGGCAGGCTCTTCTACATGGTTAAATAGTTGTGCAGTTGTACCTGTGCGGCTCATGCCATGCCATTGATCGCGCAAACGACCAGTGAGCAAATGCAGCGGATGGCGTGCATCTGTTTTATCTGCAGTGCCTTTGTAAACCGCATTGGCAAATTGCGCCTTACCATCTGGTTTTTGAAAAACACCATCTGCATAAAGGCGGGCTAAGCCTTGTGTTTCACCCGTTTTAAACGGCCATTGTTGCGGACCATTTTCTTTTAACAAACCATAACTCAAGCCGGTAATATCCAAATCGCGCCCGCGTGTAGATTCGCGATGTTCATTAAAGATATCTTCTGTGCTACTAAAAGCAAAAAGATGGGATTGTTTAGCCAGGCGTTTTTCCAAGCGCTGCGCAAAATCGACCATAATCGCCCAATCATGCCTGGCCTCTGCTGGCGGCGATACTGCTGGATTGACACGTGTAATACGGCGTTCTGAATTGGTCACAGTGCCTTCTTTTTCGCCCCAAGTACTGGCTGGCAATAATACATCGGCATAAGCGCAGGTGTCGGTATTGTTATAAGCATCCTGTACCACCACTAATTCTGCAGTATTTAAAGCGTTGAGTACGTTGTTTAAGTCAGGCATAGAATGTGCGGGATTGGTACAGGCAATCCAGATGGCTTTGATTTCACCAGTCTTTACCGCGTCAAACATTTCAATCGCCGTTTTACCTGCGGTTTCGGGTACAGAATCGATACCCCACAATTTAGCGATTTCTGCCCGATGTTCAGCGTTATTTAAATCTCGATGGCCAGACATTAAATTGGCCATGCCGCCAACTTCACGCCCACCCATGGCATTTGGCTGGCCAGTCAATGAGAAAGGGCCAGCACCTTTTTTGCCGATTTGACCTGTGGCTAAATGCAAATTAATCAGCGCGGCATTTTTTTCAGTGCCGTGGATGCTTTGATTTAAACCCATGCAGTACATACTTAAACTTGGCCCTGTACCAAACCACTTGGCGGCTTGAATGATATCCGATTGCTTGATGCCGCAAATATCCGCCACCATTTTGGGTGTGTATTCGCGCAGGGTTTCTTTTAGCTCATCAAAGCCGTTGGTATAGGCGTTAATATAGGCCATATCCAGCAAGCCTTCCCATAGCATCACATGTAGCAGGCCATTAAACAGGGCGACATCGGTGCCGGGCAAAATCGCCAGGTGCAAATCGGCAGAACGCGCAGTATCGGTTTTACGCGGGTCAACCACCACGATTTTTAAATTGGGATTTTTGGCTTTGGCGTCTTCGATACGCCTGAAAATAATCGGGTGTGCAAACGCGGTGTTGCTGCCGGCGATAAACAGGCAATTGGTATGGTCGATATCTTCATAGCATGCAGGCGGCGAATCCGCGCCCAATGTCGCTTTGTAGCCTGCAACGGCTGAGCTCATACATAAGCGCGAATTGGTATCGACGTTATTAGTGCCGATCAGGCCTTTAGCCAGCTTGTTAAACACATAATAGTCTTCTGTTAACAGTTGACCTGAGATATAAAAAGCCACTGAATCAGGGCCATGTTTCTCAATGGTCTGTGCAAATTTTTCAGTAAGGTAATCCAGCGATTCATCCCATGACACGCGCTGGCGTGGTTCTTCACGGTTTAAGCGCATTTCCGGGTACAGCAGGCGGTTATCCAGTTTTGCCGTTAAATGCAGCGTAGAGCCTTTGGTGCACAAGCGCCCAAAGTTGGCAGGATGTTCTGTATCGCCTTTTACATCAATGATTTTGTCATTTTGTGAATGAATAATCACGCCGCAGCCAACGCCGCAGTAGCAACAAGTACTTTTAGTTTGTTTAATCAAAGCGTCCAATTTGCTTGTCTTTATTACTTGTTTTTTAATTCTAGATACACAATACCGTCTTCTACTTTGGTATTAAAACAGGCGGTTTCGCCTATATCCGGCTCTTCGGCCTTGCCGTCTACCAAACTGATTTTCCAGGAATGTAACGGGCAAGCCACTTTATCGCCATAGACGATGCCTTGCGACAAAGGGCCGCCTTTATGAGGGCAGCTGTTGTTGATCGCAAAAATGCGGTCATCTTCGGTGCGGAACACGCCGATATCGAAGTCTTTTTGCTCGCTATCTTTTGTGCGTACAACGCGCGCGCCTAACTTAGGGATTTCTTCAAACGGCGCTACTTTTACCCAATTACTCATGATTTAACCTTTGTACTAAATAACTTTAAATATGCAAAAAACGTTGAAAATACTTAACTCTGGAAACTAATATTGATTAAAGCCCTAGTTTAAGAAACCAGCAGTAAGTAAATCAGGAATACGTTGATAATAAACGAAAAAATGGCAATCCATTGCCATTTCACTAATCTGGCGCGTGCAATCAGGGGCGTGCGTGCCGGAGCTAATAATGGTTTCAATTCGCCGTGTTCCAATGCCAGCAGCATCTCTTCTGCCGTTTCAAATCGCAGCTGCGGATCGCGCGCAATGGCTTTTAAGATAATGTTCTCTAGCCAGTATGGAATATCAGGTCGGTAACGCGTGAGCGGGGTCGGTGTGCCAAATTTAGGATGTTGAAACGGTTCGATCTCGCCATACGGATATTTGCGTGTGAGCAAGTGATACAGCGTAACACCTGCGGCATAAATATCGGTTTGCGCGTTTGCAACATTGCCATCAAATAATTCAGGCGCCATAAAGCTGGGCGTACCGGGATTTTGTGTCGCGCCAATCATTTCAGCGCCGGTGCTTAATGCTACGCCCAAGTCTAAAATGCGCAGGCGCTGGTCGCTGGCTTGATGGATATTGGCCGGTTTGATATCGCGGTGGATGATGTTGAGGCGATGTAATGCGCCTATGCCGCGCATGATATCCATGCCGATTTTTGCAGTGCCTGCGACGGTAAAATAGTGACCATTATCCAATCGCTGTTGCAAGGTTGCGCCATCAAACCAGCTCATCACAAAATATAATTTGCTGCGCTTTTCAAGCGATAAAGTCAGCACCTGCGGGATATATTGCGAAACAACGCGCTTGCCCAGCCACTCTTCGTTCAACAGGCCATTGCAACTTTCAATATCGTTGGTCAATGCGGGCTGCAGCGTTTTCAACACAAATAATTGTTTAGTGCTTAGTTGACGCACCTTGTACAGCAAGCTTGCACGTGATTCATGCAGAATATCTTCTACGACAAAGTCATCAATTAATTCGCCAATCGCCAACTTAGGCGGCAAAGCTAAATGCTTTCCGCCTGCAATACGCTCACTTAAAGTATCTGCGCCCAACTGTGTAATTTTAACGATAATAGCCGTTGAGTTATCTGCACTCTGCTGGTTTAATGCTATTTTGGTCAGATGATTGGCGATCATCTGCGCGCTATCGAATTTTTTTAAGCCTTCATGAATGGCTTTTTCGCCCAAAGTTTCCCACACACCATCGGTCATTAACGCGAAAATATCGCCCACTTGCAGTGCGCCATCAGCCAAATCCACAGATAAATGCGCATCTAATCCAACCGCACGTTTTAATACATGGCGCATATCAGGCCTATCCCAAACGTGGTCGGTCGTCAGTTGCGTTAACACATTATCACGTAGTAAATAGATGCGCGTATCGCCCACATGCGCCAGATAATAACGCTGCCCGCGCAATATAATCAGAGAAAGCGTCGTTGCCATTCCTGCCAGGTCGCGATTCGCATTGGCTTGTGAAATCAGCCAGCGATTGGCGGCGGTAATCACTTTATCTAAGGCAGTAGAGGGTTCCCAGGTATCTGGCGTGGCATAGTAATCGGTTGAAATATTGCGAATGGTCATCTCGGACGCTTCGCCACCGCCTGCATTGCCGCTCACGCCATCTGCAACAGCGATAAGCGAACCTTTGATGCTGAGCTGATCGTTAACCGGCGTAACAACGCCCACGTAATCTTCATTACGCTCACGCGGGCCTGTCAGGCTAGATTGACCTATTTCAAATTTGAGTGACATCAGGAGGGGGTCTGAAAGTTTATGGTTTTGACTTAAACCAAAACCAACCATTTAAACTTAAAAAGATAAACAGCCCCAGGTCCAAAATCGGCCAATATTTTGGATTGTCCAGAAATACCCCAAATACAATCAAACTGGCGCAGGTGAACGAAATTAAACACATGATGATTTTGAAAGGCATATTAACTTAACCGATTAAATGAATAATAATCGTTAATTATACTTTGGCCGCGGTATTTACAGCGCTGCCCCAAGTGGTTCTCCAGCGTGTTTTTACGCCGCTTAAACCAATTATTGCCAATACCGCAAGGCCTGCAAAAATCAGTATTCCTATTTGGTAATTCCCAGTTGCCTGCTTAACGTAACCCAAGCTTGCCGCCAAATAGAAACCGCCAACGCCGCCTGCCATGCCCACCAAACCAGTCATCACGCCGATTTCCTTACGGAAGCGTTGCGGCACTAGTTGGAAAACCGCACCGTTGCCCATGCCTAATGCTGCCATTACTGGAATAATGATGGCCAACGCTAATTGATAAGTCGGTTGCCCAAAACTCATGACAAATAACAAGATTGCGGCAATTGAATACATAATCAGCAATGTGCGAATGCCGCCAATACGATCGGCAATCATACCGCCGATTGGGCGTACCAATGAACCCGCGAACACGCAAGCGGCAGTGCAATAACCTGCAATTACTGGGCCCAAGCTGTATAAGTCATTAAAGTAAATTGTCAGTGATGAAGCCAAGCCTACAAAGCCACCAAAAGTCACACTATAAAAAAACATAAACCACCAGGCATCTTTGTCTTTTAATATCGCCATATATTGGCTTAATGATTTTGCTGCAGGAGTGTCTGGGCTATCTTTTGCGTAAATTAAATAGATTGCAAGGGCGATACCCAGTGGAATTAAGGCCAAGCCAAACACATTGTTCCAGCCAAAAGCTACGGCTAAACTAGGCGCGAATAAAGCAGCGAATACTGTGCCAGAGTTGCCTGCACCCGCAATGCCCAGCGCAGTACCTTGATGTTCCGGCGGATACCAGCGACTTGCTAATGGCAATGCAACCGCAAATGCAGCACCTGCAAAACCTAAACCAATACCTAAAAGCAATGTGTGTTGAAATGTCTGTAAACCGTGCAACCATGCGGTTAACAAGCTCAAAATAACGATAATTTGTCCAATAGTGCCAGCATTCTTAGGTTTAATTTGGTCAACCAAAACGCCCATAAAAATACGCAATAGCGCGCCTGCAAGAACAGGCGTAGCGACCATCAAGCCTTTTTGTGCAGGAGTTAAGTTTAAATCTGTGGCAATTTGTACTGCCAATGGCCCAAGTAAAACCCACACCATAAAACTTAAATCGAAATACAAAAATGATGATAGCAAGGTTGGCGTATGGCCAGCTTTCCAAAAACTGCTTTTCATGGGTAGTTCCTAAATATAATAATCAAACTTAACGCTTAAAAACACGCATTATTAATCACAGAAAATATAGCCCTTATAATCTCGCGTTATTTTCTGTGATGTTTTTTAGCGTTTGTAAATATTAAATATTGGTGATGTTAACAATATTTTTAAACGGTAATCGTCTCAAACTCTTTGTGCTGTTCACGTTTTTGTACGCGTTCTGACCAAGGCTCTACCGCACCTTGCAGTGCAAACAACAAGCGCTCATAAGCGGCTTTGCGGCCTTCATGATCTTCCAGCACGCGTTGTTTTACGTATTCCAGCCCAACGCGCTCGATCCAGTGCACGGTACGGTCTAAATAACGTGCTTCTTCGCGGTACATTTGAATAAATGCGCCTGAATATTCCAGCACTTCGTCTGACGTTTTGACCTTGCACAGGAACTGCGCCACTTCGGTTTTGATACCGCCATTGCCGCCAACATAAATCTCCCAGCCTGAATCCACGCCGATAATACCCACGTCTTTGATGCCAGATTCAGCACAATTTCTTGGGCAGCCGGATACCGCAAATTTCACTTTATGCGGTGCCCACATATGGTCAAACGCTTTTTCAATATCAATACCCATTTGTGTGGAGTTTTGCGTACCAAAGCGGCAGAATTCAGAGCCGACACAGGTTTTAACGGTACGGATACCTTTGGCATAAGCGTAGCCAGAAGGCATATCTAAGTCTTTCCACATGCCGACTAAGTCTTCTTTTTTTACGCCCAGCAAGTCAATGCGCTGTCCGCCGGTCACTTTTACCATTGGCACTGCATATTTATCCGCCACGTCGGCAATTTTGCGCAATTGATCTGGTGTAGTCACGCCGCCATACATACGCGGAATCACTGAATAAGTACCGTCTTTTTGAATGTTGGCATGCACGCGTTCGTTAATAAAGCGCGATTGCGGGTCATCTACCGCCTCATGCGGCCAGGTAGAAAGTAAATAATAGTTCAGTGCAGGGCGGCAAGTCGCGCAACCATTCGGTGTGCGCCAGCCCATGCCTTTCATCGCATCGGGAATATTCAAGTATTTGTGTGTGCGAATTTCTGCCCGCACCTCTTCATGGTTTTTATCCGAACAACCACAAATGGCTTTGCTAGTGGATGGTGGCGCGTAACCGCCGCCTAAAGTCGAAGCTAGTATTTGTTCAACCAAGCCTACGCAGCTGCCACAGCTTGAGCCTGCTTTAGTTTGTTTTTTTACATCATCAATGGTGAACAAGCCTTGGTCTTGAATCGCTTTAACGATAGTGCCTTTACACACGCCGTTACAGCCGCACACTTCCATTTCGTTGGTCATGGCGGCGGCTTTGTCTTGGCCTTGGTGGCCGGTATTACCCAAGCTGTCTTGGCCAAACATCAAGGAATCACGGATTTCATGAATCGGTTTTGCGTCGCGTAGCATTTGGAAATACCAAGCGCCGTCAGCAGTATCGCCATACAGCACGCTGCCAATGATTTTATCATTTTTAATGACGAGTTTTTTGTAAACCCCGCCAACTGCGTCGTGCAAAACGATCTCTTCTCTGCCATCATCAGCTGAGCCTTCACCACTGCTAAAATCGCCTGCGCTGAATAAGTCGATACCTGTTACTTTTAATTTGGTTGAGGTGACAGAGCCTTTATATGAACCGATACCAAAATTTGCCAAGTGCGTAGCACAGACTTTTGCCATTTCAAATAATGGCGCAACCAAGCCGTATGAAATGCCGCGATGCGCAACACATTCACCTACTGCGTAAACACGCGGATCATAGGTTTGCATGGTGTCATTCACCACGATACCTTTGTTGCAATAAATACCTGCTGATTCTGCTAGCGCAAAATTAGGACGAATACCAACTGCCATCACGACTAAGTCAGCTGGGATTTGTGTGCCATCGTCAAAGTGAATAGCGGCAACTCTGCCATTTTTGCCTGTGAGCTCTTTGGTGTTTTGTTTTAACTGAAAACTAAGACCTTTTGCCTCTAGATTTTTTTGCAGCATTTTGCCTGCAGTTTTATCTAGCTGCTTTTCCAGTAACCATTCGTTACGATGAATGACTGTGACATCCATGCCCTGGATTTTTAAGCCGTTAGCCGCTTCTAAACCAAGTAAACCACCGCCGATAACCACTGCATGTTTATGCACTTTTGCGGCATCAATCATGTCGGTGGTATCTTTAATATCGCGATAACCTATCACGCCTTTTAAGTCGGCACCTGAAATCGGCAACATAAATGGTTTGGAACCAGTAGCCAATAACAGACGATCGTATTCCGCACTGGTGCCGTCTTCTGCATAAACAATGCGGTTTTTACGGTCAATTTTGTTAATGCGCGCACTGGTGTGAAGCTTGATATTATGTTCGGCATACCATTCACGCGTATTCAAAATAATATCGTTAATGGTTTGCTCGTTTGCCAACACGGGCGATAGCATGATGCGGTTGTAGTTGGTATACGGCTCGTCACCGAAAACCGTGATGTCGTATATATGAGGCGCGATTTTCAGCAGCTCTTCTACTACACGCATGCCAGCCATGCCGTTACCCACCACTACTAATTTCATTTTTTGCATAATTTTTACTTCAGGGTTGTTAATACAATTAAGTTTCTACTGGCAATTTATATGCCAGTATTTTTTTACTTTAAATACATTGGCTTGCCTGTTTTTTGGTGCAAACAGCACTAAGTTAATGCACCAAAAAAGTTAGTCCAATAATTGTATGACCCAAAACAGTGCGATTTTTTGTGGTTTAGAATGTGTACATTGCGGTTAGCCAAAGTTTTTCAGTATCGCGAATACGCCCACGATTGCCCGCGACATTGTTAGCTATATTAGCGCCAGCCGCATATCGGTCATCTTCACTAAATTTGCCGTATTCAAATTTAGTCATAATATTTTTATTCCAGTTATACATTGCTGAAACGTTCCATTCTGTGCCATATTTATTACCGTTCGTAGCGGTGCCACCGCCAACCGTATTAAAATCCTCATCCGATTTAATCAAGTGATAATCAGCAAAAAATAAAATATCGGCATATTTATAGGTGGCGGTAACAAACGTATCTTTAATACCTTGTCTTGGTGTGACTAAGAACTTATCTACCCAGCCTTGAAATAAGTGATTGGTGCCAAATGGCGTTTGAAACGCATATTGGCTATCGTTGCTTGAAAGTAATTCCTGATCCACACGAATGCTGAAGTTATCAATGCCGACACCACCGCCCAGTTTGTAATAATGCGCATCAATGCGTTTATCTCCATCGGCATAGTCGGTTTGCTTGGCATATTCTGCTGAATACAAAGCCCTTAAATTAGGGTTAAACGGGTGCACGCCATCCAAGCGCAAACCAAATGTTTTATTCGATTGATCTGCCACTGCGTTATTTACGCCGTTATTGTTGAGCGCACCTGCACCAAACCATGCGTTGCCAAAACCTAGATCATCCATATTCGATAAATAGCCATAGCCGACTAATGCTTCGGTAGGCGAGATTAAATACTTAACATTGGCAATTTCTAAATCCCCATCGCGTTGTGAAGTGGTGATTTGGGTGACTTGCTCAAAATGCGCTAAATAGACTTCAGTATCAGGCAATGATTTGTTTAATGCTGAAACGCCGTCAAATACCTGCATTACCTGCCTGAAAGCAATGTCACCAATAAAACGCACATTGTCCAAATTGACTTGCTGGCGACCCAGCCGAAATCGCGTATTCTTAATTCCTGTCCAATCGACATAAAGTTGATTAATATCAAAATGATTAGGATCAACGATGATGGCATAGCCGGCTTTATCCATTTGTGTGAGGTTGTCTTTGCGGTCATTAAAATTATCAATCAATTTAGTCACGCCAATTAACTGACCAGCAAAGCTAAAATTATGGAAAGGCGCAGTTTGCCAGCCAACCAGACTGCGTAGAGTCAAGCCTTCTGCATCTCTCAGTTCTTTGTTTGCAACAGGCGCAACCGCTAAACCATCTTGGTCCACATGCTCATAACGCAACCTGAAACTGGTTAAGTTTTTGCCATCTTTGATTGAATCTATAAACGTGTATTCGTCAACTTCTTCTGTGGCGTCCTCTGCATGTGCCGCGCTGACAAAGCCAGTTAAGGCTAAGCATAAATTGAATGTGAGTAAATTCAGTTTAAATTGATTAAATTTTTTCATCATGGGTATCTTTATAAGTAAGGGATTAATGTATGTAGGTATAAATAAAGTTAAGCCGCTTTTTTTGCATGGCGTTCGTATAAAAACTTCAATACTTCGGAGCGTAAATGGTTGTACTGTGTGTTTTCAGCCAGTTCAAGCCGTTTACGTGGATAAGGCAATTGCACATCAAGAGTCTCGCCGATGGTGGCACTTGGGCCATTTGTCATCATCACAATGCGGTCTGACAGCAATACCGCCTCATCGACATCGTGCGTCACCATCACAGCGGTTGCGCCAGATTTCTGCATAATTTTCATCAGCTCATCCTGCAAACCAGCACGGGTTAATGCATCCAAGGCGCCAAATGGTTCATCCAGCAATAACACTTTGGGTTCCATGGCTAAAGCTCTGGCAATACCCACGCGTTGTTTCATTCCGCCAGATATTTCATTAGGGCGTTTTTCAATCGCATGACTTAAGCCAACCAAAT
>JAZKEJ010000104.1:0-1391 GCA_040387095.1 Pseudomonadota bacterium | reverse complement strand
CGCGACGAATAAAAGTATGGCTGACTTTTGGATACTGGTTGATGATGTAAGTGACGCGCATGGATTTTCTGTAATTGGAAATGATAATTAGTTTAAATTTTGGCAAAACTCTTTAATGCCCTGCTCAATACAATATTGAGTTGATTCCAAACAGCTTTACTAACTGCGCAATCAAATATAGCCAGCTTGTGACCGCCTGGTAAATACTCTTTGACGATAGGTGATTGTAAAAATCCTTTATCATCAAATACTAATATCCTCATGTTATTGCATCGCATTAGTAAGTGCATGAAGACGCCTTTTTGCAACCGCATCCCATAGATAGTGAGGTGCTTTTAACTTAGATTTCTGCGCCAATCTCGAGCGTAGCGTAGCATCTTTTGATAGCCTTTGTAATTGAACAATCCAGGCCTCCTCATCATAGGGATCAATGACAATGCCTTCCTGATCATCTGCGACCACCCCGCCAGCGGCCATTGGGCTGACCAATAAAGGCACACCTGCACCAAAAGCCATATAGGTAACTAATGGGCTGCCTTCTTCCAGGCTGGGTAAAACAAATACATCGGCGTTTTTATAAATGCTGGCTAAGTCGCTTGTATAAGGAATATGCTCGATATTATCCTGCTCAAGGTAATTTTCCACCAAAGATTTAAGCGCCGGCTCAATCTTCCCAACCACTTGTAGTTTAGCGTCCAGCTTGGCTTTGACCCAATAATCCAACAATAAATGCACACCTTTACGCACGCTAATACTACCCACGAAAATAAAAGTGGGTACTTTGTCAGGCAAGGGTACTGTTGAATAAACGCCGTCCAAAATCGCCTGACTACCTAATCCGTAAGATGTTTGCAGTATCTTTTGCTGCGGTACCCCATTATTTAACATTGACTGTGTCATGATTGGGCTGCAACTGTAAATAAAGTCGGCCAATGCTAATTTTGCAGACTCCACAACTACTTTTTCGGCGCATACATCATGCGTAATAGTTAAATTAAGCTGGGTATATGCTTTATCTAAAATCACTTTGCTATGTGCTTCATGCGTATTGACGCCTTCATAAATGATTGTGCAGCCGCGGTCTTTTAAAACCTGGTAAGTTGCTAAAGAAACACCTGGCCATAAATAGGCAATATCATTCTTTTTTAACGTTCTGCAGTAGATAGCCTCTGATGCTTTTAATAGGGTTGGATTAGGAAGCACTTTATATACAAATGATTTAGCCCATGTTGGGATTGTATTTTTATAGAATGCATCGTTAAAAGCAGGAATAGATGCAATACCCATTAACCGCACTTGATGGGCTGGTGACTGCATGCCTTTTAAGATATGGTAAGCCGCACCAGCAATGCCAGCATCATAAAAATAATTAGGGTAATAAGCACTTATTT
>JAZKEJ010000103.1:0-6687 GCA_040387095.1 Pseudomonadota bacterium | reverse complement strand
CTGAAAAAAATGAGCCAGATGTTGGCTGCAAAAGAAATTTCAAGCGTTGAATTAACGCAAACTTTTCTAAACCGTATTGCAGAATATAACCCCGCTATTAATGCCTATATTGCCTTAGATTCCGATAAGACTTTGGCACAAGCAAGTGCAGCTGATGTTCGCATTGCGAATGGTTCAGCTGAACCATTAACGGGTATACCGTTTGCACAAAAAGATATTTTTTGTGCCAAAGGCTGGCAGACTACCTGTGGTTCTAAAATGCTGGCCAACTTTGTCGCACCTTACGATGCGCATGTGATTACACAATTCGACAACGCCGGCGCTGTTAACTTGGGTAAAACCAATATGGATGAGTTCGCGATGGGTTCTTCTAACGAAACCAGCTATTTTGGCGGTGTTAAAAATCCGTGGGATTTCGCTCGTGTACCTGGTGGCAGTTCAGGCGGTTCGGCGGCAGCGGTTGCTGCTAGGCTTTGCGCAGCGGCGACTGGCACCGATACTGGAGGATCAATTCGCCAGCCAGCCAGCTTATGCGGTTTTACAGGTTTAAAACCGACTTACGGTTTGGTGTCACGTTACGGCATGATTGCGTTTGCTTCTAGCTTGGATCAAGCAGGGCCTATGGCCAAAAGTGCGGAAGATTGCGCCTTAATGATGAATGTGATGACAGGCTTTGATGAGCGCGATTCCACTAGCCTAAACCGCCCTAAAGAAGATTACACGCGCGGCTTAGATAAAATGATAGGTAACCAGCCACTTAAAGGCTTGCGCATTGGCTTACCAAAAGAATATTTTGCCGATGGTTTAGACGCAAACGTGGCAAAAGTGGTGCAAGAAGCGATTGCAGAATATCGCAAGCTAGGCGCAGAGACGGTGGATATTTCATTGCCAAACAGCCAATTATCTATTCCTGTGTATTATGTATTGGCACCAGCTGAAGCAAGTTCTAATCTTTCACGCTATGATGGCGTACGCTATGGTCACCGCGCTGCGCAATATGATGACTTGATGGATATGTATATGAAAAGCCGTGCTGAAGGCTTTGGTGCAGAAGTCAAACGCCGCATTTTGATTGGCACCTATGTGTTAAGTGCCGGTTATTACGATGCATATTATCTAAAAGCACAACAAATCCGCCGCCTGATTGCCGATGATTTTACGCAGGCTTTTAAACAATGCGATCTGATTATGGGACCAACTACGCCATCAACCGCGTTTAAAGCTGGCGAAAAAGCGGATGACCCGGTAGCCATGTATTTGCAGGATGTATACACCATTGCTACCAATTTAGCTGGTTTGCCAGGCATGAGCATTCCGGCTGGTTTCAGTAATGGTTTGCCTGTGGGCTTACAGTTAATGGGTAATTATTTTGATGAAGCGCGCATGTTAGATATCGCGCATGCCTATCAACAAGTGACAGATTGGCATCTGGCTATGCCACAGGAGTTGAAGTAATGGAATGGGAAGTCGTTATTGGGTTAGAGACCCACACGCAATTAAAAACCAATACTAAGATTTTTAGTGGTGCATCTATTAAATATGGCGCGGAGCCTAATACACAGGCCGATGAAGTGAGCATTGCTTTGCCAGGTGTATTGCCGGTATTAAACAAACAGGCAGTGGAATGTGCGATTAAATTCGGTTTGGCAATTCATGCCGATATTCCGCAGCGTTCAGTATTTTCGCGTAAAAATTACTTTTACCCAGATCTGCCTAAAGGTTACCAAATCAGTCAGTTTGAGTTGCCGGTAGTGTGCAAGGGTGCGGTAACGATTCAAGTGCCAGCCAATGGCAAAACCCCAGCTTATGAAAAAGTGATTAATATCACGCGCGCGCACTTGGAAGAAGATGCGGGTAAGTCGGTGCATGGCGCTGTAGATGGTATGAGCGGTATTGATTTAAACCGCGCTGGAACGCCCCTGCTAGAGATTGTGACTGAACCGGATATGCGCAGCGCAGCAGAAGCTGTCGCTTATGCCAAAAAACTGCATGAGCTGGTGCAATGGATAGATATTTGCGATGGCAATATGCAAGAAGGCAGTTTTCGCTGCGATGTAAACGTATCGGTGCGACCAAAAGGGCAGGAAAAATTCGGCACAAGGCGCGAGATAAAAAATTTGAATTCATTTAAATTCATGACGCAGGCGATTGAATATGAAACGCGCTGGCAAATCGATACGCTGGAAGACGGCGGTACGATTCATCAGGCAACCGTATTGTTTAACCCAGATACGGGCGAAACAAAAGCCATGCGCTCTAAAGAAGAAGCCAACGATTACCGTTATTTCCCTGACCCAGATTTATTGCCTTTAGAGGTCACAGCGGCAGACAGAGCGCGTGTGCAAGCGACGATGCCAGAATTACCTGAAGCGATGAAAGTAAGATTTGAGCAAAATTATGGGTTAAGTAGCTACGATGCAGCCACATTAACTAGCTCACGTGGAACAGCAGATTATCTTATTTCAACTATTAATGAAGGTGTAAATCCAAAATCGGCTGCAAATTGGATAATGGGTTCGCTAACAGGTAAGCTAAATTCAATTGATAGAGACATTGTAGAGTCGCCAGTATCTCCAAACGATATTGCTCAGTTAATTAAGCGTATTGACGATAAAACGATTTCTAACAATGCAGGTAAGCAAGTCTTTGAGGATATTTGGCTACATTGCTGCATGTTGACATATGGTGGTGAAACTGAAGAATCAATAGGCGTTTTAAATGTAGATAAAATTATTGCAGCCAAAGGCTTAAAACAAGAATCCGACAGCGGCGCGATTGAAGCGATTATTGAGGAAGTTTTAGCGGCGAATCAAGCCATGGTTGAAGAGTTTAAAGCGGGTAAAGAAAAAGCCTTTAATGCGCTGGTGGGCCAAGCCATGAAAGCGAGTAAAGGTAAGGCAAACCCAGCGCAAGTGAATGAAATTCTTAAGAAAAAATTGATTAATAATTAACCTGTTTGATACTAAAGTCAGTTTATTAGTGCGTATTTAAGCTGGCTGTCATAGCGGGCGAGCTAATTGCCAGGCTTGATTGCTTTAGTGTTGTAAACCGATTTTTTTCTTCTGCATAACGTTTGCTTATCACTTCCATATTCAGTTTGTGCTGAGCAATCTTTTTGTTAACAGTGTCGATTTCCTGTTGGTATTGTTTTAACTCTTCGCTCAAATAAGCAGGCATGGCTTTATTTTTTTGTTTAAATTTTTGTGCGGATTTTTTGATATGTGTCGTTCTGTTAACAATACTATGCTTATGTTGTGCCAATGATTGTAATGCCGCTTGATCCGTTTGCAGGTTTCGCTCACAAGCCAAGTCGATCTCTTCTGAGTTGGTATACGAAGCTAATAACACTTTATCAGCACGCTCCTGAGCCAATTTTTCCTGCTCTTTTTGCTGATCTAAAACGCCAGTTTTTTGGTCGACTCTAATATTTTTTTTAATTACAACGCCGTTATTACGCATTTCAACATTGTTGCGACCCGCTTCTTGAGCAGGTAATTTGTCGCCGTAATGGGTTACGCCATTACTGTCTTTCCATTTCACAATTTTATTACTGTCGGCAATAGCTGAAAAAGGCAACAGGCTAAACCCTGCACTTAACATTAAAATAAAAATAATTTTTTTCATCATTTTATTCAATCGTTTCTGGTTAATAATGCCGTTTTAATTAGTGGTTAAGTCACGCCATATTGCTGACGGTACAATTGAACATTAAGCAAGTGCTGTGCCATATCATGTTTTCTTTCAATATATAGTAATAAATCTGTTAAATTTGCGATGGCACAGACAGGTAGTTGATGCAGGTTTTGCACTTGCTGCACCGCCGATAGTTCGCCTGAGCCTTTTTCTTGCCGATCCAATGCAATCGCCACGCCGCATGGTATTGCGCCATTTTTTGTAATCAAATCAACCGATTCCCGCACTGATGTGCCTGCGGAAATAACGTCATCAATGATTAGAACCCGACCATTTAACGGGCTGCCAACAATTATGCCGCCCTCGCCATGATCTTTCGCCTCTTTACGATTGTAGGCATATGGCAGATTGTGACCATTTTTGGCAAAGGCAATGGCGATTGCTGCGGCTAAAGTGATGCCTTTATAGGCTGGGCCGTATAGCATATCGAACTGGATACCTGATTTTTGGATGCTTTGATAGTAAAATTCGCCCAATTTTAATAAGCTTTCACCATCGTTAAACAAGCCAGCGTTAAAGAAATAGGGGCTAAGCCGACCCGCTTTGGTTTTAAATTCACCAAATTTTAATACCTGCTTTTGAATAGAAAAAGCGATAAAATCTTGGCTTAACTGTTTGTCTGAGTCGGGCTCTGAATGGGCTTTATTCGTCATATTTAGTCATCATTAATTAATCGAAAGTCAATCATGCGCATTATAACTGCGAATTTGAATGGAATCCGCTCTGCGGCCAACAAGGGGTTTTTTGGTTGGCTGCAAACCCAACAAGCCGATGTGGTGTGCTTGCAAGAAGTAAAAGCGCAAGCGGCAGATATGACCGCAGAAATGCTGGCGCCTGCTGGTTATTATGGGTATTTCCATTATGCAGAAAAAAAGGGTTACAGCGGCGTTGGCATTTATTGTAAGAATAAGCCAGATAAGGTGACATTAGGTTTAAGCCATTTTAATCCAGCTATGACGGATATTGATAAAGAAGGTCGCTATATTGAAGCTAGTTTTGGCAATTTAAGTGTGATTTCCCTGTATTTGCCCAGCGGCTCTAGCGGCGAAGAGCGGCAAACATTTAAATTTGGCGTGCTCGCACGCATTATGCCGCACTTAGAAGAATTAAGAAAAAGCGGTCGCGATGTAGTGGTTTGCGGCGACTGGAATATTGCGCATCAAGAAATCGATTTAAAAAATTATAAAGGCAATAAAAAGAATTCAGGCTTTTTGCCAGAAGAACGCGCTTGGTTAACCGATCTGTTCGGACGAGTCGGCTGGGTGGACGTTTACCGCGCCTTGCATCCGCATACTACAGATGAATGCTATACATGGTGGAGCAATCGCGGTGCAGCGTATGAAAAAAATGTCGGTTGGCGGCTGGATTATCAAGTCGCTACGCCAGCATTCGCACTAAAAGCGACGCAAATATCAATTTATAAAGCGCAAAAATTCAGCGATCATGCACCATTAATTATTGATTATTCAGAATAAAAAACTAGCTAAAAATTGAATCAAAAGGTGGTTAAGTTCAGCTTAAAAGCTGCTTTTAAAAGCTATTTAAAATTTTTAAAAAATGGAATCAATTATTTTTTTTTAAAGTAATTGTAAGGTTAAGAAAGTGATCTCGACTAAATGTGTAGCGTGTGGTGAATCTGTTTTGTCTTGCCACACGTATATACACACACTTCTACCTTTCTAAATGAAAACGGTAGATTTTTTATCACAATTGGGAAGGAAATAATATGTCTATCGAAACATCATCAAAAATGAGTAAAGGTGCTTTATTGGCTGTTAGTGCTGCTGCTCTTATCTTGGCCGGCTGTGCTGGTACTGGTGCAAATACTGCAGCCAGTGGTTCTACAGTTGCTTGTGTGGGTGTTAACTCATGTAAAGGTACTAGTGACTGTAAAACTGCAGCTAGTTCTTGCAAAGGTCAAAATGCATGTAAAACAGCTAAAAATGCTTGCAAAGGTCAAGGTTCTTGCGCATCTGCGGCCAATGCTTGCAAAGGTCAGAACGCTTGTGCTGGTCACGGTCATTTAGCGTTAACTGGTGCTGAGTGCGATGCTAAAGGTGGTCACGCAGTATAAGTGTTGAATTGTGAGCGTCAATGTTCACACCATTCTCATGCAATCGCCCTCAAGATTGTGTGAGAATGGTCATTCAGCAATAAAATATAAGAATAGTTGATACAAAAAATGTCTAAAAATCTTCCGTTTCTAGGTTTTGGCTTGGGCTTGCGCACAGAACATTACAACGATATTCTGGAATCTCAACCAAACATCGATTGGTTTGAGGCGCTTTCTGAGAACTACATGATTCCTGGCGGCAAGCCGTTGTATTATTTAGACCGAATTCGTGAAAATTATCCTGTTGTCATGCATGGCGTATCGCTTTCTATCGGCTCTACCGCTGCGGTTGATAAGGATTATCTGCGTGATTTGCGCAAACTGGCAGACCGCGTTCAGCCCGCTTGGATTTCAGACCATCTATGCTGGACAGGCGTGCATGGCCAAAATATGCATGATTTATTACCGCTACCTTATACGGAAGAAACTGCTAACCATGTAGCGGAACGGGTTGGCATCGTACAAGATTATTTGGGCCGCCAGATATTGCTGGAAAACGTATCCAGCTACGCCAGTTATGTTGATTCGACCATGACGGAGTGGGAATTTATTCAATTAATTGCCGAAAAAGCCGATTGCCTGCTTTTACTGGATGTGAATAATATTTATGTCAGCAGCTTTAACCATCAATTTGACGCAAAAAAATTCATTGATGGCATCCCGAAAAAACGTGTACAGCAAATCCATCTGGCGGGACACCATAATTATGGTGATTACATTATCGATACGCACGATGCACCTGTCATTGATCCAGTATGGGATTTGTATGGCTATGCGCTATCGCGCTTTGGTGCGGTATCAACCATGATTGAGCGCGATGATCAAATGCCTGAGTTGGATGAACTGGTGCAGGAATTGCAAATTGCGCGCGATATTGCCGC
>JAZKEJ010000102.1:0-2778 GCA_040387095.1 Pseudomonadota bacterium | reverse complement strand
GCTTGTGCTGATACTGCTGCCAATGTAAAACCTAATGCGATTAAAACCTTTTTCATAGTCATTTCCTTTAATAAAAAATTAATTTGTTAAGAACAAATGGCATCGTGAATGGTAATAAATGTTTCAACTGTGTGTTAGCGTACATAAGGGTTTGTATTAGCCCGAATGGGCTATTAGAAAATGCATTTAAGTAGCAAATATGAAGATGAAAAAAAACCTACTCATTTCTGAATAGGTTCTTTAGGCACATTCACAATTCACGGGACGGCGTAAAGTAGGGGTGGTTTCAAAGTCTAAAGGTTTTAAATATAGGTACCGCTAAATAGCCTTTCTACCATAAACGTCCTGAAAAAAAGTTTTCGATAGTCATAGACTGTTACGAACAGTCACAATAATTTGATTCACTAAAACGTTGTAATTTTCAAACTAAAAGAAACTAAATAAATCTTGAAGCATCTTTTAAAGTAATCGATTACATTAAGGAGCTATAAAGTTGACCTACACAAAAACAAAAATTGTTATTTCATTTTTTTTATTTAGCGTTACCAATGCGCAAGCTGCGAATGTTGATTTTAGCTCCATTTACAATAACGCTTCAGAAGTCTGTAATGATAAACAGATGAATAAGGATTGCGAAAACATGAATGAATCAAGTCATCAATGCGACTCTACAAAAACTAAAGAAGGGGTTGTTAGCAATGAAATAAGTACAAATAAAACATGCGTAAACCTTAAATCTAATAATTATGTAGAGCCTAAGTTTTCAACAAAAAGACCACGGGGGCAGTAATCACGCAATATGAATATCAGTTAATTATCGAAGCCAAAAAAATAAGTACTTTAATTTTATTGGGGTAACTTTGGGGGTAACTTAAATTTGTGAATTTATATAACAGCCATCTAAAAGGCTTGCAGCCATTTGTTTAACAGACGCACGCCTACCAATATTCAACCGGTTTAGAGTGAAATACCTCTAAGCCGCTTTTTCATTTGTTAACACTAAACTGGGTTTAAAAATTACCAAATTTCTTTATGCTCTGTTGATTGACAATCCACCATCCACTAACGATGCGGTACCTGTTACAAAGGATGCGTCATCAGAGGCAAGGTAAAGTACTGCCTGGGCGATTTCCTCTGGGCGGCCCACACGTTTTAAAGCGTGCATGCCGGCTAAAAATGCCTGGGCTTCGCTGGTGTTGTTTTTTTCACGGAACATATCGGTATCTACCGCACCTGGCAATACCGCATTCACCCTCACGCCTTTAGGGCCATATTCTGTCGCTAGTGCTTGTGTCAAACCGATCAAGCCGGCTTTGCTGGCAGCGTAGGCGGCGAATTCAGGAAATGCAGCGCTGTAACCGACAAAAGTTGAGGTGAAAATAATTGAACCGCTACCTTGTTTCACCATTTCTGGTAATTGGTATTTAGCGCCTAAAAAGGCACTGGTTAAATTAATAGCCAAGGTATCGTTCCAGCCTTTTTGCGAAACTTCAGTTGAAGCGCCAATTTCACCTAATGTGCCCGCGTTATTGAATGCGATATCTAAACGGCCAAAACTTTTTACTGTCAGTGCAACCAGTGATTTTGAAAACTCTTCCGATTGGACGTCACCTGCAAAAGCAATTGCTTCGCCGCCATCTGCCACAATTTCTGCGACCAGTTTTGCCAGTTCGGCTTCTCTGCGTGCTGCCACCATTACTTTAGCGCCATGTTGTGCAAACAGTTTTGCGGTAGTACGGCCGATGCCTGAGCTGGCACCGGTGACAATCGCCACTTTGCCAGCAAGACGTTGACATGATTTATTGTTTAAATTTGCCATGATGAAACTCCTTTTTAAGTGAATGATTTGCTTAAGCCTTAAGCATGTGTGCAGTATGCCTCTTTCATTACCATCAAATAAGTCGTATATTTATACAATTACTTTATACCAATAGTAGAAAATGACAGGGTTACTATGGAAACTTTAAGTAGCATTGAGTCATTCGTCCGCAGTGCCGAATTGGGTAGTTTCTCTGCTGCAGCGCGTCGATTGAGCCTTACGCCAGGTGGCGTGAGTAAGAATGTCGCAAAATTGGAAGCGGATCTAGGTGTAAGGTTATTCCACCGCAGTACACGCAGCTTGACGCTCACCGAAGCGGGTGAGCATTTTCTAACGCAGGTTTCAGGTGGACTGGATACGATTCAGGCGGCCATTGCCAATGCGAGTAACGTTGCCGGGCAGCCTGCCGGCATTTTAAAAGTCAGTATGGCCATGGCGTTTGGCCGAGATCATTTGCTGCCATTGCTGGGGGAATTTATTTCACTGTATCCTTCAATTATCCCCGATTGGCGGTTTGATAATCGGCAGGTAGACTTGATCGGTGAAGGTTTTGATGTGGCGATTGGTGGTGGAATTGATATTGCGCCTGGTGTGGTGGTGCGTGAGCTGGCAAAAGTGCATTTGATTCTGGTGGCTTCGCCTGGCTATCTGGCGATTAAACGCATGCCTAAAACGCCTGCTGACCTTTCGCAATTAGATGCGCTTATCCGTTATTCGCAAACCACTCACCGCACCTCTGCCTGGCATCTAAAATCGGTGGGGGGCGATCAAACAACAATTGAGCTACCGCCTAAGGCGATATTAAATGACCCGGATGCCTTATGCCATGCCGCGATTGCCGGTTTAGGGGTCGCGCAGGTGCCTATGCCGCATGCGCTGCGCTACCTGGAAAGCGGACAGTTGATTAGGCTGCTGCCAGAGTGGTATACAGAGCACAGCGTAATCTCACTGTACTTTGC
>JAZKEJ010000101.1:0-2521 GCA_040387095.1 Pseudomonadota bacterium | reverse complement strand
TGTTGGGATAATCCTGTGTAACGCTCAAAATCAGGTGTTTTGGGGCAAGCGTATTAGAGAGCATGCTTGGCAGTTTCCGCAGGGTGGTATTAAATATGGCGAAAGCCCAGAGCAGGCCATGTATCGTGAGCTGATGGAAGAAGTTGGCTTAGAGCCTAAGCACGTGGAAATTTTGGGCCGCACGCGTGATTGGTTGCGCTATGAAGTGCCTAGTAGCTGGATTAAGCGGGAATGGCGTGGTAGCTATAAAGGTCAAAAGCAAATTTGGTATTTATTACGCATGGTGGGGCGCGATACCGATGTTTCTTTGCGCGCTAGTGAGCATCCTGAGTTTGATGCATGGCGTTGGAGCGATTATTGGGTGCCGTTAGAAGACGTGATTGAGTTTAAACGCGATGTGTATAAAGCCGCGTTAAACGAGCTGGCAACGCATTTGCATCATAAAATTAAAATGCATCCAGCTAAACATATTTAAAGTTGAAAAATACAAATCCTGCTTAAATATTTAAGCAGGATTTTTTATTGAGAATTTTTGGACATTAGTGTGAAAGGGTTAGCCCATTTTTTCACCCAATTTAATGACGCCAGCAGCTTGCCAATCGTTATTAAATTGCAAAGCATCTTTTTCAAATAGCATCACAACAGTTGAGCCGAGCAAAAATCTGCCCATTTCTTCACCTTGTTTAAGCGTGATATTTTTATCTGCATAAGACCAAGTGCGGATTTTTTTACTGCGCGGCGGGTTAATCACTTTGTTGGGCGAATCATGCCAGACCGTCGCCATGCTACCCACAATCGTCGCACCTACCAACACCATCACAAAGCTGCCGTGCTGTTCCGATTCAAATTCACACACAACGCGCTCATTGCGTGCAAATAGATTCGGCACATTTGCGGCTGTAGTTGGATTAACCGAAAATAAATCACCCGGCACATAAGCCATACTTTTAAGCGTGCCATTGCACGGCATATGAATACGGTGATAATCTTTCGGGCTTAAATATAAACAAGCAAAATAGCCATATTCAAATTGATTGGCCAGTGCTTGATTGCCTGCAAGTAAAGTAAGTGTTGAATAATTATGATTTTTTGCCTGAAAAATCTGGTCTTGTTCAATATTGCCAAATTGACTGATGGCGCCATCGACAGGACAGATAAATGCTGCTTCGGCAATTGGACGAGCGCCTGTTTTAAGTGGTCGCGTAAAAAAATCATTAAAAGTTTTATAGCTGTTAATGTCTGGATTAGCCGCTTCTGCCATGTTTACTTTGTAACGTTTTATAAACCAGGCAATCACTGCAGTGGTCGCGCTGCCGCCTTTTAGATTGGCAAGCTTGCCTGCCAAGATGGTAATTGCCTGTTTTGGCAGCAGATACTGCAAGATAATAGAAAATGGCACATCAATCCTTTAATAAAAAAGGGCAAAACGGTTTGCGTCTTGCCCCTTTTACAACATTAAGTTTAATACTTAACCTTTAATTTGCATTGGTTTCTGCTTTGAACTTTTAAATAAATCAATTCTTTGATTGATCTACTAATTTGTTTTTAGCGATCCAAGGCATCATCGCGCGCAATTGACCGCCTACTTGCTCAATCGGATGCGCTGCATTTAAACGGCGACGTGCAACCATTTCTGGGTAATTAGTACGGCCTTCTAAAATAAACTGTTTGGCGTAATTACCGTTTTGAATGTTTTTTAAACATTCTTTCATCGCCGCACGTGCTTCATCACCAATCACACGCGGGCCAGTTACGTATTCGCCATATTCAGCGTTGTTTGAAATGGAATAGTTCATGTTGGCAATGCCGCCTTCATACATTAAATCGACAATCAATTTAAGTTCATGCAAGCACTCAAAATACGCCATCTCTGGTGCGTAACCAGCTTCAGTCAATGTTTCAAAACCCGCTTTTACTAGCTCAACTGCGCCACCGCATAAAACAGCTTGCTCGCCGAATAAGTCGGTTTCTGTTTCTTCACGGAAATCAGTCTCAATCACGCCGCCTTTTGTGCCGCCATTGGCTGCTGCATAAGAAAGTGAAATTTCTTTTGCTTTGCCCGATTTGTCTTGATAAACCGCGATGAGTGAAGGAACGCCGCCGCCTTTTAAATATTCCGAACGCACTGTGTGGCCTGGGCCTTTTGGTGCAATCATGATCACGTCTAGATCGGCACGTGGCACGATTTGGTTGTAGTGAATATTAAAGCCGTGTGCAAAAGCCAGTGCCGCGCCTTTTTTTAGGTTTGGCGCCACTTCAGCATCAAAAATTCCTGCCATTGTTTCATCTGGCAATAAAACCATTACAACATCAGCGTCTTTAACGGCTTCGGCGATTTCAAAAACTTGATGGCCTGAATTAACTGCTTTTGCCCAAGAGCTGCCTTCTTTACGCAGGCCGATTGTGACAGTAACGCCGCTATCTTTTAGATTGGCTGCATGCGCGTGACCTTGCGAACCGTAACCGACGATGGTTACTTTTTTGCCTTTGATAATGCTTAAGTCAGCGTCTTTGTCGTAAT
>JAZKEJ010000100.1:0-5544 GCA_040387095.1 Pseudomonadota bacterium | reverse complement strand
ATGAAAGCGCGATTAATTTGCTGGTAGACAGAATCACGCAAATTAAAAGTAGCCGTGAATATTTCAATCCAAACTTCGATTAAGTCGTCAAGCTAACATTAAAGCGTTGCGCAATGCCCAAACGGGTCATTGCTAGAATTTTGTAATTAGTAGATTATCCCTTATAAGAGATTCGTATATAGTTAAGGAGATAATCGTGAAAAAATTACTTACCTTTTTAGCTTTACTGTCAGCAGCTAGTACAGTGAGTGCCAACTTACTACATAACGGCACTTACGAAGACACAATTCAATACAACGATGCATGGCATGCTTACAATTGCATTAATGGCTGGTCAACAGTCATCAGTACTAATATTGAAGTTAGTGATAATATAAAAGCAATCATTTCTCACGATGTTAATTCTGTTGAATCAGATTCATATAACAGAAAAACTAGGTTCCAAAAATTCACTCCGGCTAACGGTTGTTTATATCCACTTTTACTTGATCATTCTTCCCGTTTTAATCAGCCTTTTATTAGTCATGGCAATGCTTTTTCCTGGCATAGACCATTATTAAAAGAAATTACAGGCACAGGTGGAGTAATTAATTTGTGGATTACACAACAGTTTTTTGTCACAGGTGCTGGCAGTGATGTACTTGGATTTGCCGCAATTGGTACAAATGATAGTGTTGGTGGCGATATTGATTACGTGCAGCCAAACTCAGTCCCAACTCCTGCAGCGGCTTGGTTGTTCGCCTCGATGTTAGGTTTATTTGGTTTTGCACGTCGTGGCACTGTGTAAACATTACTTAATCTTAAATAATATGAAATAAGACTCAAATTAAAAGCATTCAAAAATTAAGAGCATTCAAACTAATGACTCTTAAATTTAAGCATCATTTTTTCCGCTTTTAATTTCCGCCACAGCGTCTATTTTCGCGTCTTGTATTGCAATGCTGGCAATATGAAAACAATTTCATTGTAAAATGCTGGCATGCTGCTATCTCAAATAAACCAAAAAGTTAAGTCTGGCGAAAAGATCGCCATGCTTACCTGCTATGACGCCACCTTTGCTAAATTAATGGAAGCCGCTGGTGTGGATATATTACTGGTTGGCGATTCACTTGGTATGGTGCTGCAAGGTGCGGAAAATACCTTAAACGTCAGCATGCATCACATGACCTACCATACGAAAAGCGTGGCAGCTGGCGCGCTAAACACTTTGATTATTGCTGATATGCCCTTAGGTAGCTATGAGCATGATGCAGAAGCGGCTTATAAAAATGCAGAATGGTTAATCAAATCTGGTGCGCATATGGTCAAATTTGAGGGCGGTGGAGATAAAGCCAACACTGCAAAATACCTAGTTGATCGCGGCATTCCAGTTTGTGCGCATTTAGGCTTTACACCGCAATCAGTTAACCAGCTTGGCGGCTATAAAATCCAGGGTAAAACGGCAGAAGGCGCAGCCCAGATCATACAAGATGCCACTGCAATGGCAGATGCGGGTGTCAGTTTTATCTTGCTAGAAATGGTGCCTGCCAGCTTAGCTAAAACGATTACTGAAACAATTAACGTGCCTACTATCGGCATTGGTGCTGGCGTAGATTGTAGCGGCCAAGTGCTGGTTTTGCAGGATTTACTCGGCATTTACACCGGCCCTGCAAGCAAAGAGCCGTCTCAATTTAAATCACCTCGTTTTGTCCGCAACTTTCTAAAAGACACCAACAATATCCAGGAAGCTGTATCTATTTACGTAAAAGCAGTAAAAAACAAAACATTCCCCACGCCTGAACATAGCTATTAACGCTTCTGGGAAGCCAAAAACCATCTAGAAATAATGGTTTCTTACAGCCATAACTGGTTTAAATGAACCATGCTTTCCAAACCAAAATTGCCGCGCTTTTATATAAATCAATAAGTTAAATGCTTAATGTCCTTGGTATGGTTATTGCACTAAAGATTAGTTCAGTAACCACATTAAAAGTATATTCAAGGAGCGTTTTCACATGAGTCATAAACTGAAACTCAAGGCCATCCCGGCTATTGTATCGATGGCTTTGCTATCATTAGCTTTACCAACCCAAGCTGAAGACTTCACGACCGATGCAGTAGAAGTGAAAGGGATTTTGCCAGAAAAACTAGAATCAGTTCCTGGTTCATTTAACATCGTAGACCAAGAAGCTTTAATCGAGCGTCGCCCTTTTACTGTTCGCGAAGCACTTAATAATGTGCCTGGCATCAATATTGTGGGTGAAGATGCGTTTGTTTTAGCGCCAAATATCGGCATTCGCGGCTTAGATCCGCGCCGTACTTCACGTACTTTATTGCTTGAAGATGGCATGCCGCTATTTTTAGCACCTTATGGCGATCCATCAGCCCACTATTCAACGCCATTGCAACGTGTTAACCGTATTGAAGTGGTTAAAGGTTCTGGTCAAATTTTATATGGCCCACAAACCATTGGCGGCATGATCAACTTTGTGACTAATCCCGTACCAACCAAAGGCTTCCAAGGTAGCGTTCAAGCCAGTGCTGGTAATAATGACTTCACTGGTTTACATGCTAATGTAGGTTATGGCGATGAGCGCGGCGGCATTATGCTGGATGCATTACAAAACAAAGGTGATGGCATTCGCGATAACCATGAGTTTGACGTGCAGGAATTCACACTTAAAGGTCAATTGAATTTAACAGACCGCCAAACTTTGATTGCTAAAGTTGGCTACTATGAAGAAGATTCCAATATTTCGGAAACAGGCTTGGGTGAACTAGATTATGCCAGAGACAAATTTCAAGCGCCTTCTGGTAATAATGACCGCTTTAAACATGAGCGTGAATCAGCACAGTTACAACATATTTTCCAGCTAGACGATACCACTAAACTTTCAACCCAAGCTTATTATTCAGATTCATATCGTAGTTCGTTCCGCCAAACAGATGCGCCGGGCGGTTTTGATGAAGAGGACAATGCAACTGGCGTGACTATTTTAGAGCGTTGCGATGTAAATCCTGACGAACTGACGGAAGCAAATGCAGAGAACTGTGGCGGTCGCCACCGTCCACGTAGCTATACTTACTATGGTATTGAGCCACGCTTAGATTTTCAACATAGCTTATTCGGCCTTCAAAGTGATGCCGTAGTTGGCTTTAGATGGCATAAAGAAGACATCACACGCAAACAGTTTCGTGGCAACGATTCAAGAGCGCAAAGCTTATCTTTCTTAAAAGATAATATCGGTTTAGTTGATTCAGACTTCGCCTCTTTTCGCGAAGATATTCGCATTGACGTAGATGCTAAATCTTATTACGCACAAAACACCTTTTATGCAGGTGATTGGTCATTAACACCTGGTGTACGTGTGGAAGACATCAGGATCAAAACCAATATCAGACAAGCTGAAGGTGAGGTACAAAACAATGCTGCGTCTGACTCAACTAACCGTCAAACGGAAGTATTACCAGGCTTTGGTGTGGCATGGAATGGCATCGCCAACACCACATTATTCGCAGGTGTACACAAAGGTTTCGCGCCGCCACGCCCAGACCGTGATTTGAATGTACCCGAGTGTAATGCTGACCCTGACGATTTATCAAACTGTGCTGTTGCAGTGAATACCAAACCAGAAACCAGTATTAACTGGGAAATCGGTGTTCGTTCAAGCTTTTATAAAGGCGTCAGTTTTGAATCTACTTTCTTTCACACACAGGTTGAAGATGTGGTGATTAACGATGGTAACGGTAGCTTTATCAACGGTGGTGAATCTGAACAAACTGGTTTAGAGTTTGCTGGCCGTGTCGATTTTGGTACGATTTACGACACGCCGCACAATATTTACTTGCAAGGTTCATATACCAATGTGTTTAAAGCAGAGTTTACTAAAGATGGTGTGGACGCGGATGATGGCATCATCGATGGCGATCGCTTACCTTATGCGCCACGTCATATTGCTTCGCTTAGTTTAGGCTACCAGCATCCAGTTGGTTTAAATGCGCGTGTTGGTGTGGATTATGTTAGCCGCCAGGAAGCAGATGCTTTCACACGCGCACTTGGTCCAACTGATGCTGCTTTATCGGGCTTATCAGGCGATATTCCTGCTTACACCTTGCTTAACATGTCAGTTAACTTTAAGCCTGTTGGCTCAAAAGCAAGCTACTTTTTAAGTGGTTATAACTTAGCCGATAAAGAGTATTTAGCAAGCCGTGTTGATGGTATGGCCGTTGGTCGTGGTCGCCAAGTCGTGGCAGGTGTACGTTACGATTTCTAATTTTTAGCAATCACTTACTGTTAAAAAGCAATTCACTTCGCAAGAGTGAATTGCTTTTTTATTTGTGCTGACTGATTTATTTTCTGGATGTCGATGCAGCGCATGCATGATGTTGTGGTTTAAAATAGCATCATGCAAATTATTACCTCAAAAGAAGCGTTAACGCTTGCGCTTAAAAACCGCGCCAACATTGGCTTTGTGCCCACCATGGGCAATTTACATGCTGGGCATATACATTTGGTTAATCTCGCCAAACAGCATGCTGACTTTATTGTAGTGAGCATTTTTGTCAATCCATTGCAATTTGCTGCCAATGAAGATTTAGCCAATTATCCGCGCACTTTAGAGGCTGATTGCGACAAATTAAAAGTCGCAGGGGTAGATATTGTATTTGTGCCTAGCGTGACAGAGTTGTATCCAGATTTTGATGGCAAAAATCTGAATCAAACAGTCATGGTTATGCCATCATCTGTTGCCGATAGATTGTGCGGCGCAACTCGTCCAGGCCATTTTGCCGGCGTTGCGACAGTGCTGGCTAAATTATTTAACATTATCCAACCGCAAGTTGCCGTATTTGGTAAAAAAGATTTCCAGCAGCTTTTTATCATCAAAGAAATGGTTAAACAATTACACTATCCAATTCAAATTGTAGCGGCTGAAATTGTGCGTGAACCCAATGGTTTGGCAATGAGTTCACGTAACGGCTATTTAAGCGAAACTGCGCGCACTTCTGCACATTTGTTAAGTCAAACTTTACAGGAAATTGTTAACGCTATAAAAGACGGAAATGTAGACTTTGGTAATCTAGAAAATCAAGCTGCACAACAGTTAACTACACAAGGATGGATTGTCGATTACATTTCTATTTGCGCTGCTGACTCCTTAATGCCAGCAACACTGAATGATAAAAATCTAGTGCTGTTAGCCGCGGCTAAAATAGACAGTACACGTTTGATCGATAACATTGAATTTTGCGCTAAGTGATTGAAAAGACTATAATGCAATCCCTTTTAAAAAACGGCTAATCAGCAAACAAATATGCAACGAACCATGCTTAAATCTAAACTGCACCGTGTAAATGTGACACACAGTGAGTTGCATTACGAAGGCAGTTGCGCGATTGATGAAGCGTTATTAGAAGCAGCAAATATTAAGGAATATGAGCAGATTGATATTTACAATGTGACTAATGGCGAGCGTTTTAGCACGTATGCGATTCGCGCAGATCGTCATTCCGGCATTATTTCTGTCAATGGCGCGGCTGCGCACAAAGCGCATCCAAAAGACATTA
>JAZKEJ010000099.1:0-4186 GCA_040387095.1 Pseudomonadota bacterium | reverse complement strand
TTTAGGTTCCAGCGCCGTAAGGCGTGAGAGTTCGAGTCTCTCCTTTCGCACCAGTAATATTTTAAACCAGTAATATTTCAAGTTAGTAACATTCTACAAGCGATCTGAATAATCATTTTTTTAAATTAAATATCGCTATATGATGATTTAAAAATACAATAGTATTCAGAATAGTCCTCTCAATAAAACTCACCTATGTCCCGTCCCGCTGTTGCACATATTCGATTAGATGCATTCAGGCACAATTATCGTGTTGCCAAGCAACTACATTCTGGCTTTGCTTTGGCAGTCATTAAAGCCAATGCGTATGGGCACGGTGCTGTGCAATGTGCAAAAGCGATTGAAAACGAAGCTGATGGTTACGCAGTGGCTTGTTTGGAAGAGGCTCTGCAGCTGCGTCAAGCAGCTATTAAAAACCCCATTCTATTGCTGGAAGGTTTTTTTGAGGCGACAGAGTTGTCAGAAATTGTGGCAAATGATTTGTGGATTGTTGTGCATGCTGAGTGGCAATTAAACTGGTTGTTAGAATCTAAGCTTGCTAGACCGCTTAACATATGGCTTAAATTAGATACTGGCATGCATAGACTTGGCTTGTCTGCAAACGAGTATTTAAGTGCATTTGCAAAACTCGTTAATCATCAAAATGTAGCAAAAATAGTGCATATGAGCCATTTTGCCAATGCTGATTATTTGAGTTCTGCGTATACGCAGCAGCAAATTGCACTTTTTCAGCAAACCGTTCAGCAATTAAGCGGCACGAATAATAGTGCGTTTGAAACCAGTTTGGCAAATTCTGCCGCTATTCTGGGTTGGCCACAGGCGCAAACAAGCTGGTCGCGTCCAGGTATTATGTTGTATGGTGCAAATCCATTACAGGCCAATTTGCACAGTCAGAAAACATCTGATGATGCACTTATAAAACACAGATTAAAGCCAGCCATGCAATTAACATCCAAAATAGTCTCAATTCATACAATCAATAAAGGTGAATCAATTGGTTACGGCAGTATTTTTACAGCAGCTCGTGACACCAAAGTTGGTGTTATTGCCTGCGGTTATGCGGATGGTTATCCAAGGTTGGCAACAAGCGAGAATAAAATCGGCGCCCCTGTAGCGGTTGAAGGTAATATCACCCAGTTGATTGGTCGCGTTTCAATGGACATGTTATTTGTTGATTTAACCGACATTCCAATGGCTGTAATTGGCAGCAAAGTTGAGCTATGGGGTGACCAAATCGCCGCAAACGATGTAGCCAAATTCGCTGAAACAATCGCTTATGAATTATTTTGTAACGTTAAACGGGTACAATTTAATTATTCAGACAACGCTTAATTCATCTCCCAAAATTTTATTCACTTCATAAAGTAGCGGTTAGTTAACAATAATATTGATTAAAAAGGTTTTATATGCAAGTTATCCAAACGCCCAATGCCCCAGCCGCAATCGGCCCTTATTCACAAGCGATGGTCGTTGGCGACTTGTTGTTTACATCCGGTCAAATTCCATTGCGCGCAGATGGCACGCTGAATGACGGTGATATCGTTGTACAAACAACGCAGGTAATGGCTAATTTAAAAGCGGTGATTGAAGCCGCTGGTGCCAGTCTATCTAAAGTGGTTAAAACAACGGTTTTTTTAAAAAATCTGGATGACTTCGTTGCGATGAACAATATCTACGCAGAAGCTTTTGCGGGACATACCCCAGCAAGATCAACCGTGCAGGTTGCAAAGTTACCGCGCGATGTATTGGTGGAAATTGAGGCAATTGTGTATTTAGCTTGATTCTGACTATTTACTGCGCTTAATTGTATGGCGTAGTTAATTGTCAGGCGTTTATTTCAAGCCTAGTATGTGATATATTCCAAAATTGTTTTGAACTAACAAATTTGAAAAAACTTATTGGTTTTTTCAAATTTTAAGACTTAAACCCGAATAAAAAACTTAATCAGGGCTGTGCATGTCACAACCTTTCACACTGTTAACAACTAATCGTCGTCTATCCACATAGGCAACACTTAACTACAGGAATTGCAACATGGCAGCATCGCTTGAAACAATCAGTAATCTAGAACGTCGTATCACGATTAAAGTGCCGTTGGCACCGCTTGAAGGACAAATCAAACAGCGTCTTACCCAGATTTCGCGCACAGCCAAATTTTCTGGTTTTAGGCCTGGTAAAGCGCCAATTGGTTTGGTGAATCAGCATTATGGTGATCAGGTACGCGACGAGGTGTATTCACACGCAGTAGAAACCAGCTTTGGTAATGCCGTACAAGAAAATAAATTGCGCGTTGCAGGATTTCCTAATATTGAGCATAAACCATTTGCTGAAGCAGCAACTGATTTTGAATACACAGCAACTTTTGAAGTTTTTCCTGAGGTTAAGTTAAGTGACTTAAGCAAATTAAAAATCGAGAAACCAACATTAGAAGTAGCAGAAGCTGATGTTGAAAAAACTTTAGATGTGCTGGTTAAACAACGTGTTAACTACGAGCCTGTTAAACGCGCTTCCAAAAATGGCGATCAGATTAATGTGGTTTTAGTTGCAAGTATCGACGGCGAGCAAGTGGAGAGCACTGGCGAAAAAGGCATTGATTTAGTCTTGGGTGAAGCTGGACGTATTGCTGAATTCGATGAGAATTTAGCTGGCGGTAAAGCCGGTGCTGAGAAAGCTTTTGAAATTACTTACCCTGCGGATCATAATCCTGCTCAATTGGCTGGTAAAACAGTGAGTTACGTAGTCACATACAACAGCGTTTCGCAACCAGTGTTGCCAAAAATTGATGCAGATTTTGCCAAAAGTTTAGGTATTGAAGACGGCGATGTCAAAAAAATGCAGTCTGAAATTAAAGCTAGCTTAGAGCAGGAAGTTGAAAAACGTATTAAAGCACGTACAAAAGAGCAGGTATTCCAGGCTTTGATAGCAGATTCAAATATCGAAACGCCAAAAGCTTTGGTGAATGCGGAAATCAATCGCATGATGCAGCAAACTGCACAGAATTTACAGCAACGTGGTATGGATCCAAAAGCGATTCAACTGGAACCAGCCATGTTTGAAGAACAGGCGAAACGCAGTACGGCTTTACGTTTGATTTTGAGCGAATTGGTGAATGCAAATAATTTACAAGCAAACGCTGATCAAGTGCGCGCTATGGTTGATTCGTTTGCATTGAGTTTTGAAAAGCCAGATGAATTGGTCAATTGGTATTATGCCGATGTAAAACGTCTGGATGAGCCAGCAGCATTAGCAACGGAAGAAAATGTAGTCAATTGGGTATTGGATAAAGCCAAAGTGACCACTAAAAAAATTAAGTTTGATGAGTTAATGGCTGGGCAGTAAATTTAAATTAACTGAATTAAAAAGTGGTAATTTTGAATTTAAATTTGTAAGCCATATCAAACTAAAGTAAACCATGCAATTTAATATGAGTGATTTTATAGTGAATAATAGCAACAGAATTGAAACGCAAAACTTAGGTTTTATTCCAATGGTCGTCGAGCAAAGCGGTCGTGGCGAACGTTCCTATGATATTTACTCACGATTATTAAAAGAGCGTGTTATTTTTTTAGTGGGCCCTGTAAACGATGTGTCAGCCAATCTGATTGTCGCGCAAATGCTGTTTTTAGAAGCTGAAAATCCAGACAAAGATATTTCACTTTATATTAACTCACCAGGTGGCTCAGTTACTGCCGGTATGTCGATTTACGACACCATGCAGTTTATCAAGCCAGACGTCAGTACTTTATGTATTGGCCAGGCTGCCAGTATGGGCGCATTTTTATTAGCGGCAGGTAACAAAGGTAAGCGCTTTAGCTTGCCCAATTCACGTGTGATGATTCACCAGCCATCTGGCGGTTTTCAAGGCCAGTCGAGTGATATTGAAATTCACGCGAAAGAAATTTTATATTTACGCGGAAAACTCAATACAATATTGGCGCACCACACTGGTAAAACGGCGAAAGAAATCGATCGTGATACCGAGCGTGATAATTTTATGAGTGCGGAACAGTCGGTTGAGTATGGCATGATCGATAAAGTGATTGAAACGCGTGCTGCTGTTTAGATATTAATTTGGGCTGTTTATTAGTTGTTTTTGTGTAATTTTAAGTTTGTTGGTTTAAGGATGTTGCATGGCGAATAAAGCCGAAAGTGAAAAATTACTCTATTGCTCTTTTTGCGGCAAAAG
>JAZKEJ010000098.1:0-1403 GCA_040387095.1 Pseudomonadota bacterium | reverse complement strand
TTATAGTTAGCCATTACGCGCTAAATTCTTCACAGATAAATTCGGTTGCCTCACGCCTTCCAATTTCAGCTGGAACGCTAACAATTTGTAGCAATCTGTTATCACGATCAAGCATAACGATTCGCATAGTTGCATCAATGCCATTGTCGTAATGCATTTGTACTTTGCATGGACGAGTAGATAAGCGTAAATCTGTTTTAGTTGATTCTTGACGATTAGCAAGTATGTCTTCTACGCTAGCCCAACATTCTTTATAAGTTGTCCAAGTAATAACCTCACTGCCAAAGTCAGGATCATTAGTGACTGATTTTTGCTCAATCCTAATGTATCGATCTAATTTGCCGAGATTCATTTAAACGCCTATGTTTATTCTGTATGGCTGTAATAGTGAAAATACACCCATTGGCAACTCATTAATATTAATGTTGTTTACGCTTAACTCTCTGTTTTTATAATACTCACCAATGATTAACTTCATTGCGCATAACACTGGATGTGGAGGCGATACATCACTTGTTACCATGCGTACTTTTACATTGTTGGCAGTCTCTAGCGTTGCAGGCCATTCAAAGCCATTAGTAGGAATTAACCAGTTAGGCGTTGAGTAGTCATCAATAGCATATTGGTTGCTAGCTACTGTTTGTTCAGTTTCATCGCTATCTACATAATTAACTGATTCAATTGTTTTAACTGGGGTTAAAGGTAATTTAATAGCGCCATCAGGGAAGCCATCTAAAGCTAATTCAATCGTTTTTTCAGAAAATGATCGCTCTGTATACTCCTCACAGAACTGCCTAGCCACGCTAATCAAAGAACTAACATATGCATCATCAGGATGTGCTAACGGGTCACCAAACGCCACTAGGCGCAAATGCTCTCTTGCTTCCGCTAAAGTTATTGGCTCTACAGTCGTATCAGTGATTATTTTGTATGCCATGATTACCTTATGAATTTATCCTACGATTGATCGCAGGTGATTTTCTAGTCTCTATTTGTATATTTGGTGTGCGAGAGTTTTTAACTGCATTTTTATTAGCCCTCTTTGAAAATACAATCAACACATCAGGGTTTATTACAGTCAGGCCTCCACTTGATGTAGCAACAGAACTTGCGCTGCCGCCTAACAATATCTGTGTGGTAAATGTGCCCGTGGCTAAAGCAGTTAAAATTGCGCTAGCCGTCAATTTAATTTGAGTTGTTAAATTCGCTGTGGCTGTTACTACGCCTTGAGCATTGCCGCCTAATTGTGGGGCTGTACCGTCTAATTGCGCATTAGCCGCAACTACATTTTCAGCATTGCCACTTAATTGGATTGTTGTATCAATGTTTGCGGTAGTTACTACTGTATTTTGTGCGGCTGCATCAAGTTTGATTGACGTTAATAATGAAGCTGCAGAACTTGC
>JAZKEJ010000097.1:0-16441 GCA_040387095.1 Pseudomonadota bacterium | reverse complement strand
GGACGCGATGCTTGCTTATGCCGTGAACAAGAATTTGAACTTGCGTCTGAATGTGTACAATATTTTTGATAAAGAATATGTAGAAACCTTAAATAACAACGGTTCCCGCGTGCGATTAGGCCTGCCGCGTACTGCAATGATGACAGCAGAGTTTATGTTTTAATTAATGCAGATTCTAAGCCCGTAAAATATTCAACACTAATCAAATATGCAAAATCAAATCAATCAGAAAAATCGGGCATTCTGGCTCAAACATCTTTATCGCTGGCATTGGATTAGTTCTGCCGCTTGCCTGATTGGCATGTTGTTGTTTGCTTCAACTGGCATCACGCTTAATAATGCAGCGCACATAGATTCTGTGCCGTTAGTATCCAAAAAATCAGCTAACGTTCCTACTAAACTTTTAAACCAGATCAAAGCACAGCCTTCAAATGATATAGCCGTTCTGCCCAAGGCGACTAAAGATTGGGTGAGCAGTGCGATTGGTGTTGAATTGACTGATGTGCCTGGTGAGTGGTCAGATGCTGAAATCTATTTATCCTTACCTCGTCCAGGTGGTGATGCCTGGCTGGTAATAGACCGAGCCAGTGGCGAAGTGACCTATGAGCGGACTGACCGTGGCTGGGTTTCCTATTTTAATGACCTGCATAAAGGACGTCATACTGGTGTGGCTTGGAGCTGGTTTCTGGATATTTTTTCGATAGCGACGCTGGTTTTCTGCATCACCGGTCTATTCATGTTGAATATGCACGCAAATAACCGTCCCGCCACTTGGCCATTGGTTGGCTTGGGTGTAGTGGTGCCATTGGTATTAGTTATTTTATTTATTCATTAAGTTATTCCAACTGTTTATTCAATTAGTCATCGGAGAAAAGTCAATGCGCAAATGGGTTCCTGCACTTGTACCAGCTTTAGCACCAGCCTTATTACCAGCTTTAATTGCTGGCTTATTCGCTAATCAAGCCAGCGCGGGGGAAATCAATCTAAAAGTGACTATCCCCACTATCAATACTGCCGAATATCATCGCCCCTATGTGGCTATCTGGATTGAAAAGCCTGATCAAAGCGTAGAGAAAAATTTGGCCGTTTGGTATAGCCAAAAGAAAACCGATAAGGGCGAACAAAGTGATAAGTGGCTGAAAGACTTACGCCAATGGTGGCGCAAAAGTGGTCGCGATCAAGCGATGCCATTGGATGGTGTTACCGGCGCAACCCGCCCGGTTGGTGAGCAAAAGTTAAGCTTTGCTGAAGGTAAATCGCCCTTAGGCACTTTGCCAGCAGGTCAATACAATATTGTGGTTGAATCTGCGCGTGAAAAAGGTGGACGCGAGATGGTTAGGATGCCATTTACATGGCCTGTGCAAAAAATCGTTCACGCGAAAGCAGCGGGGCAAGAAGAGTTAGGTGAAGTGGCGCTAGAGCTAAAACCCTGATCTCTAAATTATCTAAGCAATCTAAAGGAATCTGTATGAAACGTATATTTGCATTATTATCCCTAGTTTTTATCATGCCAGCTTCAGTTGCGCAGGCGCATGGTGTTTGGATTTCACCTTCCAGCACGGTTCTCTCCGCACCTCAATTTGTGACATTTGACGCTGCATCATCAAGTGTGCCATTCCAAATTGATCATCGTCCACTGGTGATTGATGCGCTATCCATTATTGCGCCTGACGGCAGTAAAGTGTTGCCTGTTAACGTCATGAAAGGTGAACTACGTACTGTTTTTGATGCAAAACTGGAACAAACCGGTACCTATCGTATAGAGCTTTTACGTTCTGGACTGCGAGCAAACTGGAAAGATGCTGACAACAAACCAAAACGTTTTATGGGTACAGCGGATGCACTGGCAAAAGAAGTACCTGCGGACGCAAAAGAGCTGAAAGTGACTGAATCAGTGAGTCGTTTGGAGAACTTTGTCACTGTCGGTAAGCCTTCAATATTAAAGACAACTGGTAGTGGTCTTGAACTGGTTGCCGGCACACATCCCAATGATTTAATAGCTGGTGAGCCTGTTGAGTTGACATTTCTGGTGGATGGCAAACCGACTAAAGGTGTTGAAGTTGCGATGATACGCAGTCAAATGCGATACAGAAACAAGCTGGACGAGAAGAAATATAAAACTGATGGAGATGGCAAAATCAAAGTGACTTTGCAAGAGGCTGGTTTGTACTGGCTAGATGCTGATTACACGGATAAAAATGTTTCTAGCAAGCTGGCAAAAGAGCGTGTTTTAGCTTATGTGCTGACGCTAGAAGTATTGCCACAGTAAGCTGATGTGCCGCGTATTAATACCGCAAAGCCTGCAAACATTACCGCACCAATTACCGATTGGCGAGCTCCACACATTAGCAGGACAGTCCATGGGAACGACTTGGACTGTGCGCTATGTCAATACGCAAATGCTATCCGATGGTTTTGTTCAGGCGCTAATTCAGCGTGAGCTTTATTTGGTTGTGGCGCAAATGAGTACATGGCAGCAAGATTCGAATATCAGCGCATTTAATCGCGCTGATGCGAATACTTGGCATGTTTTACCCGCGGGCTTTTTTGAGGTGCTGGATTGTGCGCTGAAAATAGCCACAGAAACCGATGGCGCTTTTGACCCAACAATTGGGGCGCTGGTCAATTGTTGGGGATTTGGCTCTGAAGGACAACGCAATTCTCCACCTGATATTGCTGAAGTAAAGGCTTTACATGCGCATTGCGGATGGCAAAAACTAACGCTGGAAATCGAAGCAATGCGCGCCTTTCAGCCTGGTAATATTTATTTGGATTTATCAGGCATTGCGAAAGGTTATAGCGTCGATAGAATTGGGCTTGCACTGACAAAAGCAGGCATTGAAAACTACTTGATAGAAGTTGGCGGCGAATTGTGCGGCGCTGGCATTAAACCAGATGGACAACCGTGGTGGGTTGCGCTGGAAACTTCGCCTGCCGCTGAAATAACTACACAATCGGTCGTTGCCTTGCAGGGCTTGGCAGTGGCGACATCTGGCGATTATCGACGTTACTTTGAACATAACGGCCAGCATTATGCACATACGATTGATCCTCGCACTGGCTTCCCGATAGACAGCACATGTAACGGACTGGTGTCTGTTAGCGTGCTTCACGCAGAATGCATGCTTGCAGATGCACTGGCGACAGCTTTTACTGTAATGGGCGTTAAAACTGCGCTGGCATACGCAAACCAGAAAGATATTGCGGCATTATTCGTCGTACGCACGGCGGCAGGCGTTGAAGAACATCTTTCTGCCAAATTAATGGCGATGCTGGAATGAAATATCCAGTTGCAGGCTTCTGCCTGTTAATTGCCAATCCGTCTTATGCAAGCGGCATAAGCAAATCTCACACCGTTAATGCGATGATTGTTGTTATCGCATATTTACTCTTCTGTGGCTGGATTATTTGGCGCTATAAGAAAAGAACTGCTCAAAATTCCCCAAAAAATATTCAAGTTAATACAGATACAAATCTGCGTGATGAAAATAGCATTTTGGTGGCTTATGCCAGCCAAACTGGCAATGCCGAGCAACTTGCCAAAAAAACCGCAGAATCGCTCAAAACATCAGGATTAACTGTCGAAATACACTCGCTTTCTGCAATTGATAATGCAGTGCTACAAAACTTCAGTCGTGTTTTATTTGTCGTTAGCACGACGGGAGAAGGCGATGCACCGGATAATGCCAGCGAATTTTTGGGTAAAGTGATGCTAAATGGTGCAAGTTTTCCCAAGCTTAAATATGCTATTTTGGCTTTAGGTGATGCGACTTACGTGCATTATTGCGGCTTTGGACGCACGCTTGAAGCATGGCTGCAACATACGCATGCAATGCCTTTGTTCGATATGGTTGAAATAGACCGCCATGATGACGGTGCATTAAGGCATTGGCAATATCAGTTAGGCGTTCTAGCAAACGATACCGAAATGGCCGATTGGAAAACGCCTGAGTACCAACAGTGGAAATTACACAGTCGTACGCTTTTAAATAAAGGCAGTTTGGGCGCGCCTGTTTATCAATTAAGTCTATCTAGCCAAACAAAAAATATGCGCTGGCAAGCAGGCGATATTGCAGAAGTAGGGCCACGCAACTCGCCAGAATCAGTGGAAATTTTTTTGAATCGTCTTGGATTGGATGGGACAATCAGTGTGAATCCCCATCATGTGACTTTTGCCCAAGCACTGCTAGACAAATTGCTACCGCATGACCAACTGGACTTTCAAGATTCCGGCACCAATTTAGCAAAAATGGACGCAGAAGCGATTTTGTTAACATTAAAAACGCTACCACATCGTGAATATTCTATTGCATCTATTCCGCAAGATGGTCGCCTTGAGCTTGTTATTCGTCAGACACATTACGCCGACGGCAGGCTGGGTATAGGTTCAGGGTGGTTAACAGAATATTCAACACTGAATAGTCATATCGCGCTGCGCATACGTGAGAACCACGCATTTCATCCACCATCGGCCGGTATACCGCTGATTTTAATTGGTAACGGCACCGGTATTGCGGGCCTGAGAGCGCACTTAAAAGCGCGCGTATTATCAGCACAAACCAATAACTGGCTCATTTTTGGTGAGCGTAACGCTGAATATGATTTTTACTTTAAACATGAGTTATACGATTGGCACAAACAGGGCTTATTAGCCAAGCTTCAAACTGCATTTTCAAGAGATCAGACAGAGCGTATCTACGTACAAGATATTGTAAAATCATCTGCCGCAGATATTACGAAATGGGTCAATAATGGTGCGGCAATTTATGTTTGCGGTAGCGCCAGCGGCATGGCACCTACCGTACACAAAGAGTTGATTGAGATTCTGGGTGAATCCGTATTGTCGACATTAAGCACATCCGGCAGGTATCGCCGAGATGTGTATTGAGAAAACCAAGATTAAGGAAGAAAGACTAAGAAAACCGACATTTAGAAAACAAAGCCAGCATTTTTTAGTTAGAGTGTTTGTTGTTGGCGCCGATATTCTTTGCGTTTCATTGTCATATATTCGTCTCGCTCCAACTCATGCAATTGACGCGGATAGTTTTCGCTGCTGGCGTACCAAAGCTGGAAGCGCTTCTCCACTTGACTATCTACAGGCGCACTTAATCCGGCTAGATAAGCATCAATCGCCAGATAATATCGCATGGTATTACGCTCAACCACGCCTCTTACGCCTTGAATATAATTCGCTTGTCCATTGGCTTCTTTATCGGTCTTGGTAAATCCCACTTTATCTCTACCAATGGTCGCTAAATACGTTTTCATGGCAATTTTTCCACTTAAACCAAATGAATACGTATAGGTAAAGTGCAGAAAAGTTTTGCCGTCTTTAAGCGGTATCGATTCAATCCAAATACGATAATCTGACGTGCCCATAGGACCTTCGTCGGCGTTCAATTGTATTGAAAAATAATCGGCAGAATGCATCATTTCACGGTAATCAAATGCAACACGAGATGTGTCTTCTAGTGGCTGATCATATTTCTTGCCCAAATTGACATTAAGTACCGTACCACTCTTGTCGTTAACCACCTGACAATATTTTGTATTGACATGCAATATCAGCACATCACACCAGTTTTCAGAAGTATTCAGCGCGGTATTCACTTTAGCAAAAGGGTGGTTAACCACTGCGTAAATCTCACCTTTTAACCTGTCAGACGACTCTTCAGAATTTAAATAAAGTGGGCGCTTAAATTGATTATTTGTGAGCTTGCCAGCCAATTCGGTATATTTGGCATTCAAGCTTTTTGCAAGGCTTTCGGCTGTTGCAGCTTGCGCGGCGTTTGCTACGCAAAAACTGCTTATACAAAAAATGCAGATAAGTAGGATGATTGCTTGTATTTTAGTGTTAACCATTCCTGTTGACGACAACGTATTTCGCATCTAAATCCTTTTATATTAAAATTATAAAATCTAAGGTTATAAAAATCTTGCCCATAAACGTGCGGCTTTTTCTTTCAAGCGCACAGAAACAGGGCGATCACGCCAAGCTTGCAATGTGACTTGTTTAGATTCGGTTAGATCTTTCTCAAACATCTGCTGCATTTTGCTGCCAAAATCGTTACCTAGCATCACAGCATTGATTTCTTGATTATGCACAAAACTACGCCAATCTAAATTAGTAGAGCCGATGGTTGACCAAACACCATCGATTAGCGCCGTTTTGGCGTGTAATAAGGCACCTTGTTGCTCATAAATTTTTACATTCGCACTTAGCAACTCATCGTAAAACGAACGCGAAGCATGAAACACCAGATTTGAATCAGTTTTGTCTGGTAACAACAGTCGAACATCTACGCCGCGCGCAACGGCTTCTTTTAGCGAAGCCAACAATTGTGGATCAGGCACAAAATACGCATTGGTTAAAAAAACATGTGTTTCAGCACTGTTAATCGCAGAAATCAAGGTTGAATAAATCTGGTTGTACGGATCGTCTGGCGAGCTACCAATGGCACGTACGATTTCATTACCTTTGTTGATTAATGTTGGGTAGTAGTTTTTTTGTGCAAGCTCGTGACCTTTTTGTGCTGTCCAAGTATCAAAAAATAACTTTTGAAATTCAGCTACAACTGGTCCAGTCATTTGCATATGGGTGTCGCGCCAAGGTGTACCTTCTAGCTCTGGTACAACTGGTTCAGGCGGTGGGTTATTTGCTAAAACTGGTCCAAGATTTGGATTGCCGATATTTGTTTGAACAGAATTCTTGTCTTCAGCGTTCACCTTTGCTTTTTTAGGGCTATTTTTACGCATACCAGACGAGCTGCTACCTAAGGAGCCGCTTGAATAAACACTGCTAATATTAATACCGCCGACAAATGCAACCTCGCCATCTACAATTAATAATTTGCGATGATCACGTTGATTCACGTCCCATCCTTTGCGCGTATTTAAAGGATTAATCGGGTTATATTCCAATACATTAACCCCGGCATCAGTGAGTTTTTTAAAAAACTCTTTTGGTGTGTTGATTGAACCTACGCTATCGTAGATCAGATTTACCTGTACACCGCTTTGCTGTTTACGAATCAATACTTCTGAGAATTTCTGGCCAATTTCATCATCTTCAATAATAAAAGTTTCCATATTGATATGATCTTTGGCATTTTCAATTGCGGCCATCATTGCTTTGTAAGTGGCAGGTCCATCAATCAGTAAATCCACTTTGTTGCCAACAATTAATGGGCTGCCAACAATTTCAGATTCTAGCGCCAAGTGCCGGTCAAAAATATTGGTATCGTCACCATTTTTTTTAAGCTTGGCGATTATGGCTTTGCTCTGTGCATTGCTTAAACCACCTTGAGCGCCTTCCAGCTTGACTTTGCGCGGCGATTTCATCGCCATATCAGGCGTTATTAATGGAATAGACGTACAGCCAATTAATGATGTTGATATTGTTAACGCTACTGCCAATTTTATAAGATTTATTTTTTGCATTGCCGTCAATAACCCTAAATTATTTTAATAGATTCCCTAACTTTGCCACATTGCGTCGCAATATAACAAATTGAACGGATGAATATAAGTGCGGTAACGCACAGAAGCTTTTTCCAAACCAGAGCATCATACATCTATATAGATATTGAATGCTTAATTTAAATTGAGTGCTTTATAGCGGTAGATTAAATTTAAATATTCAGCCAACTTGATATTGAGCCAATCTGACTTTCAGACAAGTGAATTAATTCAACTTAAGGTTCTAATTAGATTCTAACCTTAAATATAGTGGAGCGCAGATGAAAAAAATTAAAACAATTTTGCTGGTTTTTTCATTCATTAAAATGATACGTGCATTCAGGCGTAAATATTAACTGGTTTTAAGTCATTATTCATTGCGAAAAAATAGTTAATTTAAAATAAGGAAAAATATGAATTGGGAACAGATTGAAGGTAACTGGAAACAATTAAAAGGTAATATTAAACAGCAATGGGGCAAGCTCACTGATGATGAATTGGATGTCATCGCGGGCAAGCGCGAACAGCTATCTGGCAAAATACAAACGGCGTATGGCATTAGCAAAGAGGAAGCACATCAGCAAGTATCCGATTGGGAAACCATGCTAACCAATATCCCGAAGTCAGACCAGCGAGTTACTCACGAAAGTGGTGCAAAGCCGTTACCAGCTGATTCAGACTGATTTTTATGTTTGTTTAAAATATATAAATAAAATAAATAATTAAGGCGCTTTTAAAAGCGCCTTAATTATTTAATCACCCAGCATTTCTGCGATCGGTTGTAAGTGTTCAACATGTTCACAAACCACTTTCATAATGACTATAAGAGGGATGCCAAGCAGCATTCCCCATACTCCCCATAGCCAAGCAAAAAATAGTAATGAGATGAATACAGCAGCAGCATTCATTTTTGCGATGCGGCCAGTCATCCATGTGGTGACGAATACACCGATAATAGTGGCGATGAATATAGAGGTACCCGAAATCAAAAGTGCCATAAAGACAGATTCAAACTGCATATAAGCTGCCATACCAGTTGCAACTGCAGTAACCACTGGCCCGAAGTAGGGAATAACGTGCAAGAAACCCGCGGCAACTGACCAAGCACCTGCATTTTCTAGTTCAAACAAGCGTAGCGCAACCCACATCGTTAAGCCGATCATCACATTGGTAACAACCAGCATCAACATGTAGCGTTGAATCGAAGAGTTGATTTGATCGAGCATGTTAACGGTGATTTTTTTACGGGAAAGCGTAGGTCCTGTTAGCCTGACCAATTTCCTTTTAAATATATCACCTGATAGCAACAGAAAATACGCAAGAAAAATCATGGTAATGGCTTCACCCACGAAACCGACGAAGCCAAGTGAGCCGCGCCATAAATAATCCCCTATTTTAAATTTTCGCTCATCAATCACAACATGCATGATTTGCTTTTTTGGCACGGGCTCGCCGTCGACAGAGTTGGTTGCTTTTTCAACCTGAGTCGCCGCGATTTGAATCTTTTTCATATTTGAAATCGGGTCGCCACGCTTGCTGGCGAAACCGGAAGTGAACTTTGTGGCAGCTTCTGGCAGGCTGCTAATAATGGATTGAACTTGTCCACGCAAGGCGTAACCAGAATAAACCAAAGCACCAATGACAGTTAGGATAACCAGTGTAGCGCCAATGACGCGGGGAATTTTAATTTGTTCAAGCCAAATAACAACTGGATTGAGCGTATAGGTCAGCAATATGCCCAGCAGCATGGTGATGATAAATCCTTGTGCCCAATCTAGCATAAACACAATAGCCAGCGTCATGATGACAACTAGCGCGACGTTTGTCACCTGCAATTTGTCTGGCGTCGTTGGCAAAACACTGTCTAATGCAGGTTTACCTTCATTTTCACCTACAATTTCATTCGGGGGCAATGTATTCATGGTCTATTTAATTCGCCTTAGTACTTACTGTAAATATTTATATTAGTGTTGATTATAGCGCATGGATTACTGAATTAAACGCAAAAAAACCTTTGAAATTCAAAGGTTAATTTGGGTTAACTCAAAAAACGATAGCGTTTACTAATGCACTGATTGCATCATTCAGCGGCTAATTCATTAAGATTTAAGAAATTCTAATATATCGCGATTTAGTTTATCTTTATGCGTATCTAAAATGCCATGCGAACCGCCTTTGTAAATTTTTAATGTCGCATTTTTAATGATTTTTGAAGCGGCAATGGCAGAAGCGTCAATCGGTACCATTTGGTCATCATCACCGTGCACAATTAAAGTAGGAAAATTGAATTTTTTTAAGTCTTGGCTAAAATCGGTTTCTGAAAAAGCTTTGATACAGTCATAAGTGTTTTTGTGTCCTGCCTGCATGCCTTGCCGCCAAAAAGAATCCATCATGCCTTTTGATATTTTAGCGCCAGCTCTGTTCGCACCAAAAAATGGACCGCTGGCAAGGTCTTGGTAAAACTGTGAGCGGTCTTTCACAGATTGTTCGCGTATCTTGTCAAATTCAGACATTGGCAAACCTTCGGGATTATCGCTGGTTTTTAGCATAAGTGGAGTAACAGCGGCAATGAGTGCCACTTTACTTACGCGGCTTGTACCATGACGGCCGATATAACGCGAAACTTCCCCACCACCTGCTGAAAAGCCTATCAACACAACATCTTTTAAGTCCAAAGCACCAATCAAGTCATGTAAATCATCTGCATAAGTATCCATATCGTTACCGTTAAAAGGCTGACTAGAGCGACCATGACCACGCCGATCATGTGCGATACAGCGATAGCCGTTAGATGCCAGAAATAGCATTTGCGAATCCCAGCTATCAGAAGTTAATGGCCAGCCATGACTAAATATAATCGGTTGCCCTGCACCCCAATCCTTATAATAAATTTCTGTGCCGTCTTTAGTATTAATGCTGCTCATTATTTTTTCCTTAGCTATTTGAATTAATGACTGAATTAATAAATATAAATTGTTATTGAAGATTTTTGACGGTGTCAGTTTAGCTTCGCTGTTTAAAGCTGTATGTGCGATAGCCAACACATAATTCTTGTTAAAATCCTCAAGTTAAATTTGATCAAAAATAAATGTGATTAAACCTGATTTATCCAACAATTTATCCCCCACTGTTTGAATTTATCGGCTATGTTAATTGACACACAGACGGGCTTTTGTCTATTCAATTAATATACAAAACTAATAAAATAAATTAATCCAAATAATTGGTTAAGTACTCAAAAAATGGCGCTATATTCATTAAAATATTGCTTAATTTTCAAAGAAAGTGATCATCAATCATGCAAGATAACCTTTTTTCAACACCGATTAAAACGCTGATGGTTCAGCCTAAATTATTGGCTGTGCTAATCGCCAGTGCATGTTTGAGCTTGTCGGCTTGCAGCTCGGGCGGTAATGATATTCATTCGACAAGCGCGGTTGGATTTGGGCCTAATCCAGTATTAGATGCACCGCAAAAAAAATTATTGCCAACCATTAATATCGCGCCAGCAATTGGCTGGTCAGATAATGCAAAACCGACAGCAGCGGCAGGCCTTTCAGTAGCGGCTTTTGCCCAAGGATTAGATCATCCGCGTTGGTTATACGTTTTGCCAAACGGCGATGTGCTGGTGGCAGAAACCAATGCTCCGCCTAAAGGTGAGGCAGATAAAAGTATTATGCAAAGCCTGAGAGGCTGGGTGATGGGCAAGGTGATGAAAAAGGCAGGAGCAGGTGTTCCTAGCGCTAACCGTATCACGTTGTTGCGCGATTCTGATTCTGATGGCGTTGCTGATGTCAATACGGTATTGCTCAGCGGCTTAATGTCGCCTTTCGGAATGGCGTTGGTGGGTGATGAGCTTTACGTAGCTAATGCAGATGCCATTATAAAATTTCCTTACGTGACGGGCGATTTAAAAATTACTGCACCCGGCAAAAAGGTTGTGGATTTGCCAGGTGGCCCAATTAACCATCATTGGACTAAAAATATCATTGCCAATAAAGATGGTACAAAACTATATGTGACTGTTGGCTCAAATAGTAATGTGGGTGAGGGCGGCATGGATATCGAAGTTGGTCGCGCTGCGATTTGGGAAGTGGATGTTAAAACAGGTGAACAGCGCCTTTTTGCCGAAGGTTTGCGTAATCCAAACGGTTTAGCGTGGGAGCCTGAAACTGGCGCGCTTTGGACAGTGGTGAATGAGCGCGATGAGCTAGGCGATGATTTGGTGCCAGATTATTTAACATCGGTAAAAGAGGGTGCCTTTTACGGCTGGCCATATAGTTATTACGGTCAAAATGTGGATGAGCGCATTCAGCCTGCCAGACCAGAGCTAGTGTCAAAGGCAATTGCACCAGATTATGCTTTAGGTGCGCACACGGCATCATTAGGTTTAGTTTCGTCAGTTAATGCCAAGTTAAATGCAACTTATGCCAATGGTATGTTTATTGGTCAACATGGTTCTTGGAATCGCAAGCCAAGCAGCGGCTACAAAGTTATTTATGTGCCATTCGCAAATGGCAAACCTGCAGGCATGCCAGCTGATGTGTTAACTGGCTTTTTAAGCTCCGAAGGCGATGCTTATGGCAGACCAGTTGGAGTGGCTATTGATAATCAAGGTGCATTGCTGGTAGCGGATGATGTGGGCAATAAAGTTTGGCGCCTGACAGGTGCCAATTAACAGAAATTATTAATTAATAACCAGTTAACTATCGTATATTTTAAATTAAGTTTACAACTTAACTGGTTGTTTTTAATATTGTTAATTATTGAAATTATTTATTGCTGTTTAGAATATCCAATCAAGCCAACAAACCCTCTTACTAATCCATAAGCCAGCCAAGATAAAAATCGCCTCATCATGTGGCGATTAGACCATTCTTCAGGTAATACATGATAAGCACCCTCCTGAATAGAACGCATAATGTCGGTACGCAATTCTGTTGCAAAGGGTTTATCTTTTACGATGATGTTAGCCTCGCGCGCCAGAAACAAGCTAAATGGGTCAATGTTAGAAGACCCGACGGTTGCCCATTGGCTGTCAATCACTGCAACTTTGCTGTGCATGAATCCCTTGCGATACTCATAAATTTCTATATCATTTTTTAAAAAAACCGCATAAAAAGCATGTGTGGCAAACATTAGAAAATATTCCATGCGTCCTTGTAATAATAGCCTGACATTAACGCCACGTTTTGCAGCATCCATCAAAGCCTTACGAAAGCGCCTGCCTGGTATAAAGTAGGCGTTGGCGATGATGATTTCTTTTTTTGCTTGTTTGATAGCAGTTAAATAAGCGTTTTCTATATTGCGTCTGTGCAATACATTGTCGCGCAAAATAAACGCTGCACTGGTATTGTTTTTCTTATCCAGTGACGACGATTGCTGCTTTGGTTTTTGATTGTTGGAAGGTGTTAAATGGACGGTCGTCAGATTCTTGGACTTTAAATGCAGCATCGCAATGCGTCGCCATAATTTAGTCACGCTGGCTAATATATCCGGCACTAATTTGCCCTCAATACGCACTGCATAATCAATTCTTGGTGGTGTATTGTCGGGGACGTTGTGGTCGTCAATAATATTAATGCCGCCTACGAATCCAATTTTGCCATCAATAACCACGACTTTGCGATGCATGCGGCGTAGCCGACTTTTCTTTAAAGTCCAAGGCGATATTTTTGGCCGATAAAGCATGATTTTTACGCCTGCGGCTTCTAACTCTTGTACAAAGTTTGCGGCCAAATCTTTACAGCCAAAGCCGTCTAGCAATAAATTAACGGTGACACCACGTTGCGCAGCACGTTTGAGTGCGTTGCCAATCTGCAAGCCAATTTTGTCTGGCTCATAAATATAAGTTTGTAAGTAAATTTCATCTGTGGCATTTTCAATAGCGGTTTCAAGCGCTGGAAAATATTCAAGTCCGTTGCGTAACAACTGGATTTGATTGCCACCGATAAATGTAGTCGTCATAGTGTTAAGGTTGCCGTTAATATCGCATGGTCGGATAATTTAATGAATCTTGGTCCCGAATGTACTTCTACCTGCGTCACTTGAAATCCGCGCACATAAATACGGTCTAACCTTAGCATCGGCAACCATGATGGGAAGCTACGCGCGTGCTTGCCTGTATGATGCTCAAACACTTCGTGCAAATGTAGACGTTTGGCGAATTGCTTGCCTGCGGCGGTGCTCCAATCGTTAAAATCACCTGCAATAATCAAGGGCGCACCTGCCGGAATATGCGTTTCAATATATTCGGCTACCGATACTAATTGTTGATGTCGCCAATGCGCAAACAAGCCTAAATGCAGGCAAATCGCATGTAACGGTTTGTCAAAATCAGGCACATTTATTTCACAATGTAACATACCGCGATTTTCAGAAGTGTGCGCGGAAATATCCTGATTATTGGTATTAACGATAGGAAATTTTGACAGTAGAGCGTTACCATGATGACCGGCCGGGTAAACCGAGTTTTTACCATAGGCAAAATCTGGCCACACAGAATCAGCCAGAAATTCTAGCTGACCGGTTTTAGGCCAAGTCAAAAATCGTTTACTTTTGCTTGAATGCACATCTTGTACTTCTTGTAAAAACACGATATCTACATGTAGCTGTTGCAACAATGCGCGCTGGTGATGCAGTGCAAAGCTTGCATCAAAATGCGTTGAGCCTTTATGAATATTAAAGGTGGCAATCCGAAAATCTTTCTGCATATACAATCTAAATTAATATTATTCTGACGTTTACGATACCACAACAAACACAAACTGATAGTAGGAAAGCGCTGACAAAAAAAGCCAACTTTATCCTATATGTCTGTCATCCAAATTTATTCATGATAGAGGCTCAAAATTAGCAATATATAGAAAACATCATGGATACTTTATCAAATGCATTATCTAATCATTCATATGATTTGAATGAACAGGCACTGAATCTAAAACAGGGCTTCAATTCTAGTGCTGAATCTATTGGTTCCACACAAAATAAGCTACTTGATTCATTACCTTATTCTGAACTCAGTTTGTGGGAGCATGAGCTTGAGTTAGTTGATCTAAAGCTTGGTCAAATTCTGTGTGAACCTGGCCACAAACATACGCACGTCATTTTTCCAACGACTGCAATCGTATCATTACTTTATACGACGCAGGAAGGCACCTCATCAGAAGTTTCAGTTGTGGGAAATGACGGTGTAGTTGGCGTTTCAGTCTTTATGGGTGGTAACGAGACGCCTAATCAAGCGATGGTGCAAAGCGCAGGACAGGCTTATAGGTTAAGCACAAAATTAGCAAAAAATATCAGTAATAGAAATGGTCCCTTGCTTCAGATGTTGCTTAATTACACGCAAATCATGATCACGCAGATAGCACAAACTGCAGTATGCAACCGCCATCATTCTATCGATCAGCAATTGTGCAGACGCTTGCTTATCGGACTGGATTTGCTACAAGACAATGATTTGATCATGACCCAAGAAATGCTGGCCAGTCTGTTAGGTGTTCGCCGTGAAAGTGTGACCACCGCTGCACTTAAGTTACAAGAAGCGGGTGTGATCAGCTACTCAAGAGGTCATATCAGAGTGCTTGATCGCAAGTTGTTAGAAAGCCGTAGCTGCGAATGTTATGCAATTGTTAAAAATGAAAAAAAACGATTAATGCCAGCTAAATTAAATAGCCAGGCGTATAACGGGCTGAGTATTGTGGGAAAGCATTAACTAACACTCAATGAATCATGACGCAAATGGCGCCTGGCCAGCATTAAAGCCTGGCGCAAAAGGTAAGTAATATTAAAAAGTTAACCTCAAAACAAGGTTAATTATTGGGCAAAAAAATGATAAACAAACTTAAAAAATGTAGTGACCAGATAATTTCATTATCCATTGCCATCACATTTTTCTGTGGATTGCTGGCGTTGAATATTGAGCAGAATGAAGCTGTTTCGCAAAATACTGCCCAACAACTAACCAATCATATTCAGCATCAATCTGCAAAATTGGTTGCCGGAAAGCCTCAAAACAGCGCATCAAAGTTTGTGATGACTGAAAATAAATTAACAAGTAATGAAGCGGTTGATAATCGTATATTTGCAAGTCCAAAGAGTATTAAAACCGCAAAAATTATCTTTATTTAAAACACTGCTATTGCCATCAGTTATGAAGAATATCTATCAAATTTTTTAGAACACATATCAACAACAATACATATTGAATATAGCTAAAAAATTCGAATAACTTTTTGAGCGCTATATGCTAAGGACTGAAATGAAAAGTAATTCTATTAATTCTGTATCTCGCCTAATTCTATTAACCGGTTTTGTGGCTTTTAATAGCGCTGCAATGGCTGAAAATATGTCCAAAAGCCAATATCAGCGGCTGGAAAATAACCTGGAAACGCGATATGAATCTGCGCAGGAACGCTGTGATGCTTTAAAAAACAATGCAAAAGATATTTGCATGATTGAGGCAAAAGGTAGGAGAGATGTCTCAAAAGCAGCACTAAAAGCGAGTTTTGAGCCTACATTGCAAAATGAAGTTGATGTGCGTATTGCCGTTGCAGAGGCGGATTATGCAGTTGCTGTTGAAGTTTGTGATGACAGCAAAGATAAATCGCTTTGCAAACAGCAGGCGCTCGAAATTAAAGATAAAGCAATTGCAAATGCTAGGGCAGTGCGCAAAACATCATGATTGAACGACAAAAAGAATCAGCTTTTATTCAATCTCCAGCAAGTTAACCATCACGGCGATATCAAATCTCGCCAAAATCACCGGTAAAGTACATTAATGTTTAATGGAAAATTACTATTTACAAAATTTAGATATTAAAACAGAAAGAAATAATATGAATCTAAAACTACATTTTCTATTGCCTAATCTAAAAACTGCTCATCGAGCCAGTGAAGAAATGCTGCGGGCGCGCGTTGAACACAAAGATGTATGCTTTTTAGCTAAACCAGATACCGACTTGGGTAAACTGCAGCCTGCCAG
>JAZKEJ010000096.1:0-5518 GCA_040387095.1 Pseudomonadota bacterium | reverse complement strand
TATTGATGTTAAACCCTATTGCAAGCGGTGGCGGTAACAAAACCTTGTATTTAGAGTATTTGGGTTCTTCCAGTGCAGGCTCATGTACACAAATTGGCCTGGCGGGTGGCGGCGGTGCAGGGCCTACAGTTTCGGCGTTGGTGCAATGATGCAAGCGATCACATCTAAATATTTTCAATCAAAAGCCATGCGTGGTGTGGCAGCTGTTGAGTTTACTATTTTAATGACGTTTTTATTTGCACCTTTAGTAGTGGGTACAATAGAAATCAGCCGGGTTTTATTTCAGTACAACACTTTAGCTAAAAGCGTAAGAGAAAGTGCGCGCTATATATCCCTTTACAGCGCAACAGGCCCAACTTATGCAACACAAGTCACGGTTGCCAAATGCCTGGCTGCTTTTGGTAATACTGGCTGTACTGGAAACCCGGTGGTACCTGGCTTAACTTCTGCACAAATATCCATTGGAACAGATGGAAACGGAGCGCCTCAAAGCGCAGGCAGCGCGGGAACGGTTGTTATAAGACTTATTTCTGTTACAGCTACCGGCTATCAACTGGGTTACGTTAGCAATTATTTCAGTGGCGGGTTCAAAGCTTTTAACAATGTTAGCGTAACAATGCGGCAGGCGACCACATGAGCCATATTCATAAAAATAGATGCCCTAATCACCGCGGCCTAGCCAGCATTGAATTTACCTTAATTGCAGCGCTGTTCTTTTTAGTTATATTTTCGATTATTGGTATTGCGAGAACCATGTATGTCTATAACGCGACAGTGCATGCAACCAGGTTAGGTGCGCGACTTGCTGTTGTTTGCAGCCCATCTGCAGCTACCAATATCAAAGCAAAAATGGTGGCGCGCGTGCCCGATTTGACTAGCGCTAAAATCAATCTAGCTTATAACCCAAGTGGTTGCAGCGCTAGCACTTGCACAAGTGTGACAGCATCTGTTTCAAACTTTACGGTTTCAATTGCCACACCTGCTAGTTTCCCATTGGGTAGCATCACGATACCAGCATTTAGTACAACTTTAGTTCGTGAGAGTATGGACAGCACCAATAATAGTGTGTGCAGTTAAATAAAAAGGTCGTGTTTATATGAAAGTTTTATTAATCAGTGAAAACAATAAGTTGCTTGAAATCGCAGCAAAGTATGAAAGCTTTAAACAAAAAAATATCAACTTTTTGACGATGCGCAGCAATTTGCTGAATGCTTCTCAACGCATTGCGAATGAAATGCCTGATGTGGTGATTTTGGATGTGAGTGAAGGCAGGCATCATGAGTTTGATTTGGCTGAGCGATTTAACGCACAGTACAAAAATATGGCATTTATGATGATGTCGGATGACAGCTCTACCGAATTGTTGCTAAAGGCGATTCGATCTGGCTTTTCTGAAGTGATTACATTACCGCTTTATGAAGAAAAGCTTTTGCATGCTTTGCAACGCTATCAAATTAAGCAAGCCACCAGTGCCAGTCATCATTCTAAAGTGATTAGCGTGATCTCTTGTAAGGGTGGTAGTGGCGCTACATTTATTGCAACAAATCTAGGTTATATCTTAGCAACTTTGTTTAATAAAAGAGTATTACTGATTGATATTAATCAATATTTTGGCGATGCTTCTATGTATGTAAGCGATAAAAAGCCCGGTATGACGCTTGCGGACGTTTGTAACCAGATTAACCGTTTAGATTTGGCTTTTTTGGAATCGTCTTTGATTACAGTGGCGCTTAACTACAAAATTCTGGCAGCGGCTGAAAGCCCTGATAGTGCGGTAGATATCAAGCCCGAACACTTGGATACGATTATTCGTATGGCAAGAAATAATTATGATTACATTCTGCTGGATGTGGGCAGGCAGATTGATGCACTGACTGTGAAGGGCCTAGATTTAAGTGACCAGGTATTTGCAGTGATGCAGTTGGTGTTGCCGTATATTAGAGATGCTAAAAACTTACTAAATGTATTTAAATCACTAGGTTACAGCCAAAACAAGGTGCAGATGATTGTGAACCGATATGACAAGGCGAGCAAAATTAAATTAAACGATTTAAACGGTGCAATTCCCGTGGATCATTTGATCACTGTGCCTAATGAATATGTGGCGGTCACTGATTCCGTGAATCAGGGCGTGAGCGTGTACCACTTGTATAAAAGCAATGCCGTCAGCAAAGCGCTGATAGACATTGCTCAAAGCATAACCAAAACCCAGATCAAAGAAAAAGGGTTAATGGAAAAAATATTTGGCAACTGATAAGAATAGGCTAAAAAAATGTCACTAAGAGAACGTTTAGGCGGTGCTGAAGAGTATAAAAAATTGTCTGGTACTGATAATGTGCTGAGCAAAAATAGCTACTCTGAGCTAAAAAAACATATTCATACCTCTGTTTTAGAGCGAATCAATCTTGAACGTTTAAGAGATTACTCACAATTACAAATCAAAAAAGAAATTAATGATTTAGTGACTCTCATAGTAGACGAAGAGAAAATTGCGCTTAATCAATTCGAGCGTAAAACCCTGGCGCAAGATATTGAGCATGAAATGTTTGGATTAGGCCCGTTAGAGCCGTTACTGCTGGACCCAACCATTTCAGACATACTGATTAACGGTTACAAACAGGTCTATATAGAGCGTAAGGGCAAACTGGAACTCACAGCCGTTGAGTTTCAAGATAATGACCATTTGCTGAATATTATTGAACGTATCGTATCCAAAGTAGGCCGCCGCATTGATGAGTCTAGCCCTATGGTGGATGCCCGCTTAGCCGATGGCTCGCGCGTGAATGCGATTATCCCGCCACTTGCCTTAGATGGCCCGGTTGTGTCTATACGTCGCTTTTCTGTTAATCCCTTAATGGTTCACGATTTATTGAAGTTAAACAGCATTACCAGCGAAATGGCCACCCTAATTAGTGCAGTGGCTAAATCGAAAATCAATACGGTTATTTCTGGCGGTACCGGTAGCGGTAAAACTACTTTGCTCAATTTAATTTCAGGATTTATTCCCGAAGACGAGCGCATTGTGACCATTGAAGACGCGGCTGAACTGCAAATGCGTCAGCCGCATATTGTGCGGTTAGAAACACGCCCACCTAATATTGAAGAAAAAGGCGAGGTTTCTCAACGGGCTTTAGTAAGAAACGCCTTGCGTATGCGCCCGGATAGAATAATTCTGGGTGAGGTGAGGGGGCCAGAAGCACTGGATATGCTGCAAGCCATGAACACTGGTCATGAAGGTTCTTTTGCCACTATCCATGCCAATACACCCAGGGATGCTATTGCGCGTATGGAAAACATGGTTTCTATGGCAGGAGCCACCCTAACCATGCAAGCCGTGCGCCAGCAGATTGCTTCTGCCATCAATATGATCATTCAAGTTTCCCGGCTAACGGATGGCACCAGAAAAGTAGTCAGTATTCAAGAGATTACCGGCATGGAGAGTGAAACGATAACCATGCAGGAAATTTTTGGCTTTAAACAAACCGGGGTGGGAGACGATGGGAAAATAAAAGGCCATTACTATGCCACCGGCTTGGTTCCTCACTTTAACAAGCGCTTGAAAGCATTTGGCGTGGGCTTGCCGGAAAGTATGTTTAACCCTGCTGTTCGTTATGAGGTGTGATTGGTAGGTTGATATGGATACCAAATTTCTTATCTTTATTGTATTTGTTTTTATTGCCGCTTTTTTTGCACTGGAAGCGCTTTACTATTGGTGGGTTAAACGCTTTGGCGCGGAATCTACGCGCTTAAGAAACCGCATAGAGCATATTACTAATCATGATCTGGACAGAAATGGCTATCAAGGCATTCTTAAAAATCGCTATGCGGCTAATCAAAGTGTATTGAATCAGTTTTTATTTAAATTATCACTCACTAAAAAACTGGATGCTTTGCTGTTGCACTCAGGCGAATTATGGACCATTGCCAAGTTTTTCAAAATGACAGCCTTGAGCGCTTTTGTTGCCGGATTTGTCTGTCTTCTTTTAAATTTCAATGTTGCTATCGTGCTATTGGCTGCTTTGTTAGCCGCTTCATTACCATTACTGTATGTATTACGCTCTAAAAACAAACGCTTAGCTAAATTCGAAGAGCAGTTACCGGAGGCCATAGATACGATTTGCCGCTCATTAAAAGCCGGACATGCCTTTAATAGTGCCTTTACTTTGGTGGGGGAAGAATTAGCAGACCCTATTGCCACAGAATTCAGGATCACCATGGAAGAAAATAACCTGGGCATCAATATCAATGAGGCAATGCAAAACCTTGCCGAGCGCGTGCCACTTACAGACTTGAAATTTTTTGTGGTTGCCGTGCTCATTCAAAGGGAAACGGGCGGTAACCTGGCTGAAATTTTGAGCAATATCAGCAATATCATACGCGAACGATTTAAATTACGCCGCCAAATTGGCGTGATGACAGCAGAGGGCAGGCTATCTGCCAAGATACTGGGCGCTATGCCGATTATCATGCTGATGATAATGAGCACCCTAAATCCCACTTATGCTCCATTGATGTTTAATAGCCCGACTGGCATATACAGCTTAAAAGTGGGTGCGGTGATGATGTTGGCAGGGTTTATTTGGATGCGCAGTATTATTAATATCAAAATGTAGGTAATTAAAATGACCATACAAGAAATTCTATTTTTAATGCTCCTGTTTATAGCAGTATTTTCAATACTGTCGTTAATCATTTACAAATTGAGTATTGACCCAGCGCGAAAAAGAGCCAGCAGCTTTGCTATTGATCAACAATCCAACAATGCCAACGCTGAATTTGTCAGCACCCTCGTCAAGGTCATTGACCCCATAGGCAGGCTGGCATTACCAAGTGAAGGCTGGGATAAATCGCCATTACAGCTTAAATTTGTTAATGCAGGCTGGCGCTCTACAGATGCCCCTAAGTTATATTTTGGTATCAAATCTTTGTTAACCATTAGCTTTCCAATTATTTGCTACTTTTTTTTAGATAAATCAGTCCAGGCAGAAAATGCTTCAGGCACATTATTCATCATTATTTCATTTGCAGCCCTGGGCTATTACTTACCCAATATTGTTTTATCTAAAATTGTCAAAAAACGCCAGCTAGAGATCGTTGAAACACTGCCAGATGCAACGGATTTGCTTATTATCTGCATGGAAGCAGGGCTTAGTTTTGATCAGGCATTATCCAAAGTGGCTTCTGAAATCAAGCTTAAATCTGAGGTGCTAAGCCAAGAGTTAGAGCTGCTATTGATTGAAGTCCGCTCAGGGTTTACCAGGGAACGCGCCTTAAGAAATCTTGCCTTGCGTACAGGGGTAGAGGAGATTGATAGCTTAGCCACAATGGTGATTCAATCGGAACGTTTTGGTACCAGTATTGGTGATGCACTGCGCATTCATGCAGAAACCGCAAGAACCAAACGCCGGCAAAGAGCCGAAGAAACCGCATCTAAAATTGCGTTGAAACTGCTATTTCCGCTTTTATTTTGCTTGATGCCAGCCATATTTGTTGTGCTTTTAGTGCCTTCACTCATGCA
>JAZKEJ010000095.1:0-7226 GCA_040387095.1 Pseudomonadota bacterium | reverse complement strand
GATAAAGTGGCACTGCAAGGCAATCTGGATCCTGCAATTTTACTTTCCACACCAGCAGCAATTGAAAAAGAAGTAGCTAGTATCTTGGCCAGTTACGGTCATGGCAACGGTCACGTTTTCAATTTGGGTCACGGCATCACGCAATGGACACCGCCTGAAAACGCAGCATGTATGCTGAAAGCTGTAAGAGAGTTAAGCTACCAATATCATATTTAAATTGCTTGTTGATCGCATGGTTGGTTTCAGTGAAGACTAACTTTTAGGTTATGTCGGAGCTAAAACGCAGCCGCGATGCTAACCGCAGTGCGAGAATATAGTAGGCAATATCATCATTAAAAAAGCCCGCTCTAGCGGGCTTTTTTAATGATAGCTAAATATTAAGTATTCTTAATCAATATTAAAGCGACATACGTTTTAAGGTGTCATCTTTATCAATAAATTTATGTTTTAAGGCCCCGGCAATGTGCAAGATCACAACCACTAAAATAATGATGGCAATGGTTTCATGCGCGCTTTCAAAAATATCGCGTAAATCAGGGTTATCTAAGCCTTTAAGAAAAGGAATGCCAAACCATTTAACACCATATTTACTAGAAACCGCAGTAATTAATCCGCTGATTGGCATTGCAATCATTAATAAATAAAGCAAATGATGTGTACCTGCGGCTAATTTACGTTCCCAATTTTTATGGTTAAGTAACACAGGTGGTTTGTGAGTGATGCGCCACAAAATACGCAAAATGATCAGACCAAATAACGTAATACCCAATGATTTATGCAAATTAAAGTAGAAGGTGCGCGGGCTTGCTTCCTCAGCAAGCTGCCAAGTGTAAATTCCCCAATTGAATACATCGTAAGACATTTGTTTTGCGCCTTCTTTAGGCAAATCTGTCATAAACCAACCCAGAGCGAACATACCGAAAATAACGATAGCGATTAACCAGTGAAGTATTACCGCGGTTTTAGTGTAGCGTACTGCATTATTCGTCATACAAATCTTCCATTTTATTTAAATTAAGCAACTATGTGACATCAATCACACCGATGCGTTTGATAAGCTATTATCATGGGAAAAAATCCTTACTGCAACACTTTCAGAAAGTTGTTAAAAATGCGTGCTTTTAAACCGTTAGTATTAAAGCAGTTTTTGCTGTTAACTTTTTGTTTTATACCTTTAATTGGCTGTGTTTATGCAGATGTTAAGCCGAGTAATTTTGCAATTGAAAATGTGGGCGATGGCATTTATGTGCATCATGGTGAGCATTTGGATATTGATGATGGCTATACAGGTGATATTTGCAATATAAGCTTTGTAGTGGGTGAGCGTGGTGTGGCGGTGATTGATACCGGCGGCAGTTTAAAAGTGGGCAAAAAACTGCGAGAGGCAATTAAAAAAGTGACCGATAAGCCCATTTTATATGTGATCAACACCCACGTGCATCCAGACCATATTTACGGTAACGCGGCTTTTTTACAAGATAAGTCACAGTTTGTCGGCCATGCCAAGCTGGGCGATGCCATGCAATTACGCGAAGAAGCCTATGATAAATTAAATAGTCGATATTTAGGCGCAGACGCTACAGGCAGCGTCATTATTAAGCCAACATTGCCAATTAAAGCGCCAACGGATTTAGATTTAGGCGGCCGAACGCTTAAAGTGACGCCTTACCCAAACGCGCATACCAATACTGACATTTCGGTGATTGACTCAAAAACGGCTACTTTATTTACGGGTGATTTATTGTTTATTGAGCGCACACCAGTGGTGGAAGGCGACATTAAAGGATTGATTGCGACAATTGAAGAGCTTAAAACTTACCCTGTTAAACAAGTCGTTCCTGGCCATGGCCCTGCTGCAAAAGATTGGCTGAGTGCCTTAAATAACGAGCAACGCTATTTAAATACTTTGTTGGCGGATATGCGTGCAGTGATTAAAAGTGGTGGTGATATGGGCAAGGCAATGGATACAGCTGCTGCGGGCGAAAAACATAAATGGCTATTATTTGATATCGCCAATCGTCGTAATGTGAATACGCTTTATCCTGCGCTGGAATGGGAATAAAAAAGTGGCCGCTTTTAATTCTATTTTAAAATGGCCGCTTTTTAATATGACATTAAGCTTGTAAAAGCTTGAATAAGATTAAGATTTTTTAAGATTATCTAAACTAAGTGGTGTGACTGGATTCATAGAAAGCATCAATAAACCGCCTGCAATGGCCCAATATTGTAATACTGGCAAATGCAATAACACCGAGATTATGATGGCATAAATCGCCATAAATACTGCAAAAAACTTAGTTTTAAATCCAAACAGCAAAGCCAAGCCACCAACCAACTGCACCAAAATAATCAACGGTGCAAAAATGCCTGGCAAACCTAAACCGCCCAAACCTGCCTGATATTGTTGATAACCATCTGGATTGCTGAAAAATCCAACAATCAGCATAACGATTTGTAATAAAAAAACTTGTGCGAGTAAAATGCGTGCAAGAGTGGATAAATAACGTTGCATAAGAGCCTTTAACAAATTAGAGAGTGAATATTAAGCAGAATAATGCACTGAACAGGCTTAACACGCAAGCCGCAGCGACTATCTAAGGACAAAATCTTGCAGTCAAAACGAGAGAATATCATCATTAAACAAGTGATTTGGCAACAAGCAGAAAGTCATTTGCGCGCAGTGCGAACAACTGTTTTTATTGAAGAACAAATGGTGACACCAGAGTTTGAGTGGGATGACATTGATAATGGTGCTGTGCATTTATTGGCGCTGCATAATAACCAGGCAATTGGCTGTTTACGTATTATCCATTATGCAAAAATTGGTCGTATGGCGGTGTTAAAGCCTTGGCGCGGTTTGGGCGTGGGTAAAATGCTGTTAAATGAAGCGATTCATATTTGTCGTTTGCACGGCAGCAAGCAGATTGATTTATCCGCACAGACGCATGCGATTCACTTTTATCAGCAATCGGGTTTTCAAATCACCACTGACGAATACACCGATGTACATATTCCACATGTGGATATGCGACTGGTGCTAGATTAGACGATTAAAAAATCGTATGGAAGATTAATTGTGTGTATTAGCGAGCATTTGTTAAAATAGTTTCTTAAACCTTATCGTTACACTATTTTACTAATCCCAAGAGAGAAATTTATGTCAAAAATTATTTTTAAAGCAGGCGAAGCTACGATGTACACCGAAGGTAAAGACGTTACCGCAGCGATGCCAGAAATTTTAATCGGCGCTGTTGACGGCCCTGTTGGCCAGGCATTTGCCAATTTAATGGCGCAAAGCAAAGGCCACACCGCTATGTTTGCCGTACGCGATATTAATCAATTGGTACGCCCGGTTTGTATGACGGTACCTAAAGTGACATTAAAAGGCAGCACCGATGTCAGCCTGTTTGGTGGCGTGGTTCAAGCCGCAACTGCAGATGCGATTTTAGATTGCGTGATTGAAGGCATTATCCCGAAAGACCAAGTTAACGAGTTGTGTATTATTAGCCTGGTATGGATTGACCCAGGATGTATCGCTTTAGAAAAAGAAGGCACTTTAGATAAGGCGGATATGTACAAAAATAACTATGACGCGACTAAATTGGCGATTAAACGTGCATTAAACGATGAGCCAAGCATAGATGAGTTAATTGCTAACCGTCATAAAATCAAACACTGCATGTGGGAAGATTCTTGGGACCAAAAATAAATAAGATTAGTAGTTTGGGATTTGCATAAAACGATAGCGCAAACTTCAAAATAGGTATTAAATTTGTATTACTGGTTTAAGCGAGTTTCGGAGGCAATATTATGGCTGAACGCAATGTATGTATGGAAGCTTTTGAGCGACTTTGTGCAGATGTCAATACAGACAAAAGATCTGCAATTGATCCCTCAGATTATTGGTTATTTGAGTTGGGATTCAGATCGGCGATTGAAGAACTATTATCGATTGTTGATGCCGGCTCGCAAACGCGGCAATTTGTTTCGCCACGATTTCAAATGTTGGCAGATCGAATTTTAGAGTCTCGCCCACATTGATACTAAAGCCCAAATAAAAAGCCGATTATTCGGCTTTTTATTTGGGCGCTTTCTAGCTGTGTGACTAAATATTTTGCTCAGTTAATACATTAATTGACATTAAAATTGTTCGAATAGGTGTTGGAATGGCCGCTTCAATCGCTTCTTCAATCGGCAGCCAAATTTTTACGGCTTCGTTTACTTGTGGAATCGAACGGTCAACATAAATAAGTTGTGGTGTGATATGTAGCTTAAAGTGCGTAAATGTATGTGTTAACGTATTTAATGTGCTGACATTTTGCAAAATGATTCCATCCATACTAGCCACTTCCGGCAAGCTCCATAAGCCGCCCCAAATACCGCTAGGCGGTCGCTTTTCTAGCATAACTGTATTTTTAAGTGTTACTGGATTCCGATCAATAAGCACCAGCATATTGGTGCTTTTTTCAGGAATGGTTTTACGTGGCTTTGGTGTTGGCAATATTTTAACAAGATCAAGTGCCAGCGCTTCACAGCTAATACTCACAGGACAAATCGTACATCTAGGTTTTGTGCGGGTGCAAAGCGTTGCGCCTAAATCCATTAAGCCTTGCGTATATACAATCGCATCCTTTGCTTGATTTGGATTTTCACCCTCTGCGATCTGCCATAACTGTTGCGCCATTTTTGGTGCACCTGTGTAGCCAGTCACATTAAAATGCCTAGCAAAAACACGTTTTACGTTGCCGTCCAATATGGGCTGCGGCAGATTCAGTGCAAAAGTAGAAATTGCTGCCGCAGTGGAGCGACCAATGCCAGACAAGCTTTGAATATCATCGAATTGGTGCGGAAAAACGCCATCGAAATCATCCATTACTTTTTGCGCAGCCGCATGTAAATTGCGTGCGCGAGAGTAATAACCCAAACCACTCCAATACTGTAAGACTTCTTCTTGCGTTGCTGATGCCAAGACTTCAATATTCGGAAATCGCCGCATAAATTTAGCGTAATAGCCAATCACAGCGGTGACTTGGGTTTGTTGCAACATGATTTCGGACACCCATATAGCATAAGGATCAACCGTATTCTGCCAAGGTAAATCATGGCGACCATAGCGTTTTTGCCAATCAATGATGCGTTGCGAGAATAGAGTCATGTCAATTTAAAAAGATTGCTTTGCTATTTTGGTGATTTTCTTGCAACATCATACCTGATGCAATAACTCTAAGAGGATTGAATAATGAAACAAGTATTAATGATGCTATTTTGTGTATGTTTAGTGGGAGCATGCAGATACGGGCCGCCAGGACACGATCCACACGGCCCTGGTAATAGTGAGAACGCACCGGGTCACAACAAGCATCGTAATGGTCCAGGCAATAGTGAAAATGCGCCAGGACAAAATAAATAGTTAAACTGATTAATTCTCTATTTCAAATTTTTAAATATTTGTGCTAAAAATTAAGTAATTTTTTTAGCGCTTTTTCTTTGGCTTGTTCTTTTAAAGATTTAGGTTCTTCAGCTGGTTGAGCAGGTGCTGGTTCAGTTCCAGTGCTTGCAGGGTCAGCTGGTTTTTTCTTGTTTAATAAATCTTTCAGCGCTTCTGCTTTATCGCCGCCGCCAATTAGCTCTTTAACTGCCGCGCCTTTTTCGCCACCTACTTTTTCCAGCAATTTAGATTGCGCTAACGCAGTCGCAATCGCGGCGAAATCCATCGCATATTTTGGGCTGGCAAAACTGCCAGTAATTTTAACCGGAATTGAAATGCCGCTTAAATCGTCTAAATCTGCCCCGCCCTGACCTTTCAGTGATTTGACGATGGTCGGTTTAGCAAGATAGTTAATTGTTTCGTTACCAATATCAATATCACCGCGACTATCGCCTTTTGCCAAACGCAACACGGGTGCTTTCATCGTTAAATCTTCGTTATGAGCGACACCGTTTTTAATGTTAAATGTCGCGGTCAATTCACTAAAATCGGTTTTTTTGGATTTGTCAGCATTCGTTTCTTTGGTTTTCAGAAAATTCACTTTAGTTTTAATTTCGCGGATACTGCCAGCAATATCGACACCTTTTAATGCGCCGTCAGCAAGATTAAGCGCAACGTTTCCTGCTAAAGCTTTTTTGAGCGCATTCACGCTAGCGCCTTGCGTGGTGACATCTACATTCACAGAACCAGTGCCGCTTAACATATCATTATTGAGTGCATCAACCAATAAAGGACCAATCGCAATATTTTTCATATTTTGCTGAAAGGCAATCACTGGCGTTGCACGCGCATCTACTTTTAGAGTGCCGCTCATGCTGCCTTGATATAAATTGGCAGAAAAAGGCGATAAGATAGCCACGCCGTCATTGGCTTTAAGGCCGATATTCACATTTTGAGTTTTTACATTGGCCAGTTTTAATCTGCCAATTTTCGCCTCGCCAGAGGCATTAAGCTTTTTTAGCGCGCTCAAATCAATCGGCGTATCGGCTGGGTTTTTTGCAGCCGTGTCTGTTTTTGTAATGTATCGATCAGCGTCAAGCTGGTCGATATTAATCGCAAAATTAAAAGCGGGGTTGCTGAACTGGCTAATGCCCAAATCTGCGTTGATTTGACTATCATCAACCTTTGCGCTTAACGGGTTTAATCTCACCTTTTCACCATCGGCTTTTAGATTGATATTAATGTTGGTGGCATTGGTTTTGCCGAATTTTAGTTTACCAATACGTATCGAACCGTTAGCATTTAAAGCTTTTAATGCGCTTAAATCCAGCGGTTTGTCGCTGACTTCTTTTTTAGTGCTAGTGGCATTCTTGGCATTTGCATCAGCCACTACATATTGGTCAACATCTACTTGGTCAATATCCAAATCGAATGTGTACAAAGGATTAGCGAATTGGCTAATACCCAAGCTGCCTTTGATCTGGCTGTTGTCGACTTTTACATTTAGTCCACTTAAATTTAATTTTTGGCCATCGGCTTTAATGCCCACGTTTAAACCAGAGATGCGGTATTTTTCATAAATAATGCTGCCGATATTCAGTTTTCCATCTAGTAATAAGTTTTTAAGCGCTGATAAATCTGCAGGTTTATTGCTGACTTTTGTAGCTGTATTGGATTCGGCGCTGGATTTTGGTAGCAATTTGTTCAAATCCAATTTATCTGCATTCAAGTTGAATTTGATATTAGGCTTTTTAAAGCTTGCCACATTTACATCGCCATTCAGCTTGGTTTCGGCAAT
>JAZKEJ010000094.1:0-15903 GCA_040387095.1 Pseudomonadota bacterium | reverse complement strand
GTTTAACCGCTTTCATCAGGCCGATATTGCCTTCTTGAATAAGGTCTGATTGTGGCAAACCATAACCTAAATAGCCCCGCGCAATACTAGCAACTAAGCGTAGATGCGAAACAATCAATGTTTGCGCTGCGTCTAAGTCGTTATTATTTTTGAGCTTGGTAGCTAAATCATATTCTTCTTCTGCGCTCAATAGCGGAAAGGCCTTGATTGCACGCATGTACTGATCAAAGCTATCAAGAGACGAAATTGACGGTATTGTTAAAGCGTTAATAGTAAAACTCCTTAAATAATGGTTAAATTTAAATAGTATTTTAGCACTCTGTATATGAGAGTGCTAGTAACGAATAGTTTCAAACTGTTACGAAGTTTTACAAATAAAAAAGGACGCTTTAGCGTCCTTTTTTACACCATAAATCAACACTACAAATGTTGTTATACGCGTCTACGGCTTGCACCAAAACCAAATAAGCCTAAAGCAGTTGCCATTAATGGCAATGCGGCAGGAACTGGAACTGGACTAAAGTTAACGCCTATTACATAGTCATCGTAATCCGCATCTTTATCAAATGTATCGTTGAATCCGATGTAGTATTGATAAGGTGTGCCAACTGGAGCAGTAACAGTTAAAAAAGCAAAACCTAATATTGATGTTGAAACATCGCCATTTGCAAAATCGGTATCTGGATTAGTAAACGTGTCTGTAAATTTAAAATCTACCAGACCATCGCCAATATCTGCAGAAACGCTATCGCCAATACCATTAGCTTCAGTTAAAACTTGTGAGCCTAACCACAAGCTAAATTTATTATCATGACCACTTTCATCACCCAAATAAGTAAAAGTGATTCTGCCAGCTACGTCAGCGATTAAAGCGCCTAGCGTACCTGCAACTACAGCACCGGTAGATGCTACTGGATCACCGTTATAGGCTGCTATGTTGACGGCTGGATCGACGTAGTCTGATGTGTCTATGGATAAACCTGCAGCATTTGCGCTACCGATCGATCCCATTAATGCTATTGCGAGTGCTAATTTTTTCATTTTGTTGCCTCCACTGGATAAAATAATAAAACTGAATTAAGTATCGAAATTAATTAATTTCGATACAACATAAAATCTATTAGAAACCTCTTGTATGCACTGACATAGTAAGTAATATGATTTTGCCAAACAATAGCCCATTAGGGCTAATAAATATGATTTTATGTAGTAGTTCCGCGTGGATGAATTTTGTTAAAAGGCAATGAAAAGAATATCTTTAAATTCACACTTAAATTTAGGTTTTAATTTGAGCTGTATTGTGCGAAATCCAGCCCGCTGGGGCTTTGGAATATTCTTAAATCGAATTGGTTAACAATGGCAAATAAATGGTCAAATATATCGGATTGAATAGACTCATATTCCGCCCATTGAACAGTTTTTGTGAAACAGTAAATCTCTATTGGTAAGCCATTCGGTGTGGGATTTAACTGCCGAACAAGCAAAGTCATCTCTTGTTGGATATGTGGATGATTGCGCAAATATTGCTCTATATAAGCACGAAAGTTACCTATATTGGTCATTCTACGTTGGTTAACCGGCTCCAGGCCCTGAGCCGCCAACTGTTGATTCCATTCATCTAGTTCTAAAGATTTTTTGGCAATAAAATCTTTCAGAACGCCAAAAGACTGCATTTTCCGTAATGTATCAGGCTCAATAAAATGAATGCTGTTTTGGTCGATATAAAGGCTTCTTTTAATTCTGCGACCGCCAGACTCTTGCATCCCGCGCCAATTTTTAAATGATTCGGTGATGAATTTTTTGGTGGGAATGGTGGTAATGGTTTTATCGAAATTCTGCACTGTTACGGTATGCAGTGCGACATCGATTACGTCGCCGTCGGCATGTAGTTGCGGCATTTCAATCCAGTCGCCCACGCGCACAATATTGTTAGAGCTAATTTGTACACTGGCGACTAAAGATAAAATGGTGTCTTGAAAAATCAGCATCAACACAGCTGCCATTGCGCCAATGCCTGATAATAGAATGACAGGCGAGCGGTCAATCAACGTCGCCACGATTAAAATAATGGCAATAATAGTAACAACCAGCTTGGCAACTTGTATATAGCCCTTGATTGGATGCAGGTGTGCATCGGCACGCTTTAAATACAAGCTATTTCCGACATTTAATCCATCGCTTGCTGCGAACGCGATGGTTAACACAATAAAAGCATTCGCAACATTTTGAACAATAGTAACAATCACAGCTGAAACTTCAGGAATAAAAGAAATTCCCGCAGAAATGACGATCGCAGGCAATATGTTTGCCAAGCGTTTGATGATTTTATTTCCGGAGCTTACATTCTCAATTGGAATGGCGCTGATCAGATTAAACGCTAATTTAATCAGCAGTACTTTAACGACGGAATTTGCGAACCAGGCGATTAATAAAAGGATGGCCAAGTAGACGAACGTCTGTAAAACAGCATAATTTTCTAGCCATTGCATAGCTGGATTGAGTTTATCTATCATTTAAGATTTTTATCTTTTTCGCAAATACAAGTTAAGTAAAAATGAGCTTAACTAAAAGAAATGGTTCAGTTTAAACCGTTAACAACGGCTTTTTAAATCAACATAATTGAAATAAAAAAGCAGCTTTTTGAGAGCTAACTACCGCTTTTATTGGCATTAGATAATGAAAAATAGGCAGATAGCCAGCCCAGTGCGGTTGCGGTTAATAGAATAATCAATATGGCTGAAGCAGATAAGAAATGTAAATAAAAACCTGATTGATAGCTGCTGGCGATAGCTTTGATGGTTTGATTAAAAAACATAATCATTAGCCATGTCATTAGTAAAGCTAGCACGCCACCACCAAATCCGTACAAACTACCGACATACAAAAATGGCCTGCGAATAAAGCTTTTGGTTGCACCAATCAGCTGGCTTAATTCAATTTCGGCGCTTTGGGTTAAAATTTGCATGCGAATGGTGTTGCCAATCACAGCGATGAGTGCAAACCCCAATAAACCTGCCAGAATGATTAAGATTTTTTCCCCCAAAAAAAGCAAATGATTCAAACGCTCAATCCACGCGCCATCCACTAAAACGCTTTCTACACCTTCAATTTTACTTAAGTCATTTTTAAGCGCATCAACTGAAGTTGCATCCAGCATTTTAGGCTCAACAAAAAAAGCATCAGGTAGCGGATTACCCTCCAGCGCTTGTAACATCGCTTTATTTGAATCTGTCGCAGTCAGTTGTGTAAGTGCATCTTCTTTTGATACATAAGCAAAACTTTGAATCGCGGGATGTTGTTTGAGGATGCTTGCAATGGATGAAACAATTTTTTTATCAGTATTTTCGGTTAAAAAAACACTTAACTTAGATTCACTTTTAACATCGCTGACTAAGCCATTTAAATTATCTAAAATAATATAGCCTACGCTGGGTAAGGTTAAGGTGACGCCAATGCTGATGCAAATAAGTAAAGTGCCAAGCCTGTTTTGTTTGAAGCGCGATAGCACTAATTTTAAGGCTTGCGCATGATGTGTCAGCCAAGTTCTCATACCAGCACCTCTGGATTAATTGGGCTTAGCAATCTGCCATGATTGAGATGCAACACTTTGTTCTGATTAACGGTTTGATTTTCATCATCAGCGCGGCCTAATGCATCGTGCGTTGCAATGATAACAGTGACGCCAACTTGCTGGAATGCCTTAAAAAGCATCAGAATATCAGTTGCATAATTTTTATCCAAGTTACCAGTCGGCTCATCTGCAATCAAAATAGATGGTTTACTTACCACCGCGCGAGCAATTGCCAGACGTTGCTGCTCACCGCCAGATAACATAATTGGCATGGATTTTTCGCGATTTAAAAGCCCAACTTTATCCAAAGCAGCGCGAATGCGCTTGGCTGCTTCGGTGCCTGTAATTCCATTGATGGCAAGTGGCAGTGCCACATTTTGAAAACAATTACGGTCATACAATAATTTATGGTCTTGAAATACCAGCCCAAATTTGCGGCGAATAAAAGGCAGTGTTGCTGCTTTTGATTTACTCACATTTTGATTGTTAATGAGCACGGTACCATTTGAAGGACGCTCAATTGCTGCCATTAATTTAAGCAAGGTGCTTTTGCCTGCGCCGGAATGACCTGTTACATAAACAAGTTCACCTTGCTCGATGGTAAAGCTTGCATTGCTAATGGCATCAATGCTGCCCGGATAGCGTTTGGTGACATTATCAAAAACAATCATAACTAATTTTGGTTAAAATCCATCATTAAAATAGTATCCTTTAGTTAATCAATTAACGCATCGACAAAAGCTTCTGCATTAAATGGGCGCAAATCATCAATCGCCTCGCCAACGCCGACAAAGCGGATAGGGATGTTTTTCTGTCTTTCGCTGTTTAAATGTGCAATCGCAGCGATAACGCCACCTTTAGCAGTGCCATCCAATTTGCTCAAGACTAACCCCGTTACTCCTAGCGCATCATCAAACGCTTTTACCTGGCTGACAGCATTTTGGCCAGTATTGGCGTCGATCACCAATAAAATTTCATGCGGCGCGCCAGGGTAGGCTTTGTCAATCACGCGCTGCACTTTTTTGATTTCATCCATCAGGTGCATTTGTGTCGGCAGACGTCCTGCTGTGTCTGCAATCACAATATCAATTTTTTTTGCCATGGCCGAGTTCACTGCATCAAAAATCACTGCCGCCGCGTCGCCGCCTTCGCTGGCAATCACATGCACATTATTGCGCTCGCCCCACACTTGCAATTGCTCGCGTGCCGCCGCTCTAAACGTATCGCCTGCTGCAATCAACACGCTTTTGCCTTGTGATTGAAATAGCTTGGCCAATTTGCCAATGGTTGTCGTTTTTCCCGCGCCATTCACGCCTGCCAGCATAATCACAAAAGGCTTATGCGAACTAGTTTGCAGCGCTATTTCTAAAGGAGTTAATACATTTAACAGCTCAATTTTTAGCGCTTTTTTAAGTGCTGATTTTTCTTGCAAGTTCTCACGTTTAACCCGTTTTTTCAAGTTGTCCAATAATCGTTGCGTTGCGCCCACGCCAATATCAGAAGTTAACAGGATCGTTTCTAGTTCTTCATAAGTATCCGCATCAATTTTGCCGCTACCAAAAAGGCTATTTAACTGACCGCCCAGTTGTTGGCGCGTTTTGGAAAGGCCTTGTTTTAAGCGTTCTGTAAAACTTAACTCAGCTTTAATTGGTTCACTTGCTGGTTCAACTAGCCTTATTGATGGATCAGGTGTTATTTCAATTCGCGTTTCTGGTTCATTCACAATGGATTGTGTGGAGTTATCTTTATCTGGATTGATAACTTCAGGCTGCGGTTTTTTCTTGAAAATATTAAACATGGCAAACTTTAAATAACAATTAATGGACATTTTAGTCGTAAAATCGTGAGCGTGCCATCAAGCCTGTGATTAAGTGACTTGCTGGAACTAAATTTATTTAAGCTATGTCATTAATGAGGCGTGTGATTCAAGTTGCTATTTGCAGATTGTTATTTGTAAGTGCTTATTCAATTATGATTTTTAAGAAAGATTTTTGTGCGAACCCAGATAAAAAAAGCAAATTTGAAATTAGTCTTATTATTGAGCTTGAGTCCTTTATTGGCGCAAGCCGAGATTCAAGAATTTAAATTGAGCAACGGCATGAAAGTGATTGTGCAAGAAGACCATCGCGCGCCAGTGGTGGTATCACAAGTGTGGTACCGCGCAGGCAGTTTAGATGAAGTGAATGGCAAAACAGGCGTAGCACATGTGTTAGAACATATGATGTTTAAAGGCACAAAAAAAGTACCGGCAGGTCAGTTTTCGCGAATCGTAGCCGCCGCTGGCGGTAAAGAAAATGCTTTTACAGGTGCAGATTACACCTGTTATTTTCAGCAGTTAGAAAAATCGCATTTACCGCTGTCAATGAAGCTAGAAGCCGACCGCATGACTAACTTGGTGATTACCGATGCCGAATTTGCAAAAGAAATCAAAGTGGTGATGGAAGAGCGACGCTGGCGCACCGAAGATAAGCCGCAATCAAAAGTAAACGAACAGTTTCAGTCAACGACTTTTAATGCACATCCTTACGGCAGGCCAGTGGTAGGCTGGATGAACGATTTGGAAAATATGACTGCAGCCGATGCGCGTGAATGGTACAAAAACTGGTATGCGCCGAATAATGCAACATTGGTGGTAGTCGGCGATGTTAAGACGCAAGAGGTTTTAAAATTGGCTAAGCAGTATTTTGGCCCGCTAAAACCTAAAGTATTGCCAGTCAGAAAACCGCAAACTGAGCCCGAGCAGACTGGTGAACGTCGCGTGGTAGTGAAAGCGCCTGGTAAATTACCTTATTTAATAATGGGTTTTCACGCGCCTACTTTGCAACCAAAACCAACAGTGCCAGAACAAGCTTGGGAGCCATATGCGCTAGACGTATTAGCGGGCGTATTAAGCGGTAATGATTCTGCCCGATTAAATCAAAATTTGGTGCGTGAAACCTCAATCGCAGTAGACGTTGGCGCTGGATATGACACGACATCGCGTGGTCGGGAAGCTTTGTTTGAATTGGTTGGAACGCCTGCGGAAGGCAAAACCGTAGCCGAATTAGAAGCAGCATTAATCGCACAAATTGAGTTAATTAAAACTGGCGGAGTAACGCAACAAGAGTTGGATCGCGTAAAAGCAGCCGTGATTGCCTCTGATGTTTATCAACGCGATTCGATGTTTTATCAAGGTATGCAAATCGGTCAGCTTGAAACCATGGGTTACAGCTGGCGCTTATTAAAAGAATATCCAGATCAGCTCAAAGCGATTACCTCAGAACAAATACAAGCAGTGGCAAAGAAATATCTGGTTAAGGATAATATGACCATTGCAACGCTTGATCCGTTGCCGATTGATCCGAATGCCAAGCCTGTTGGCAAACCCCACATTCACTAAATGAATAATTTAAACTGCGTCGTGATGCGTTGTTGTGCAATGTCTTGTGTACCAAATGTACACGGCGACATCGCACGCCTAGCATCACTTAACGCTTTAAATTTTCTTAATCTGAATTTCTCAGATAATTAAAAATCCATTTAAGGTTTTAGAATGAAAACAATGCAATATTTAATCGCTTTATTCATTACGCTGTTTGCGTTTAATGCCAACGCTGCTGTTAAGATTAATCACTGGCAAACTGCTGCTGGCAGCGATGTATATTTTGTCGAAAATCACGATTTGCCTATTATTGACATGAGCGTGAATTTTCCTGCGGGTAGTTCGCGTGATAGCAAGACCACTTCGGGCGTTGCGGGCGTGACCAGATATATGATGACCCTTGGCGCTGATGGTCTGACTGAAGAGCAGATTACCAACCAATTCGCGGATATTGGTGCTATTTTAGGCGGCGAGTTAGATCTGGATAGGGCGGCATTTAAATTACGCACTTTAACCAGTGAACAAGCTAAAGCCCTTGCTGTTTTTAATAAGATACTGCATAAACCCGACTTCCCACAAGCCATTTTAGAGCGTGAAAAAACACGCATTGTTGCGGGCTTACAAGAAGCTGCAACTCAGCCAGAGAGTATCTCCAACAAAGCATTTATGCAGGCATTGTATGGCGCGCATCCTTACAGTTTGGATGAAAGCGGTGAAGTCGACACGATTCAAGCGATGAAACGCGAAGACTTAACGGTTTTTTATCAGCAACATTACACTGCAAAAAGCGCCACAATTGCGTTGATAGGCGATATGACAGAAGCACAGGCACGCGAGATTGCAGAAAACGTATCTAAAGGTCTGCCACAAGGTGTGGCGGTTGCAAAAATTGCACAGGTGACATTGCCAAGCGCGGCAAACGCACAAAATATTAACCACCCAGCCAGCCAATCACACATTTTATTAGGTTACCCCGGCATTAAACGAGGTGACGCAGATTACTTTCCTTTATATGTTGGCAACTACATTTTAGGCGGCGGCGGCTTTGTATCACGCCTGACAGAAGAAGTGCGCGAAAAAAGAGGCTTGGTTTATAGCGTTTACAGTTATTTTATGCCGATGGGCGAATTAGGTCCTTTTCAAATTGGTTTGCAAACCAAAAAAGAACAGGCAAACGATGCGCTTAAAGTGGTGAACGAAACTTTGGCAAAATTTATGCAAAATGGCGTGACTGAGAAAGAGCTGAAAGCCGCTAAATCCAACATTATTGGCGGCTTTCCCATGCGCATTGATAGCAATAACAAAATCTTGGATTACTTAGGTGTGATTGGATTTTACAAATTGCCGTTAACGTATTTGGAAGATTTTAATAAAGAAGTGAATAGAGTCACAACTGCCCAAATTAAAGATGCATTTAATCGTCGCATCAAACCAGATCATTTTGTATCGGTGATTGTTGGCGGAGAATAGTTGAGTTGAGCCTATATAATTAACTTGGGCCTGATCTGAAATTGATGATTTAAAAGCTCAAGTTGATAAAATTCAGGCATAAAATATAGTCATAAAGCGTTAAAATAGGGTTTTCGTCACACGCCACGTGTACATTCAAAACCTTGTCAAAATCTAAACTTAACAATAAATCCAGCACTAAAACCACTACCAACCAAATCCGCATCAATGCTGGCGTTTGGCGTAGTCGTTTGCTTAGATTTCCCGATGTGGAAGGTTTGCGGCCAACACCAGAGCGCGTTCGGCAAACGGTTTTTAATTGGCTGGGACAAGATTTAACTGGTAAACATTGCCTGGATTTGTTCGCAGGAACAGGTGCGTTTGGCTTTGAAGCATTATCACGCAACGCTAAAAGTGTGGTCATGGTAGAAAATTCAACAGCGGCTTATCAATCGCTTTTGCACAATCAAACGCTGTTGACTGCGCAAAATTGCCAGATACAGCAAATCGATGTTTTAAATTTTTTAAGTCAACATACGCAAAAAATGGATATTATTTTTTGTGACCCGCCTTACAACAAAGACTGGCTTGGCAAGTTACTGCCAGTATTAAATCAACACCTTGCAGCAGATGGCATTGTGTACGTCGAGGCGGAATTTGAAGTGCTGCCCAGCGATACTTGGCAAGTCATTAAAAAAAATAAAGCGGGCAACGTGTACTATCATTTGCTAAAATCGGTTTCAACTTCTTAATATCTGCAGTGATTCAGGGCTAATTCATGAGCAAAAAACGCATCGCCGTCTATCCCGGTACATTTGACCCTATCACTTTAGGTCATGAAGATATCGTGCATCGGGCCGCCGATTTGTTTGATGAGTTAATTGTCGCTGTCGCTGGCAGCACCAATAAGGGCACATTATTCAGCCTAGAAGAGCGAGTCAAACTGGCGCAAAGTGGTTTTAAAAAATCCAGCAACATTAAAGTAGTTGGCTTCAGTGGCTTGCTGATGCAGTTTGTGCAAGAGCAAGGCGCGCAGATGGTGATACGCGGTTTGCGTGCCGCCAGTGATTTTGAATACGAATTTCAATTAGCGGGCATGAATCGTAAGCTGTATCCGAAATTGGAAACTTTGTTCCTGACACCTGCCGAACAATATATGTTTGTATCCAGTAGCCTTGTACGTGAAGTCGCCAAATTAGGCGGCGATGTGCATCAGTTCGTGTCTTCTACCGTTGAAGATGCCATTAGACAAAAACTTAAAAGCGCAGAAGCTTAAAAAAGCATAAATCACATGGCACTTTTTATTACTGACGAATGTATTAATTGCGATGTTTGCGAGCCTGAATGCCCGAATGAGGCGATTTATCAAGGCCAGGAAATCTACGAAATTAACCCTAACTTGTGTACAGAATGCGTCGGGCATTTTGATAAGCCGCAATGCGTAGCGGTTTGCCCTGTTGACTGCATTCCGCTCAACCCAGACGTGCTGGAAACACAGGAACAGTTAATGGATAAGTATTATCGTATTACCCAGTTAAAAACTGCTTAAAAAAATTAAATCTTGGAGAATATAGTATGAGAATATTGCACAGCATGTTGCGCGTTGGCAACCTAGATCAGTCTATTGATTTTTATACCAAAGTACTGGGCATGAAGCTGATTCGTCAGCACGATTATCCCGATGGCGAATTTACGCTGGCCTTTGTGGGCTATGGTAACGAATACGATAACAGCGTGATTGAGTTAACCTACAACTATGGTAAAACCAGCTACGAAATGGGTGGCGCGTATGGGCATATGGCGATTGAAGTAGACGATGCCTACAAAGCTTGCGAGCAGGTGAAAGCCGCTGGTGGCAAAGTGATTCGTGAAGCAGGGCCGATGCAACATGGCACGATTGTGATTGCTTTTATTGAAGATCCAGATGGCTATAAGATTGAGTTTATTCAAAAGGGAACTATTGATTATCCACGGTGAAAACTCTTGAATAGTCTAAGTAAAAATCGAGTAGATTATTCATGTTAAAAACTAGTCAGCATGAACCAAGACTATAAGCAGCAATTAAGCAAAGCAGTGGAAGCGGCACTGGCGGGCGATTGGCAGACAGCGCACGAGATTGCACAAGAATATAGCGACACGACTGCTAACTGGCTACATGCGGTACTGCACAAAATAGAGGGTGATAAATTTAATAGCAACTATTGGTATGCAAAAACGCATGGCAAAAGTTATGAAGATTTTAGCGATGCGCAACAAGAGTTAGTTGCTATTCGAAATAGCTTGCGTTAGCAGTAAATGTAATTAAATTGCAATAGCCTGCGTACGCTTTAACGGAAAAGAGCTGTACTTTTGCGCATCGATTTTGCTCACAAAAAACACCTGCGCCAAACGCGAGTCTTTTAAGGTTTTTCCAAAAAACTGATTCGCGGCATGATAATGTCGACCTTCATACAAAATCAGCGTGTTATAAACATTATTCACCCGCACAATTTCATCAAACATATGGTGATAACTACTATCCATGGCTATTTCGCCTGCTTCAAAGCGTTTGTCGTTGGCTTTTAACGCCGCCTGATATTTTTCTTCATCAAAATTTTTGTTCGGCTTGAACAACGATGTGCCGGAATCCAGCGGCGCATCGGGCGATAAATACAATACCGCGGCAAAAACGGTGTTGCCATCGGTATGAATCACACCGCGACCATAGTCTGCCGAAACGCTTTGAAAACTGGTGGTAATAAGCCAGCGCATATAATCATGCTCGGCATTATGAAATACCGAGATGATTTTTTTGCTGACATTTTCGAATAAAGGTTTGTTGATAATGGATAAATCTTTGGTTCGGCAACCAGGAAAGACATAATTTTTGTCCTGCATTTGATGCCTGAACTGATATTTTTGACTGAGGGCAAATTGACGAATAGCGTCTGGATTCTCGTAAAAGTTTTCAACGATCGCGACAGGATATAGATTCATAACGGATAAATGCGCTTAGTTATAGTATCAAGTTAAGGGTTAAGTTAAGGGTTAAGTTCAGGCGCAAGTATATCTCTGAAAGCATGATGAATGCTAGTTAACCAGATTTTAGTGTTAAAAATTCTTGTTTACTTGAATGAATTGTTGATGTTCAAAATGGGTTATTTCAAACAAAAAAGCCTGCAATCAGCAGGCTTAATTTAAGGTCAACACAGCGTTTATTAAACAGTATCAGACAAAGTCACATACTTCATTTGGCCATTAACTAACATAAAACTGGCATCCATTGTGCCGTGCGCTTTTAAAACAGCTTCGCGGTAAACCCAAATAACGCCTGCAACATCGCCAGCTGCATTTTTCATCATGAGGATTTCATCTGGCTTGCCAAAGTTAGTTGCTACTTGATTTGGTCGTGTTTGTTCAACGATATCGTGAAATTTAATCGATGACATTACTTTGCCATCATGCGCTGTGTTTTGATTAAAGCCAGCAGCATTGGCTTTAAACGAACCAAACGCAATACTTGCTAATACCAAACCACCTAATAAAACACTTTTCGTTAGTTCTCTTTTCATCATTATTGCCTTCATCTAATTAACTTAGATGAATAATATCAAAGAGATATGTCGGTTTGATGACGTGCATGTAACGAAAGTGTAAGTATGAAAAATTAAGCTTAATGAATTGTTACGGTTAAAAAATTAATAGCCTGCATGGGCAGGCTATTAATTTGAGCAGGATTTGAGTCGTTTGATTAAATCACAAATTAATCAAAAAATCCTTTTACTTTATCCATCCAGCTTTTATTACGCGGGCTGTGTTTACCAGAATCTGCTTGAGTGCTTATTTCAAATTCGCGTAATAAATCTTTTTGTTTTTCGGTTAATTTAACTGGCGTTTCAACCACCACATGCACCATTAAATCGCCGTTTTCAGATTGGCGAAGCGGTTTAATCCCTTTGCCTTTTAATCTGAATACGCCGCCAGTTTGTGTTTCGGCCGGGATTTTCATTTTGGCAGAGCCACCTAAAGTGGGCACTTCAATTTCGCCGCCCAACGCCGCAGTGCTATAACTTATCGGCATTTCGCAATGTAAATTTCCGCCATCGCGCTGGAAGATTTCATGTTGTTTTAAATGCACCACAACATATAAATCACCAGTTGGGCCGCCATTAACGCCAGCTTCACCTTCGCCTGTTAAGCGAATACGATCGCCTTCATCTACACCAGCGGGGATTTTAACCGATAAGGTTTTATTGATTTTTTGACGACCTGCACCGTGGCAAGTGCCGCATTTGTCATCTTCTTTAATGACTTTGCCGCTGCCATGACATTTGGGACAAGTTTGTTGCACAGAGAAAAAACCTTGCTGCATGCGCACTTGGCCATGACCGCCACAAGTAGAGCAGGTAACAGGTGCTTTGCCTGCTTTAGCGCCAGTGCCTTTACAAGTTTCGCACGCCGCTTGTACGGGAATACGAATCTTGGTTTCAGTACCTTTTGCGGCATCTTCCAAGCTAATTTCCATGTTGTAACGCAAATCCGCACCGCGATAGACATTATTACGCTGTCCGCCACCTTGACGACCACCGCCAAAAATATCACCAAAGATATCACCGAATGCATCACCAAAACCTGCGCCACCAAAGCCGCCAGCACCTGCGCCTTGCTCTACACCTGCGTGCCCGTATTGGTCATAAGCCGCGCGTTTTTGGTCGTCCGACAGCATTTCATAGGCTTCTTTAGCCTCTTTAAATTGTTCTTCAGCTTTTGGGTTATCAGGATTGCGGTCAGGGTGATACTTCATCGCTAATTTGCGATAGGATTTTTTAATTTCCTCTTCAGAAGCATCTTTGTTAACACCTAAAACTTCGTAATAATCTTTTTTGGTTGCCATGTTTGATATCTAATTCTATTTGAACAGTGATTAATGGTTAATTAATAGCGAAAAATCGTTAGCATCATTTAGGGACGCTAACGATTGTCGATAACAAAATTAAAACTTAGTCTTTCTTCACTTCTTCAAACTCAGCATCCATCACTTCAGCATCTACCGTTTTTTCGCCTTCTGGGCTTGGTTGCGCATTGGCAGCGTTTGCTTTTGCTTGCTCATCTGCATAGACTTTTTCACCCAGTTTTTGCGCTGCTTCAGTTAATGCATTGGTTTTTGCTTCGATGGTGTCTTTGTCGTCAGATTGAAGCACATCTTCCACATCTTTCAATGCTGTTTCGATGGCTGTTTTCTCCGCTTCATCTAACTTGTCACCATGCTCAGCCAATGATTTTTTCACGGAGTGAACCATACCGTCGGCTGCATTGCGTGCATCAACCAATTCGCGGTATTTCTTATCTTCATCCGCGTATTTGATTGCATCTTCTTCCATCTGCTGGATCTCCGCTTCAGACAAACCAGAGTTGGCTTTAATAGTAATTTTATTTTCTTTACCAGTGGCTTTGTCTTTAGCAGAAACGTGCAAGATACCGTTCGCATCAATGTCAAAAGTTACTTCAATTTGCGGCATGCCACGTGGTGCTGGTGGGATGTCTGACAAGTTGAATTGGCCCAGTGATTTGTTGGCAGAAGCCATTTCGCGCTCACCTTGTAACACTTGAATCGTTACCGCATTCTGGTTGTCATCAGCGGTTGAAAACGTTTGCGATGCCTTAGTTGGAATCGTGGTGTTTTTCTTGATCACTTTCGTCATCACGCCACCCAGTGTTTCAATACCTAAGCTTAGTGGAGTTACGTCTAATAACAACACGTCTTTAACGTCACCCTTCAACACGCCACCTTGAATCGCTGCACCAACTGCAACTGCTTCATCAGGATTCACGTCTTTACGTGGCTCTTTGCCAAAGATTTCTTTCACTTTTTCTTGCACTTTAGGCATACGGCTTTGACCACCAACTAGAATCACGTCGGTGATATCGTCAATCGACACGCCTGCATCTTTAATCGCTGTACGGCATGGTGCCATGGTGCGTTCGATTAAATCCTCTACAAGTGACTCTAATTTTGCACGTGTGATTTTCACCACCAAGTGTTTAGGGCCAGTCGCATCTGCCGTGATATAGGGCAAGTTCACTTCAGTTTGTGTGGCGCCAGAAAGCTCGATTTTTGCCTTTTCAGCCGCTTCTTTCAAACGTTGTTTGGCCAATAGATCGTTGCGCAAATCTAAACCGTTATTGTCTTTTTTGAACTCATCCGCCAAAAAATCGATTAAACGATTATCAAAGTCTTCACCGCCTAAGAACGTATCGCCATTAGTGCTCAAAACTTCAAATTGATGTTCGCCATCGATGCTAGAAATCTCAATGATTGAAACGTCGAATGTACCGCCACCCAAGTCATATACGGCAATCTTACGATCGCCTTCTTGTTTATCCAGACCAAAAGCCAGCGCAGCCGCAGTCGGCTCGTTGATGATACGTTTCACGTCTAAACCAGCGATACGACCTGCATCTTTAGTCGCTTGGCGTTGGCTATCGTTAAAGTAAGCAGGCACGGTAATCACGGCCTCAGTCACTTCTTCGCCCAAATAGTCTTCTGCTGTTTTTTTCATCTTGCGTAACACTTCAGCAGAGATTTGCGGTGGTGCCATTTTTTGGCCGCGCACTTCAACCCACGCATCGCCGTTATCGGCTTTCGTAATGGTGTAAGGCATCAGTTTGATGTCTTTTTGCACTTCTTTTTCTTCAAAACGGCGACCAATCAAACGCTTAACTGCATAAAGCGTATTTTTTGGGTTGGTTACCGCCTGGCGTTTAGCTGGTGCGCCCGCTAAAATTTCGCCGTCTTCTTGGTACGCAATAATCGATGGTGTCGTGCGTGCGCCTTCGGCGTTTTCAATCACGCGTGGTTTGCCGCCTTCCATCACAGCGACGCAAGAGTTTGTTGTACCTAAATCAATACCAATAATTTTGCCCATGTTGCTTGTTCCTTATCTTTCAAAATAACTTTAAAATTGAGTTATGCGTTCAAACCGTTTTTTTAAAACTTATGTTGAACAACTTAACAGTAATATTGGGTGAATTTTTTGCTTTTCAATAGCCTTAAAAAACTTGTGGCTATTCTATTTAAATTGCTTATTTTGCAACCATCACCAGCGCAGGTCTTAACACGCGCTCATTCAATGTGTAACCTTTTTGCAGCACGCTGGTCACGGTATTCGGATCGCCACTGTTTTCCAGCATCGAAATCGCCTGATGCTTATTCGGGTCGAATTTCTCACCGACTGGATTCACTTCTGAAATATTGAATTTTTCAAATACAGAAGCCAGTTGCTTAATGGTGATTTGAATGCCGTCTTTATAGCTTTGCACGTCAGCCGCTTCAATCAGCACCGCTGCATCTAAACTGTCTTTTACCGCCAGCAATTCGCCACTGAATTTTTCCAGCGCAAATTTACGGGCTTTATCAATGTCGTCATTGGCGCGGCGGCGAATATTCTCACCTTCTGCTTTGGTATATAAAACGCTGGCTTTCGCTTCTTCTAACGCCGCTTTTAATTCGGCGATGCGTTCTTCTGGCGTTTGCACGCTGACT
>JAZKEJ010000093.1:0-5923 GCA_040387095.1 Pseudomonadota bacterium | reverse complement strand
CTTCAATTTAAGCTTGCCTTAATGCCGTTTTTTTACAACAATAGGAACGTAGTTAAATAAATCTTCTCTGCGCCATAACAAAATATCTTAAACAAATATGCTAAACAAACCTGTAACTGATTTTGAATTACCCGCCACCAGTGGAAAAACTTTCAAATTATCTGATTATCTAGGCAAAACCCTAGTCATTTACTTTTATCCTAAAGACTCCACGCCTGGCTGCACTACGCAAGGCATGCAGTTTAGAGATCATTATGCGGATTTTCAGGCAGCTGATACCGAAATTGTTGGTGTTTCGCGCGACAGCTTAAAGTCACACGAAAATTTTAAAGCTAAATTCAGCTTTCCGTTTGAATTGCTTTCTGACACAGAAGAATTGGCGTGTGGTATTTTGGATGTGATGAAAATGAAAAATATGTACGGCAAGCAAGTGCGCGGCGTAGAACGCAGCACATTTGTAATCGATAAAAATGGTGTGCTGGTAAAAGAATGGCGTGGCGTTAAAGTGGACGGACACGTGCAACAAGTGCTGGATTTTATTAAAACTTTATAAAACTTAAAAACTATGGCCAAAAAATTAGCAGATAACTCACCATTAACTTCAGTTAAAGACTCTAATGCAAATATTAAGCTTTTTGTACTAGATACCAATGTATTAATGCATGATCCATCAAGCCTGTTTAGATTTGAAGAGCATGATATTTACTTGCCCATGGTGACATTGGAAGAGCTAGATAACAATAAAAAGGGCGTCACAGAAGTTGCGCGTAATGCGCGTCAAGCCAGCCGTTATTTAGAGGAAATTGTTGGCACAGATTTGACAAATTTAGAGCTGGGTTGTCCATTAGCTATTAATGGCAATAAACATCTCGCTGGACGTTTATTTTTACAAACATCCCAAGTTGATATTGAATTGCCAGGTTTAGCAGGCAGCAAAGCCGATAACCAAATCATCAGCGTTGTATTAGGTCAACAAAAACAACAGCCAAATCGCCAGGTTATCTTAGTCAGCAAAGATATTAATATCCGTATTAAAGCGCGTGCCATGGGTGTGATGGCGCAAGATTATTTTAATGACAAGGTTTTAGAAGATACCGATTTGCTTTACAGCGGTATGCGAGAGTTGCCAAAAGACTTCTGGGATCAGCACAGTAAAGAAATGGAATCATGGCAAGAAGCGGGACGCATGTTTTATCGTATTACGGGTCCGTTAGTAAAAACCTTTTTGATTAACGAGTTCATTTTCTATGAGTTCGATAAACCTTTTCACGCCATTGTTCGCAAGTTAGAAAATAACCATGCCGTGCTGCAAGTGGTACATGATCACATGAACCCTAAGCATAGCGTATGGGGAATCGTAGCGCGTAATCGCGAACAGAACTTTGCACTTAACCTACTAATGAACCCAGACATTGATTTTGTTACTTTGCTTGGACAAGCTGGCACAGGTAAAACGTTGCTGACTTTAGCCGCTGCATTAACACAAACGCTGGATAAAAAAATCTATTCTGAAATCATCATGACGCGTGTGACGGTTCCAGTAGGCGAAGATATTGGTTTTTTACCTGGTACCGAAGAAGAAAAAATGGCACCTTGGATGGGTGCGCTTGAGGACAATTTGGATGTTCTTAACAAAACCGATGAAGATGCCGGCGAATGGGGCCGAGCAGCCACGCAAGATTTAATCCGTACCCGCATTAAAGTTAAATCCCTAAATTTTATGCGCGGCCGTACTTTTTTGCATAAATTTTTAATCATTGATGAAGCGCAAAACTTGACGCCGAAACAAATGAAAACGCTTATTACGCGTGCGGGGCCTGGCACCAAAGTTGTTTGTTTAGGAAACATCGCGCAAATTGATACGCCCTATTTAACTGAAGGCAGCTCTGGCTTAACTTATGTGGTTGATCGATTTAAAGGCTGGGAGCATAACGGTCATATTACGCTGGTACGCGGTGAACGCTCTCGTTTAGCAGATTTCGCTGCTGAAGCCTTATAACTGTGCTTGATTTTAGTAAATCAAAATGTTGAGCAAGATTAAGCGTTAATGTCTAAAGGTTTTTATACGCTTTTGGTTGCGCAGTTTTTATCTGCGTTAGCTGATAATGCTTTATTGTTTGCTGCAATTGCCTTGTTACAGCAAATGCAGGCTCCAGAATGGCATGAACCTTTGCTGTTACAATTTTTTGTGATTTCGTATATCGTACTCGCTCCATTTGTAGGCTCATTTGCAGATGCGCTGCCTAAAGGGCGTGTGATGTTTATCGCTAACGGCATCAAATTTTTTGGCAGTTTGGCGATGATATTTGGTATGCCACCTCTATATGCTTACGGCATTGTAGGGGTTGGTGCTGCAGCATACTCTCCTGCTAAATATGGCATTTTGACAGAGCTGTTGCCACCAGCTAAGTTGGTCAATGCAAACGGGTGGATGGAAGGCTCAACAGTCATAGCCATTATCTTAGGTGCTATTTTAGGCGGTAAGATGGCAATTATTAGCCCTGAAGGAGCCATGATTGCCATTGCATTTATTTATCTCATTGCAGCGGCATTCAATATGTTTATTCCAAAATTACCGATTGATCATGCTATTGCAAAAAAAGATCCTTTATATATATTAAGTGATTTTTATCGCTCATTCATTGCACTTTGGCGCGACCCGCAAGGACAAGTGTCGCTGTCAGTCACCACGCTTTTTTGGGGTGCAGGCGCCACTTTGAGACTGGTGGTAATCGCTTGGGCTGGAATTGTGCTAGGTTTTGGTTTAGACCATTCCACACAACTCACAGCTACAGTGGCGCTTGGCGTTGCGTTAGGTTCTATTATTGCAGCGCGTTATATTACGCTTGAAAATTCAGTCAAAGTGTTACCAGCTGGAATTGTAATGGGTGTTTTAGTCATCTCAATGGCATTTATAACAGAATGGCATTTAGCCGCTTTCCTGTTATTTATCATTGGTGTGTTAAGCGGTTTTTTTGTGGTGCCGTTAAACGCACTATTACAACATAGAGGACATTTACTTATTGGCGCAGGCCATTCTATTGCAGTACAAAATTTTAATGAAAATTTAGGTATTCTGCTGTTAAGTGGCGCTTATACATTGATGGTGAAAGCCAATTTACACATCAACCATATCGTTGTTATATTCGGATTGTTTGTGATTATTTCGATGAGCCTTATTAACCGGCTTTATCGCAAACAGATAAAATAATTTGCATATTAAAAAGCCTCGATTTCAATCAAGGCTTTTTTGATTTCATAGCGCGCAATTGATAACTAATGCAACTTGACTTGCGCTTCTGTTCTACGTGTAATTAACCTGGCAACTGTTTGCAATATCACTTCAAACACACCGTGCAAAGTCATCAGGTGCATTTTATATAGCGATTGATACATTAAACGAGCAAACAAACCTTCGATGTACATGCTACCGCCAGACAGCGTGCCCATTAAGCTACCGACTGTAGAGTAACGTCCCAAATTAACTAATGAGCCATAGTCTGTGTAGTGATATTCAGGTAAATTAGTTTTATTTGCCACTCGTTTTTTCATTGTTTTAAGCAGGAGCGAAGCTTGCTGATGTGCTGCCTGCGCACGAGGTGGAACATTACCGTCATGGCCAAGCCATGGGCACGCGGCACAATCGCCGAACGCAAAAATACTATCATCCAAAGTTGATTGCAAAGTTTGCTTAACGAGTAATTGGTTAATTCGGTTCGTTTCTAGACCACCTAAATCCTTCAAAAAATCGGGTGCCTTAATGCCAGCAGCCCATACCACCAAAGCGGAAGGTATAAAGCGACCACTGTGTGTATAAACTCCTTTGTCGGAAACTTCAGTCACACGCTCACCGGTGTAAACATGTACCCGCAGTTTACGCAGTTCCAAATCGACAGATTGAGAAAGTTTTGGTGGCAATGCCGGCAAAACACGTTCACTCGCCTCAATAATCGAAATCTTAATATCACGGTCAGCATCAATTTTATCTAAACCATAAGCAGCGAGTTCACGTGTTGTATTGTGCAGCTCTGCGGCCAACTCAACACCTGTTGCGCCCGCACCTACAATCACCACCTCTAATTGACCCGGTTGTATCGGTGTGACTTGTGTCTGCGCCCTAACTAATGCGTTGTGTAAGCGACGATGAAATTTTTCTGCTTGATCTTGTGTGTCTAACGCAATCGAATATTCACGCGCGCCTTTGATACCAAAGTCATTCGTTGTACTGCCAATTGCAATAACCAAACTATCGTACTCAAAGGTGCGCCGCGCAATAACTTCTATACCATCTTCATCAAAATAAGGTGCAATCGTTACCTCTTTTTTCATTCTATCCAAACCATCCATACGGCCAAGCCTGAAATTAAAGTGATGCCAGTGTGCTTGTGCCAAATATTCCAGCTCGTGCTTATCAGGATTCATACTGCCCGCAGCAATTTCGTGTAGCAACGGTTTCCAGACGTGTGTTCTAGTGCAATCGATTAGAGTAATTACTGCCTGGTTTTTTTTGCCTAGCGAGTCGCCCAAACGTGTAGCCAGCTCTAGGCCACCCGCACCGCCACCCACAATAACAATATGATGTAATTTTTGCTTGTTCATTTTAGTTTTTTTATCGTCAATACGCGCTTTTTATAATTGCATTCAGTAAATTGAATTTAATAAAACAAAATGGCTACCGTAGATATACAGCAGCCACTTAATGATTGTATTAAATGTTAATTAATGCGTTACTTCATCCAAGTTTTCTCACCATCACCTTTATATTCTGTACGAATATAAGCAATGACCCTTAAAATTTCATCATTAGTTAAACCATCTCCAACGTGACCTTCTAGGTTTCTATTCCATTTAGCCATCACACCGCCTGACAGTCCTGGTGTACCAGCTGAAATGGTTTCAAACATACCTTTGTCAGTTTCGTTTTTAGCATATACCCACTTGGTATCAAAAGCACCCTGACCACCAGCTTTTGTCAACGCAGGAGCCATAATTCCTTCAAGCTTACCTCCATGACAACCACTACAACCATTTAAGGTAAATACTTTTCTACCTGTCTTGGCTGCTTCTGGATCGATGGCAAATTTCTTTGTATAAGGGTTTATACAAGTACTTAAAAACTCTTTGGCCTCAGGCGTATCTGCATCTGCAACTTTGATTGGTAAAGGTTTATTATCAATAGTTGAAACTAGCTCGCAGACAGAAGCTGAGCTGGTTTTTACAGCATCTGCTGTTGAACTATTATCTGATTTATTACAAGCAGAAAGAAAGGACAACATTAAAACTAAAACTAAACTCAAATTGAATTGCTTCATATACATCCCCAAACCGAAATCTAAAATCTAAAATAAAAAATGGCTACTGTAATTATACAGCAGCCATTTAGATTTGTTACTTACTTTTAGGTTGAAATACTATTTCAACCATGGTGTTTCGCCACCACCTTTATATTGCGTACGTAACCAGCCAATCACTTTAAGTATGTCATCAGTAGACAGGTTTTCTGGATTGCCTAACTGCTGATGCCATGCAAACATTCCACCGTTAGAACCATGTGCAATTGTTTCGAACATACCTTTATCAGTTACATGTTTTGAATATTGCCAAGTACTGTCGGTAATGGCTGGACCTACTTGACCACCACCATTAGGGCCATGACACTGTGTACAGGAATAATAGCCGAATTTCTTTTTACCTGCTTTAGCTGCTTCAGGATCTTTTGCAAAAGCTTTTGTATATGGGTTAATACAAGTTTGTAAAAACTCTTTCGCTTGTGGCGTATCGGCTTCAGTAGTTTTAATGGCAAATTTACTGCCATCTTGCGTTGCAGAAAAATCACAGGCCGCGTTTGCTTGTAACGATAGTGTAAGTCCTGCTAATGTCAACATACCAACAAATAAAGTTGACTTTAATGCTTTATTGCCTA
>JAZKEJ010000092.1:0-1075 GCA_040387095.1 Pseudomonadota bacterium | reverse complement strand
CGGTAAAGTTGCTCTGCGAGCATGATGCGTACCATGCCGTGCGGCAGGGTGAGTTTGGATAAACTCCACAACCAATCGGCTTTTTGTTTGATGGAAGCATGTAAGCCATCTGCACCGCCAATCACCAGCGCGATATCTCTGCCGCCAGTTGTGTTGCCAGCCAGCCAGATTGTGAATTTTTCAGCTAATTGCATAGTGGTGATTTCATTGCCGCGTTCATCCAAAGCAATCAGGTAATCACGACCGATTGCGTCAGAAATTCTTTTTGCTTCAATCAGCTGAATATTTTCTGTGCTGTTACCAGCGGCGCGTTTTTCAGGTTTAATCTCGACTATTTCAATCACAGCCTCGCGCGGCATGCGCTTTGTGTACTCTGCACAAGCCACTTCAACCCAGTTAGGCATTTTGTGGCCAACTGAAAGGATGCGCAGCTTCATTGCAATTTCATGTGGCTTAGCTGCTGATTGAATTTAGTTAATTAAACCGCTTTAACGTGGCCGCGACGCGCTTCTGCATCGCCCCACAATTGCTCAAGATTATAGTAAGCGCGGGTGGCCGGTACCATAATATGTACCACTATATCGTTTAAATCCACCAGTACCCACTCGCCATCTTTTTCACCTTCAGTGCCGCGAATCGCATAGCCTTTTTCTTTCAGTTTTTCGCGCACATTGTCGCCCATGGCCTTGGCCTGGCGGCTGGAAGTGGCGCTGCAAACAATCATATAGCTAGTCATGTTGGTCAGCTTACGCACATCCATAGTAGTGATGTCGAAACCTTTGATGTCTTCAAGCGCATCAATCACGGCAACTTTCATGGCTTCCAAATCGAAAGGTGCCTGTTTTGAATCGGTAGATGTTAAATCTGTTGGGTTTGAATCTTTTGTCATTATTTAAGCGGCCTGTGCTGGTATTGCGTTGCGTTGAGTTTGAATCTGGTTTTGAGCATTCACATACACCAATTGCGGCGCATAATTTTGCAGCTCTGCTTCGGTGTAATGCGCATAGCTTGCAATAATAATAATGTCTTTTGGATGCGCTTTGTGCGCAGCCGCGCCATTGACAGAAATAATGCC
>JAZKEJ010000091.1:0-15108 GCA_040387095.1 Pseudomonadota bacterium | reverse complement strand
TTTAGAAGTTTAAAGTAACTCTTCCACATGCTTTTTAATATTCGCCGCAATCTTCTTAGTCGGCAAATCGTTATCATCACTACCAAAAGGGTCTTCAATTTCTTCGGCAATCAGTTCTAAGCTAGCTAACACATAGAAAATAAAAACGACGACTGGAATCACGTAATAACCCAAGCTAAACACATAGCCAAATGGCAATGTCATGATGTAAAAGAAAATGAATTTTTTAATAAAAGAACTGTAAGAATAGGGAATCGGTGTGTTTTTGATGCGTTCGCAAGCGCCACAAATATCGGTAAACGATTGTAGCTCGGCATTGATAATGTAAAACTGGTCACCTGTGATTTTGCCTGCTGTATATAAATCATTCGTTTTTTGAAACAAGAGTTTAGCCACTTGATTCGGGCTGTGTTTGTGGTGATCGATTTCTAAATCTAAACCTTCAAACAACATTTGGCCAACTTCTTCATTGCATAAATGTTTTGAAAGCACCGCGGCATAAGCGGGAATCGTCTTTTTAAAGAAGTTTCTATCGGCCTCAATTGTGAGATAAGCCGAAAGTTTAAGCGCTAGATTTCGACTATTGTTGACTAAAGAACCCCAAAGTTTTCTGCCTTCCCACCAACGCTCGTAAGCGGTATTGGTTCTGTAAGCCAATAATAATGACAAAACAAAACCAACAGTCGAATGCATTAAAGGTATATTTTTTACATGACTTTTGGCGGAAAGTTGCCAAAATTCAATTTCCAAGTAAGCAATGCCACCTGAATACAAACCAATGAGAATCATCATGGGAATGAGTTGACGGAAGGTATCCGATTCGTGAAATCGGAAGATAAACGTAAGCCAGTCTTTTGGGTTGTATTGAACCATTTTTTTGTTTGTAGTTTGTTGAGATTTTAATGCCTATGAATTATAGATAATATTTAGGCATTAAGCTTGACCATCAATGTTACGGCCTTACATGGAATGACACTATAACGGTATTACAGCGCCATAGCTTGTACCAATCCATTTTCCGGTAATATCAGACTGCTCATTCACTCGGTTGCCTTGCGCTTCACCCATAGAATTAGATGCCATGTAAGCTTTATGGATACTGGCTTGCAGAGCATCTTCTTTCTTATGCTAAGTTATTCTTTTAATGTCGCCATATCAATCACAAAACGATACTTCACATCTGCCTTGACCATGCGTTCGTAGGCCTCATTAATATCTTGAATCGCGATGAGTTCAATATCAGACACAATATTGTGCTCCGCACAAAAATCTAGCATTTCTTGCGTTTCTTTAATGCCGCCAATGAGTGAGCCTGCAATTTGCCTGCGTTTAAAAATTAAATGACCGATATTTGGTGAAGGATGCGCATGTTCTGGTACGCCATTCAAGCACATGGTGCCATCACGCTTTAATAGCGCTGTAAACACGTCCAGATTATGTGCCGCTGCTACAGTATTCAAAATGAAATCAAAACTTTGCAGATGTTTTTTCATTTCATCCGGATTTTTGGAGATGACAACTTCATCTGCACCTAAGCGTTTTGCATCTGCCACTTTATCGGGTGATGTCGTGAATAACACAACATATGCACCCATGGCATGCGCTAATTTAACACCCATATGGCCTAGGCCACCTAAGCCCACAATACCTACTTTACTGCCTTTCCCTACTTTCCAATGCCTTAATGGGGAATAAGTGGTAATGCCTGCACACAATAAGGGAGCGACTGCAGCTAAATCTAACTTGTCAGAAATATGTAGCACAAAATGTTCATCCACCACTATTTGATTAGAATATCCGCCATATGTCATTTTTCCGGTGTGTTTATCAGGGCTGTTATAAGTAAAGATTTCATTGTCACAGTATTGCTCTAAACCATCTGAACAATCTGGGCACACTCTGCATGAATCAACCAGACACCCTACGCCAGCTAAGTCACCTACTTTAAAAGCAGAAACATCAGCGCCCACATTGCTTACCCGACCTACGATTTCATGCCCAGGCACAACGGGGAAAACAGAGTTTTGCCATTCATTCCTAGCGGTATGTAAATCTGAATGGCAAACGCCGCAAAACAAAATTTCAATTTGTACATCTTTAGCACCGACTTCGCGCCGCTCAAAATTAAATGGCGCGAGTGGTTCTTTGGCTGAATGTGCTGCGTAGCTAATAGATTTAGTCATTTACTGCTCCTGATAAGTTATGTCTCTTGATTGATTGGTTTAGACTGAATTGATTCATAATACATTGAAGAAAACCTACAAATAACTTTATAGACTTTATTAGCAAGGCTATACCGACAAGATTTAAAATGTCAGTTAGAACTTGTCCAAACCATAATTTAATATCGGGTTAATTCAGTATAACAAACGCCACCAGCAGACCAATTGCTTGAGTGAAATATTTAAACAAAACTTTGCAATGCGTGTTCTAGGTGAGTGTTGGTGTAGGGTGGTGGTTATTGTTTAATTAAGAGATGAGCATCAAATGGAATACGCTCAAGCTTACAGAATGCGCTTAACGAACAGACAAGTGCATCATGACTAAGTGGGTATTGAGTGACAACATATGGCCCCTATTATTATTATTTTTTATTACCAGTTTTATTTAGCATGTAGCCGAGCATTTAACTGATCAATTACTTCTGCCCAGTCTGCGTCTTTTAAGATTTCTTCACGCAAAAACGCCGCTTGTGCGGTTGTCCAAAATGGTGCTTCTGAAAGTGTTAAGTTGCCTGCCAAATGGCTGTGCGTTTTAATGAAGTTTTCTATTGCCGTATCGTCCGAAGGCAAGCCAAGCTGGGCGAATAGATTGCTAAGTGTGTGAGTTGAAGGCTCCATCCAGTACCTCGATTGTGATAGTTTAATTGATATAACCTGATTAATTATACATCCAGCATTTCGCTTAACCATTTATTCAGGTGAATTTTTAAAACGAAAGTTAGGTGAATTGATTAATCTCACCTATCAGAATATTGGTATTGTCCAAGTAAAGCTTCAGAAATATTTGCTGCGGCCTGATTTAGCTTTTCTACACAGATTTTCTTCTGTTCCTCCGTTAGCCAACCGGTAATATAAGTCGTCCCAATCGTGGCAATCGGGTAGCCCGAAGCATCCAGTATCGCCACACCAAAGCCGCTGGTGGTTCGGTCTAAAATAATATTATCGTAAGTGCCGTAACCGGTTTGCATGGTTAATTTTAAGGTTTGATGAAAGCCGTTTTCATCAAAGCCTTCTATGCGGTGATAGCGCGCCATATTGGCTTGGATAATCGCTTGCACTTCATTGGGCGGCATTTTTGCAAACATTGCCATACAGCTCATGCTCATGCCTAATGGGCCGCGCTGACCAACCCAGCCTTTGCCAACCATGATTTGTGATTGACTTTCATAGCGGCCGATACACACCATATCCAACCCAGAACGTACGCCTAGATACACAAGCTGTTTTAAGTCGTCTGCCAGTCTGCTGAGTTCTGTACTGGCGATTCTTTCAATGGGGTTGCGCAAAATCGCACAATAGCCTAGCGCTGCTAAATCCAAACCCAGATTAAAGCGCGCGGTTTTTTCATCTTTTTCCACCCAGCCAATTTGCATCAGCATAGCCAGTATGCGATGAATCGTCGGACGCGGTAAACCTGTTCGCGCCACCAATTCTGTCAGCAAGCTACCTTTTCTGGAGCCGCGCGCAATTGCATTAATCAGTATGAGTGAGCGATTTAAACTGCCTGCCGTATCGCTGGGTTTGGCTTTGTTTGATGCGTCGCTAGATTGGTTGGTTTTTATCGTTTTCATGTTGTTAACTTATATAAAAGTCCGTTTATTGGACATATAAATATTGCAGTTTATTGACTGGAAAGCCATTTGATTACTAATATAAACAGGTAAATTATTAATATGTTTAAAGAATAATACAAACAATATTTATAAATTATCCGATAAATGGATAGTTGGTGAGGAGTTGAAATGAGTGATTTTTATGGAAAACAGCATGTAGCGCTTCAAAAAATATTTGAGACAGAAAAACTGGCAAATGCGGTTAAATCCAGCATTGTGGTGACTGAGTTAGCCGATGAGCACAAAGGTTTTATTGAAAGCAGGGACTTCTTCTTTCTGAGTACGGTAGACCATAGGGGCTACCCCACTTGTTCTCATAAAGGCGGTTCGGTAGGTTTTGTAAAAGCACTGAATAGCCAGACCTTGATTTTCCCCAGTTACGATGGCAACGGCATGTTTTTATCTATGGGTAATATGAGCGCTAACCCTAAAATAGGCATGCTGTTTATTGATTTTGAAACGCCACATCGCGTGCGCGTGCATGGTGAAGCTAAAGTAGATGTTAATAGCGCATTTCTAAATGAATTTCCTGGCGCAGAAATGATTGTCAGTGTTCATATCGCCGAAGCCTTCGTCAATTGTCCGCGCTATATCCACAAATACCAGCGCGTTGCCACGTCAAAGTATGTTCCACAAAAAGACTGTACCGCGCCACTTGCGCAATGGAAGCGTATTGATAACCTGCAAGAATCCCTGCCAGAGCGCGACAAGCATCTTGCCCAAACATTGGGCGGCACGATTACCACTGAAGAATATGTCGAATTGCTTATGCAAGGCAAAGCTTGATTTAAACCATAAAAATTAGCGAGGAATATGATGAAACCAATCAATGCAGTCGCCCTTTCTGGGTTCACTTTAACGGCTATCGGATTATATTTGTTAAGCCATTTTCCGTTTATCCCTGCCTGGGCAGTTTTTATTACCTGGGCTTGTTTTTTTCATTTAGACGGCGGCATCGATAAAAATAAAGCGTTTTTTTCAACCATCAGGCATATAGGTTTAGGTGCGCTTGCATCGTGGTTTTCAGCCTTGCTTGTATTAAATAATCCTTTGGTGAGTGAATGGGCAAATCCATTATGGGCGCCTCTATTGATTGCCGCAGTAATTGCGGCACTCATGCGATTAGGCGCTATCACTCAGTTTTCCGCCACACCAGCTATTGTTTATGGCTACGCTTCTATTTGGGCGTTTTTAAGCGTACCGGGATTATTCAATCAACAAACGTTGCTGTCGCTATCGTTCCAAAACGCGATTGTAACAATGCTTTTTTGTGTGCTGCTGGGTGCGTGTGCGGCGTATATCAACGCCATCATGGTCTCTTGGTTGTGCAATATAAAATTGGCAGGAAAATACTAATATCAATCCAAATGTTAAATATCGTTGTATGGGATTATTTGGAATTGATCATTGCAAATATTGCATTAATTAACCATGCAAAATCAGCTGGAAATGTAGAGGATTTTTAAATGTAGTGATAGAGTGCACAAATTTTAGAGAAGTCTCTGTTAGTTTGAGCGTTTCGCCATAATCTGTGACCCGCACGATTAAAGAGGACCAGTGGCTGAACGAGTCAGAATCGTGTTCAATTGTTTGGTGAAAACATTAAGCGAAATCAAGCTATATTAAGCCCATATAAAAATATGGCAGTGATTTTACCCATGTTGCTAACTGTTTATTTTTGCTTAACCCAATAAATAGGACGATTTTCTTCTTCGCTAAACACTTGCATATCGCTACGACTTAAACTTGTTAATGCTTCATCTGTTGAGATATTGCTGCTTAGTGCCTCAGATTTTGCAATGGGTTGTGCATATTTTAACCATGCAGGGTTTTGCACATAACCGTTATCACGCATGCAACTAATAATCACATTTGCTTTGTTGCCCTGAATTTCCAGTTGTTGAAACGCAACTAAAGCTGTTTTATTGGCAACGCTATTTTCAGCGATACCGGCACACCTATCACCGATTAACCGCAACGTTTTTTGTGCATCTGTTTGTGTGGGCTGTGTTACGCTGTTTGAATAATTTAAAAAGCCGATGCTGATGACTAGAACAATGGCTATTGCAAGCAGCGTTTTCAAATGTGTGCGCATCATTCGACTCACTTAAACTATATTGAATTAAATTATATGCGATAGAAGTTGCGTTATTTTATCTAGCCAAACAAAAGGGCGTAACTGTATGATTAACAGCCGCTAGGGCATAAGTTAACCCTGATTGAGTCTTAAAAAATCTGGTTTTCCAAGTTCAACACCATTGTGACGCAAAATATTGTAGGCAGTGGTCACATGAAAATATACATTTGGCATCACCCATTTTAGCAAGTAATCTTGGCCGGTAAATTTAAGCTCGATTTTACGTACGCTAATCGCAATATCGCGTGTTTCTGCATCCAATAATTGTTCCGCTTTAATTGTTGCAATAAAAGCCAAGGTTTCAGCAATCCGCGTTTGTAATTGTTCAAACGTGGTTTCATCGTCTTCATATTTTGGAATTTCAACGCCAGCTAATCTCGCTGCTGCACCTTTGCTCATATCAGTGGCAATTTGTACTTGGCGAGTAAGTGGATACATATCCGGGAAAAGTCGTGCATTAAGCAATACAGCATGCTCAATTTTTTTCGCATCCGCATATTCTTCAGCTTTTTTTAAAATATGACTCAGGCTTTTTAAAGTGTGAATAAGTGGCGAGATGCTGGCATCAAACAGAGATAACATAGCGAATCCTGAAAAAGACAATGAATAATTAGTATGGGATTATTCTAGTACGAATATCTGACATAAAACGATTTTGTCATGAATATTAAATTAAACTATTACATGTGTAAGATGCTCAGATAATTTAAGCATCAGCAGTTCGCTTTACTAACATTCACTTACTAAATAAGTTGGAATTTCTTGCAATCTCTTCATGAATTATTAATACAGCGCACGCCAAAAATCAGTGTGACCAAACTATTGATCAGCATGAACGTGCTGGTTTTTATCGCAATGCTGATTGGTGGTGCAGGGTTTTGGCATTCGCCCAATAACATTCAACTTGATTGGGGTGCCAATTTTGGCCCCGCAACGCAAGATGGTGAATGGTGGCGCTTGTTTACCGCCATGTTTTTACACTTTGGCGCCATACATCTGGCATTGAATACCTTTGCGCTTTGGGATGCTGGCCAATTGGTTGAGCGCATGTATGGTCATTGGCGCTTTATCAGTATTTATCTGATTAGTGGTTTGATCGGTAACTTGCTTTCTTTAGTTGTGCAGGGCAACTTAGCGGTTTCAGGCGGGGCATCGGGCGCAATTTTTGGTATTTACGGTGCAGCATTTGTATTTTTATGGCGAGAACGCGCCGCGCTGACCGCACGTGAATTCCGCTGGCTATTCGGTGGTGGCTTGGCTTTCTCTGCATTAACAATTGTGCTGGGTTTTATTATTCCCGGTATTGATAATGCCGCCCATATTGGCGGTTTGCTGGCTGGTGTATTATGCAGCATTGTCTTTTCACAAACGATTACTGCGCGCAGCATGCCTGTAAAATTTACTTTAACTGCGCTGGCGATGCTGATGATTGCAGCAATGATGCTGATCAAACTCATACCGGCGCCAAAATATCGCTGGAGTGACGAGCTATTGGTGCGCAGCCAAATCAGCGCTTTTTTATTTCAAGATCAGGCGATTAATCGATCGTGGCTAGAAATCATCCATGAAGGCAAACAGGGGAAATCAAGCCTTGATGAATTGGCAGGAAAGATTGATTATTCGATTAGCGAGCCGTATGCAGAAAGTTTGGAAAGGCTGTCTAAATTGCCGCTTGACCCTGATTTGCCTTCGGCCGCGCGGTTAGAAAATATATTACGCTATGCAGAAAAACGAAAAGAAGCCTCTAAAGCGCTAGCTGAAAAGTTGAGAGATCAGCCTGGTGCTAATCAGCCAATTATAAATCAGCCACCTCCTGTTTCAGAATAAGCTAAAAAACCATAAGTCTGCGTGTATGCAAATAATCGCCCTATCTTTCAATATCAGCCTATGATGATGTCACGATTATTAATTAAGGTGAACCATCATGGCAAAAGGCCAAATTAAAAGTAACAAAGAAACAAAAAAACCCAAAAAAAGTAAAGAGGTTGTAGTGCCTACGCATTCTGGTATTCCAACCAAGCCTGCGACTAAAAAGTAACAGAATTAAATATGAATCAAAGCCGTCTAGTGGTCTTCTACGAATTGATTCAATAGTTTATTCACTAGTGGTGCAATAATTAGAATGGCGATAAACACAACGGGCCATGCGGTAATAAATGCACCAAACCAGTGTGCCAAAAAGTGCGCGAGTGATTTGGTGTGCAAAAAGATAATAATACCTGAGACTATTATCGCCGTACTTGCGGACATCATAAAAGCGAACAAGACTGTGCGATAACGGTAAGCGATTTTGTTTAACATGAGTTTTTATCTCTTGTATTAATGAGTGGACAAAATAAGTTCGACCATTTTGTGTGGATTATCTACAAAGGCGAAATGCCCAGTATTGGCTACGGTGTTAATCGCTACCCCACCTAGTTCGTTTGCGGTGCGTTTGCGTTCATCTAAGGTAGACCAATCATGTTCACCGTATATGAGTTTGACAGGCGCTTTTACCGCAGCATACATAGTCCGGGCCTTGCTCCATGAACGCCAGTTAGCGAAGACGTTGCGCTCTACATAGCGAAAGCCTTTGCGATATCCAGCGCGGTTAAATTCGGTGAGTAATTGATTGGGCATCCGCCGCTTCATGCGCAACCCGCCACGCATGATGAGGCCAAGCAATGGTTTGTTTTCCATAACCGCAAAAACTGCTCCCAGCACTGGGATGGCGAACTGACCAAGGATGAAGTTAGCAATGAAATTGCCACGCCGTACACCATCTGCATAGCGTGTGTCGTAGTCATAAGTATTGGATGAAAATACTGCTTTGATACGTTCAGGCATTGAGCCGGCGACGGTCAATGCTAAAACCGCACCAATTGACTCCCCGACCAATGTCACCTCTCGCAGATCAAGTTTCTCTATAAAAGCAATGATTGCACTGCGAAAGTAGGGTTCATCGTAGTTGGCCTTGGTGTTTATTGTTGAGTAGCCATGTCCAGGTAGATCAACTGCATAGACCGTGTAATGTTGTGCCAATAGTGGAATCACGTCTTGAAAATAATCCAGCTGGGTGCGAATGGTATGTAACAAAATTAAAGGTGCACCAGTACCTGTTTTTAAAAATCTTAAGGTCCTATCTTCGTCAATCTGAATATTAGTTACATCGCCAATTTTGGATAAATCTTGCATATGCATGTCCTTAAAGTTAAACGTTCTAAATGGTTAAGTTACCAAGGCAAAGCTTCGCCTTGATGGAAAAATCCACCACTTGCGCCATTTCTATCCAAAGTAGCTAATTGCACACTGGTTTTGTAGCTATCAGCGATTTCCATTGGTGCGTTGGCGCCTCCAAGTTCTGTTTTTACCCAGCCAGGATGCGCGGAATTCACTTTAATATTAGTATCGCGTAATTCATGCGCTAAATGCACCGTGTAAACATTGAGAGCCGTTTTAGAAGCGTTATAGGCAAATGCTTTTGCAGGGTCTATCGGGGAATTTGGCATGCTGTGTAAAGAGAGCGATGCCAAAATGCTAGATAGATTAACAATGCGACCCGCATCAGATTTTTTTATAAGCGGTAATAGCTTTTGTGTTAACTCAATTACTGCAAATAGATTGCTATGAAAAGTCTGCTGAATTGTATCGATACTTACCTTACTGCTGTTATTGCTACCCATTAATTGTTCTTTATTAATGCCCGCATTATTCACCAAAATATCTAGTTTTCCGTATTGTCTATTTAAATGCTCAAATATCTGGTCGGCAGAGTTAGCTTGGGTGGCATCGTAGTGAATGGCCTCTGCTTGGTAGCCCAGTGCCTGTAATTGTTTGGCTGCTGCTTCGCCTTTTGCTGTATCACGTGCGCCGATAACCACACGAATACCTAATGCACCTAAACCTTTTGCGGTTTCAAAACCAATGCTGCGATTGGCGCCTGTAATAAATGCAATTTTTTGTGTTGATGTTGACATATTAAATCCTTTAAATTTATATTTGTACCGATTGGTATATAAATACTAAAGGAGATGAAATAATTTGTCAAATAATATTGTACCTAATGGTACAATATTATTTTATTCAGTAATTAACACCTGTTATTTGATATGGCTATTAAAGAAAAAACTTCTGTACCTTCTGCTAAAACATTAGCTAAACCGCGTGGTCGTCCACTGGCATTTGACCAAAAAATGGCGTTAGAAGCCGCTATGAACGTATTTTGGTCGCGCGGTTATGAAAGCACTTCGATGGCGGAACTGACTGAAGTGATGGGAATAAATAAGCCGAGTATCTATGCTGCATTTGGTAATAAAGAAGAGCTGTTTCGCCAAGCATTAGCGCATTATGTAGCAGGACCAGCCGCATTTGTGACAGAAGTCAAAAAACAATCAACCGCGCGCCAAGTAGTGGAAAGTTTTTTACAGCAAGCGGCAGCTTTTTTTACTAACAAGAATACGCCTAATGGCTGCCTGATCGTGCAAGCCGCGCTTACTTGCGGCCAAAGCTCTAGTGTGATTCAACAAGAGTTGATTGTATATAGAAAGCGTTTTGAGGACAGCTTTGCAGAGCGTTTTGAGGTGGCAAAAGCACAGGGCGATTTGCCGCTACAAGTGAATAGCCAACAATTGGCGAAATATATAGCAACCATTCATCAAGGCATGTCGGTACAGGCTAGCAGCGGTGCAACGCATGAGGAGTTAAAAGCGATAGTAGAGATGGCTTTAAGAAATTGGCCTTCCTAAATATGGGAAATTGACATTCTGACGACAAGCTTTATTGAATTTGATGCAATTCTAAATTGCGCAATTTAGGCGCCAATTTTGCGGTAACTCCGACGACTGATAAGGTCATCAATCCGCCAAAAACCACCGATGGTACTAAACCCATCACGCGAGCAGTAAGCCCAGATTCAAATGCGCCAAGCTCATTTGAAGAGCCGATAAAAATGCCGTTAATTGCCGAAACGCGCCCACGCATACCGTCGGGGGTGACAAGCTGCATAATGGTTTGGCGCAACACAACTGAAATGCCGTCGGCAATGCCAGATAAAAGTAATAGCGCGAATGCCACCCAAAAGCTGGTCGCCAAGCCAAAGCCGATAATGCTTAAACCAAAGCCTGCCACAGCGCATAGTAACCAACGCCCTGTGTGGCGATTAATAGGATGGCGAGTGAGCCATAAGCCAGTGGCAATCGCACCGACAGCAGGTGCAGCGCGCAATATACCTAAGCCTTCAGGACCAATTTTGTAAACATCTTGGATAAATGCTGGCAACATGGCAACCGCGCCGCCAAACAGCACGGCAAACATGTCTAATGACAGGGCGCCCAGCATAATCTGGTTGCTGAATACAAAATTAAGCCCTTGCTTGATGCTAGTGATGACAGGCGCATTATGTAAAGACTTCGGCTCTTTGACCTTGATTGACCACATGGCGATTAGTGCGCCAAAACACAGGGCTGTCGCCAGTGCATAAGCCATGGCTTTGCCGGCAAAGCCAATCATCAAACCGCCAATTGCAGGGCCTGCTACCAAGCCTGTTTGAAAAATACTGCTGCTAATACCAGTTGCTTTAGCAAAAGATTCACGCGGCAAAATTAAGGCAAAAAGTGTATTCACACTGGGCGCGATAAATGCGCGCGCAAAGCCAGTGAAGGCGATTGAGCCATAAATCCAATAAGTACTGTTTCCAGCTAATAAACCTTGGGTGACCAAAGTTAATGTCAGCGCATTAAGGCACAGCATCACAGCCGCTAGCATGCCAAATAAGCGTCGTGAATAATAGTGGTCAACCGCATGGCCAGCAAATAGTGCAGTCGCAAAGTAAGGAATCACTTCGGCTAAACCCACCAAACCGAGTGCTAACGTGTCATGTGTGATTTCATAAATATGCCAGCCAACCGCCACCGCCATGATTTGATATGCCAGCACGATTTGAATGCGAAACGCGAGAAGCTTGCTAAAAGCGAAATTTTTTTGGATGAATAATTGTTGCATAAGGCCACTATTTTAATAGTTAATGCACTATTTAACTTAAACATTAACTAGAATATTCACCATAATGTTTATTTGTATGCAAATGACAGGCTGTATGCGCTGGCAAAGCAGTACAGTGCGTGCTAGAGTCGGTAGGTTAGTGCAGTGAATAACGCAGTAAGCACAAAGTTGTTTATGAACAAGCAATTAAGTGCCGATGAGTCGTCGTTGACCCAGTGCGATTCTGCCGATATAGATTGGGCGCACTAACCTTTTGTTTGGCTTAAAATTTTTATAATTTAGGCACGCGCCATAAATACCAACTGGCAATTGTTCTGTGCGGACTCCAAATTTCCCCAATTTCTGCTATCTCTTTGCGTTTAGGCGCAACGGCTAGTTTTTTGAGTCTTTTGTAACCCTCTACAACACCAAAATCATCTGCTGGTAAAATATCCATGCGCTCTAAAGTGAACATCAATAGCATTTCAACTGTCCAGCGGCCAATGCCTTTTAATGCCACTAAACGGTTAATCAATTCTTCGTCAGACATTTTATCGGCAATATCGCGCTTTGGCACAACGCCATTTAAAGCACCTTCTGCAATGCCCTTAATCGTTTCTATCTTGCGCCCGGAAAATCCACAGGCACGCAATATTTCAAAATCGGTAGCAAGTAATTCACTAGGCTGAGGAAATGCATCGTTATAGACCTTTTTAAAGCGCTTAATAATTGCATCGCCAGCTTTGCCATGCAATTGTTGATAAGCCACCGCACGCACAAGTGCCTCATAAGGCTCGCGTTCTGGTCTAGGCTCAAAATTGCAGAGGCCAACAGTGGCGATTAGATTTGCCCAGTCAGAGTCAATATTGCTCAGAAACAGACTCGCTTGTTGATATGTATTAAACATCATGACATGATAACTTTAATTAAAGATGGCGTAAAAACGAGATGGATTTATTTGCTAATCAGCAAGCAAAAGTGCAAGAAATCATAAAAGATGCCTATCTATTAAAAGGTTTTGCGCTAGCAAATCAAACCCAACTCCTGGCAGATTTATCACAGGTTATTGAGGCTGCAGCGTTTCGCCATATGGTTACCCCTGGCGGTTTTAGCATGTCAGTCGCAATGACGAATTGCGGCACATACGGCTGGGTGACAGATAGAAAAGGTTATCGCTACACAACGCACGACCCAATTAGCCATCAGCCCTGGCCAGCCATGCCAGCTTGTTTCAAGCAACTAGCACAGCTTGCTGCAACGGAAGCGGGTTTTAAGCATTTTGTACCAGATGCTTGTTTGATTAATCAGTACAAAATTGGCGCACGCATGACCTTGCACCAAGATAAAAATGAGCAGGATTTCAGTCAGCCAATCGTTTCTGTTTCACTGGGCTTACCAGCGATATTTCAGTTAGGCGGTTTTGAGCGTACAGACAAAGTGATTAAAATATTACTGCAACATGGCGATATCGTTGTGTGGGGCGGCTCGTCCAGGCTGCGTTTTCATGGCATTCTGCCAGTAAAAGCCAGCCAAAATATTGGCTTAGATGCCGAACCAAAAATTGCGAATAGCGATTATTTACAGCAATTTCGGGTTAACTTAACATTTCGCCAAGCGGCAAAATAGTTCATGCAGATGATGTGAATGGCTCAACTAAACAGTCTAAATGCCCAGCGCATATTCGTCATAACCACCATAACTTTCCTCAATCTCTTGGCCTTTAAATTTTAAGCTTACTTCAATACCTGTTTCGCTATATTCATCAAACTCATCGCCCGCAAAATCATCGGAACGTAACTCCAAACTTTGCATACTATTAGAAAGCTCGATTTCTTTACGCTTTTGACGGCTCATCTCAACACTCCTTTATCATCAATTAATTGGCTTGCAATTAATGATAAGCAGAAGTTGTGCCAATTTGACTGAACTGCAAATGCCTTGCAAAGCCACATTATGTAAGGCTTGCAAGATTAAGCTGAGGATTTAAAGAAGAAAAAAGCGCATTAAATGTGCATCAAATGTTATTTTTTGGATAATAACGTTTAAAAATGCACAGGTGTATTACAAACCAATTTTGGCTTTAATACGCACCCATGCTTGCGTTAATGCATTGCCATCCAATTTGTAATGTTTGTGTAGCGGCTTTTTTACTTCCCAACTAGCCGACATACCTGCAGGAAAAGTCACTAAATCACCCTTGCCGAAAGCCACGGGTAAGCCGCCAACTGGCGTAATCACGCATTCGCCTTCTAAAATATAAGCCACTTCCTGCTCGTGAAATGTCCAGGGAAATACAGATACTTCTTTTTGCCATGTTGGCCATTTGCTTACGCCTAATATATCTAGATGTGCTTGATTGGGGTTTTTTTCCAAGATGATTTGATTAGCGCTCATAGGATTTTCTCTGGGTTTGGTTGGATATTAGAATGTGTCTATTCTAACTTATCGTGGCGTGATTGTTGCGCAAGTTAAGCTTGGTTTAGCACTCAAGTTTAGCTTTGATCAATTTAGATAGTAAAATGGCGTTTTTAATCTGGGCTGTATGAACCTTAATTGATATTCAAATTAGATTGTTATGCGCATTAGTTTAGATCAGGCCATTGCCAAATTAAAAAGTGGCGAAGTTGTCGCGATTCCAACCGAGACGGTTTACGGCTTGGCTGCGGATGCGACAAATGAAGTTGCTTTGCGTCAAATTTATGCGATTAAACAACGCCCAGCCGATAATCCATTGATTGTGCATATTAGCAGCGCAAATCAAGTGAGTGATTGGGCGGCAGACTTTCCACCTTTAGCAAAAAAGTTAGCAAATGCATTTTGGCCTGGGCCGTTCACGTTGGTGTTGCCCGCAAAAGACAGTGTTTGTAGCATTGTGCGAGCAGGTGAGCCAACGGTTGCACTGCGCGTTCCCAGTCATCCGCTGGCATTGAAACTACTCAAACAAAGCGGCTTGGCTTTAGCTGCGCCCTCTGCTAACAAATACACGCAATTAAGCCCAACAACAGCCACACATGTAGAAGCTGGCTTAGGCAAAGACTTGCCTGTATTAGATGGCGGTGCGTGCCAAGTGGGCATCGAATCGACTATTGTTAGCGTGGTTGGCGACAACTGGCAATTGCTACGTCATGGCATGATTGCTGAAGCCGAAATCCTTGCGATTGCGGGCAAGTTACCATTG
>JAZKEJ010000090.1:0-8147 GCA_040387095.1 Pseudomonadota bacterium | reverse complement strand
TGATTCTGCATATTATTGAGCAAGTCGCCAGTCAGGTTTTTATTCCGCTTACAGTTGGCGGTGGCGTGCGCGAAGTGGAGGATGTGCGCCGTTTATTGAACGCAGGCGCCGATAAAGTCAGCATTAACACCACGGCCGTATTGAATCCACAGATGGTACAAGATGCCGCCTCGCGATTCGGCTCGCAGTGCATTGTGGTAGCCATCGATGCGAAAAAGGTAGACAATCAGCCATTCGAATGGGAAGTTTTTACGCATGGCGGTCGCAAAGCCACGGGACTGGATGCAGTCAAATGGGCTGAATATATGGTGAGTTTGGGGGCGGGTGAATTACTGGTCACCAGTATGGATAGGGATGGCACGAAAATTGGATTTAATAATCCACTAAACCGGGCGATTTCTGACGCAGTAGATGTGCCGTTGATTGCTTCTGGCGGTGTCGGTAATTTGCAGCATCTGGTAGATGGCGTAACCATTGGCGGTGCGGATGCTGTGCTGGCGGCCAGTATTTTTCACTATGGTGAATATACGGTGCAGCAGGCAAAAGAATATATGCGCAGCCACAATATTGAGGTAAGACTTTGAGTTGGCTAGATGAAATTAATTGGGATGTAAATGGCTTGGTGCCTGTGATTGCGCAAGAACACAATACAGGAAAAGTACTAATGTTTGCCTGGATGAACCGTGAGGCTTTACAGTTAACCAGTGAATCAAAACAAGCGGTATATTGGTCACGTTCACGCAACAAATTATGGTGCAAAGGCGAAGAATCTGGCCATACACAAAAAGTGCACGAAATCCGCCTAGATTGTGACGAAGATGTGATTTTGATTAAAGTGGAACAAATTGGCGGCATCGCTTGCCATACTGGTCGACACAATTGTTTTTTTAAGAAATTAGATAATAATCACTGGTTAATTGACCAGGCTGTGATTAAAAATCCAGACGAAATATACAAACATGAATGATGTGCTAAACAGATTAAGCGAATTGTTGGAGCAGCGTAAAAGTGCTGATCCCAGTTCGTCTTATGTGGCGAAACTGTATGCTAAGGGTATGGATAGCATACTTAAAAAAATCGGTGAAGAAGCAACTGAAACGGTGATTGCAGCCAAAGGCGGCAAAAAACAAGAGATTATCTATGAAACCGCTGATTTATGGTTTCACACTCTGATTATGCTGGCTAAAGCCGATTTAAAGCCGCAAGATGTGCTGGATGAGTTAGCGCGTCGTGAAGGATTGTCTGGTATTGCTGAGAAGGAAAGTCGGCCTAAATAATATGAATACAGATTGCATTTTTTGTAAGATTGTTAACGGAGATATTCCCGCTAAAAAAATCTATGAAGATGATGATTTTATCGCCTTTTATGACATTAAACCGATGGCAAAAGTACATTTTTTAATTGTGCCGAAATTGCATATTGAGACTCTAAAAGATTGTACAGATGTGCATCAGGCATTATTAGGCAGGGCATTATTATTAGCGCCAAAGTTAGCCGAAAGCCAAAGTTTGGTCGGTTTTAAAACGCTTATCAATACCGGTCGCGAAGGTGGGCAGGAAGTATTTCATATCCACGCGCACGTATTTGGTAACGGGAATAGTTAAGTCCAATAAAGTTAAGTTCAGGAGAGCATTATGGGATCATTCAGTTTGTGGCATTGGCTAATCGTTTTATTAATTATTGTATTGATATTTGGCACAAAAAAACTACGCAATATGGGTGGCGATGTAGGTGGCGCGGTGAATGAATTTAAAAAAGCCATGCAAAATGAGCAAGACAGAGGTGAACAGGATAAAGTTGCTAAAAACACTGACATCAAAAGCACTGAAACTGGCACGATCATTGAGGGTGAAGTGACCAATAAGAGCAAGCAATAAGTTTACGGGCTGAGCCTTAACCGTGTTTGGTATTTCATTTTCAGAATTATTTGTTATTGCGATTATTGCTTTATTAGTAGTTGGCCCGGAAAAACTGCCCAAAGTGGCACGTACGATTGGCGCCTTGACTGGGCGCATGCAGCGCTATGCGGCCCAGGTTAAAGAAGAAGTCAATCGTGAGTTTCGCTTTGAAGAGTTGCAAAAACTACAGGAAGAAATCAAGCAGACTGTTGTTAGCACTAAGCAAAACGTTCAGCAACAAGTAGCTAAAGTTGAAAACTCAATTGCTAGCCTGAATGAGGCCAAAATTGCAGCGGATCAGGAAATAACGCAAAAACCAGCAATCACTCGCAAGCCACGTACAAAATCTACTAAAACTGTTTCTAAAGAATTAGAAAAAAAATCAATCAAAAAAGCTGTAAACAAGCCTGCAAGTTCCGATCAAAAGGTTGAGGGTTGAGATATGGCGACTCCAACCGAATCATTTATTTCGCACTTAATTGAACTGCGCAATCGATTACTCAGAATCGTACTGGGTTTTATCCTGGTCTTTATCGGTTTATTTCCTTTCGCCAATAAAATCTATGCTTTGCTGGCTGAACCGATGTTGGCAAAATTGCCGGCTGGCGGGCAAATGATTGCAACTGCGGTAACTACGCCATTTTTCGTACCGATGAAAGTGGCGATGATGGCTGCTTTCGTTATCTCCTTACCGCATACTCTGTATCAAATCTGGGCATTTATATCGCCCGGCTTATACAATCACGAAAAAAAACTGATGGTGCCAGTGATTGTGGCAAGCAGTTTGTTATTTGTAATTGGGATGGCTTTTGCTTACTTTGCCGTTTTCCCAACTGTGTTTGGATTTATCATACACAGCGCGCCAACAGGCGTGACGGTGATGACGGATATTGCAGAATATTTGGATTTTGTATTAACGCTTTTTATGGCATTTGGATTGGCGTTTGAAGTGCCGATTGCAGTGGTGCTGATTGCACGTTTTGGCTGGGTGAGCATTGCGCAACTTAAAGAAGCGCGCAGTTATGTGATTGTTGGCGCTTTTATCTTGGGCGCAATATTTACTCCGCCTGATATTATTTCGCAGTTTATGCTGGCCGTACCGTTATGGCTTTTGTATGAGTTAGGCATTCTAGTGGCAACTTATATAATGCCTAAAACTAACTCTATAAAAGCTTAGCAAGACACTTAATTTTGCCTTCTGATGGCAGTAGGTTTTGGCCGCTTGCCAATCACTACATCAACATTTATATTTTTTTGATTCCTGGCAAGGGTTAACACCGCTTTTTCATTCGGTTTTAATACCGCAATAATGTTTAACATACTGCTGCTATCGGACACTTCCAGATTATTAATCGCCAGCAAGACGTCACCAGACTTAACCCCGGCAATATCTGCTGGGCTGCCACGTAGCACGCCGGCAATCAGTGATCCTGCCACTTTATCCAACTTGAATGACTCTGCTAATTCTGGCGTAATATCTTGAGCTTCAATACCAATCCAGCCTCTGGTGACGGAGCCATTTGCTGCAATTTGCTCCATGACTTGTTTGGCCAAGCTTGCTGGTATGGCAAAACCAATACCCATTGAGCCACCACTGCGCGAATAAATGGCACTATTAATGCCAACTAAATTGCCTTCTGTATCAATCAGCGCGCCACCGGAATTACCGGGATTGATAGATGCGTCGGTTTGAATGAAATTTTCAAAGGTATTAATGCCTAGATGGGTACGCCCCAACGCGCTAACGATTCCTTGCGTCACGGTCTGTCCAACGCCGAATGGATTGCCAATCGCCAATACAACATCACCAATATCTAATTTATCAGTAGCGGCAAAGGTAATGGAAGGTAATTTTTCCGCATCAACTTTAATAACAGCCAAGTCTGTTTCAGGATCTGTGCCGACAACTCTTGCGGGCAGTTTTCTGCCGTCCGACAATAGAATTTCAATTTCATCTGCACTGGCCACAACATGGTCATTGGTCAAAATTAAACCTTGTTCGCTGACAATTACGCCGCTACCAAGGCTGCTATCGGGTTGCTCGTCCTCATTATCCAGTTGGTCGCCGAAAAAATGCCTGAACAATGGATCGTCTTTATATTGTTGATGCGGGTTAGAAATGTTGTTTTTACTTGAAGTGAATATATTCACAACCGCTGGCATGGCTTTTTTCGCCGCACTGCTATAACTGGCTTTTGGCGTTTCAATTCTTGCTATTGGGCTTGGCTGCACCTGTTTAATGGTGATAGGTTCTGGCACAGTTGCTAAAAGTTGTGGATAGAATAAACGCAATACAAACAATATACCCAGGCAGGCAGTGACCGATTGCGCAAAAATAAGCCAGATTCTTTGCATGTTTTATACTGCTAAAATGTTATGCATATAAGTATAGGTGAAATAACGGTGAATACGCATGAAATTACGAGACTTAGACAATTATTTAAATCAATTATTGCAAGCTGAGCATTTTAAAGACTATTGTCCAAATGGTTTGCAAGTAGAAGGCAAGGTGGAAGTGCAAAATATTGTGACAGGTGTGACGGCTAGTTATAACTTACTGGAAGCGGCTTGTGAAGCCAACGCAGATGCTATATTGGTGCATCATGGCTATTTTTGGCGTGGAGAATCGTTGCCGATAGTAGGGATAAAAAAACGGCGCATTCAGTTTTTGTTGCAACGTGATATTAGCTTGTTGGCCTACCATTTACCCTTGGATGCACATTTGCAGTTGGGTAATAATGTCATGTTGGCTAAAAAACTCGGCTTAACCATCACCAGCTGGGTTGGGCAAAAAGATAAAAATGAACCCAATTTGATTGCATTGGCGGAATTAAGTCAGCCGCAATTACTCAAAGATTTTATTGCAATGTTGAATCTGGCGCTGAACCGCACCGCGCTTTTAATTGGCGATTTGCATAGACCCATCAAAAAGATTGCGTTATGTACAGGTGCTGCGCAAGGTTATATTGAGCAAGCGATTGAAGCTGGTGCAGATGTTTATATTAGTGGGGAAATTTCTGAGCCGACTGTACACATCGCGCGCGAAGCAGGAATTGCTTATATATCAGCAGGGCATCATGCGACAGAGCGTTACGGCATACAAGCATTGGGTGAACATCTGGCTGAAAAATTCGGTTTGAGTCACACGTTTATTGATTGTGACAATCCTGTTTAGTTAACCGTTATTTATTGTTAAATTTCAATTACTTATGTAAATATATTTGGTTTATTTTTCAAAAAATTGTATAATCATGCGCTTTTACAATCACGCCTTATCGAGTAACTGTGTTAATCAAGCTAATCGATAATAAATCTGCGTTCAAGATTAAAAATCTAGATGATTAAAATCTAATTGAGTTAAGACCCATCATTAATAGCATTGCCCCAAAAAGGCAAGTTAAAGGAAAACAATGTCAGACAACAAAATTGACAAAGACCAAACCAATAAAGATTCACCAAACAAAGACAACGCTTTATCATTTTCGGCTCCTTCTGCAGTTAATCAACAAAAACGTAACTTTTTAATCGCAGCAACCGCAGGCGTTGGTGCGTTGGGTGCCGCTGCGGTAGCGGTTCCATTTGTGGGCAGTATGCTGCCGAGCGAACGCGCAAAAGCAGCTGGCGCTCCTGTTGAGGTGGATATTAGCAAAATTGAACCAGGCAGCATGATAACGGCCGAGTGGCGAGGCCAACCAGTATGGATTATTAATCGTACCGATGAAATGACGGCAGAACTGGCAGAGCTTAACGATCAACTGTCTGACCCAAACTGTGAAGTGCCGCAGCAGCCTGCTTATTGCAAAAATGCCAATCGCTCTATTAAGCCTAATTTGGCTGTCGTCGTCGGTATATGCACGCATCTGGGCTGCTCACCAACTGAAAAATTACAGGCGGGCGGTGATATGGGTGAAAACTGGACAGGTGGTTTTTTCTGTCCTTGTCATGGTTCTAAGTTCGATTTGGCTGGCCGCGTATTTAAAGGCTCACCAGCGCCAATCAATCTTGTAGTTCCGCCACATCAATATTTAACTGATACCACTCTGCTGATTGGTGTTGACCAGAAAGCGGAGGCGTAATCATGGCTCAAGATAAAGCAGAAGTTGAAACAAAGGGTTTAATGGGCTGGGTAGATGCAAGGCTGCCAGTCACCAGTTTCGTTAAGGCACACTTAACCGAATATTACGCACCAAAAAACTTTAACTTTTGGTACTTTTTTGGTTCACTTGCATTATTAATATTGGTGCTGCAAATCGTCACTGGTATTTTCTTAACCATGCATTACAAGCCAGATGCACAGCAAGCATTTGCGTCAGTTGAATACATCATGCGTGATGTATTTGGCGGCAATATCATTCGCTATATGCACTCCACAGGCGCTTCCATGTTTTTTGTGGTGATTTATTTGCATATGTTTCGTGGCATTATTTACGGCTCATACAGAACTCCGAGAGAGCTGATTTGGCTATTTGGCGTGGGTATTTTCTTGGTGTTAATGGGCGAGGCGTTTTTTGGCTACCTGTTGCCTTGGGGCCAAATGTCTTATTGGGGCGCACAGGTGATTGTGAACTTGTTTGCAACCATCCCGTTTATCGGTCCGGACTTATCTGAATGGCTGCGTGGTGATTATCTGATTTCAGATGCAACGCTTAATCGTTTCTTTGCGTTCCATGTGATTGCTTTGCCGTTCGTATTGGCGGGTTTGGTCATGGTGCATCTGATTGCCTTGCACGAAGTGGGTTCAAATAATCCTGATGGCATCGAAATTAAAGCTAAAAAAGATCAGAAAACCGGCATTCCATTGGATGGCATCCCGTTTCATCCTTATTACACCGTTAAAGATTTAGTTGGCGTAGTTGTATTTTTAATTGTGTTCGCCAGCATTTTGTTCTTTGCGCCAGAAATGGGCGGCTACTTTATTGAGGCCAATAACTTTGTTCCAGCTGATCCGCTGAAAACGCCTGCACATATTGCGCCAGTTTGGTATTTCACGCCTTACTACTCAATATTAAGAGCTGTTCCGCCGATTATGAACTCACAGTTTCCGGGTGTGGCAGCCATGGGTTTATCAGTGATGATATTTGCTTTGCTGCCTTGGCTGGATAAAAGCCCAGTTAAATCGATTCGCTACCGTGGCGCTTTGTACAAAAAATGGCTTGCAGCTTTTGTCATCAGCTTTTTAGTGCTGGGTTATTTAGGTACCGTACCTTCCAATATTTGGGGTCAATTCGGTGCTTGGTTAGGCAATGCGGATCGCGCAACGGTAATTGCACGTTTGTTTACTGCGGTTTATTTCTTGTTCTTTATCTTAATGCCTTGGTATACCGCAAAAGATAAAACCAAGCCTGTGCCAGAGAGAGTGACCAATTAAAATGAAAAAACTATTAACTTTATTGGCATTTTTGCCGCTTATCGGGCTGGCAAATGAGTCTGAAATTACGGTTACAGCGCCGATTAATCCAAGCGATCAAGCTTCGCTACGGCGTGGTGCGCATACTTTTGTGAATTATTGCCTTAATTGTCATAGCGCCAAATATATGCGTTATAACCGTTTAATGGACATTGGATTTACGGAAAAGCAAATTAAGGACAATTTACTGTTTGCAGGTGAAAAAGTGGGCGACACCATGCAGGTATCAATGGATCCTGCAGAAGCCAAAAAATGGTTTGGTGTAACACCGCCTGATTTATCAGTTGAAGTACGCGCGCGGGGTGCTGATTGGGTATATGCCTATATGCGTGGCTTTTACCGCGACAGCACAACACCAACTGGCTGGAATAATACGGTGTACCCCAAAGTAGCCATGCCGCATGTTTTGTATGAATTGCAAGGCGAGCAAGTGCTGAATCACGAAACACATCGATTGGAATTGGCAAAGCCAGGCAAGTTAACGCCATCTGAATACAATGCATTTGTTGCAGACTTAACCAACTATATGGCTTTTATGGCTGAACCGGGTAAACAAAGCCGTAAACACATGGGCTGGTGGGTGTTGCTGTTTTTAGGCGTGCTTTTAGTCCTGGCTAAAAAGCTTAAAAATGAATACTGGAAAGATATTAAGTAATTAATTAATAAAAGTACTTAAGTAAAAAGTATTAAATAGAAATACAACCATATTAATGACTAAAACGCATTTCTAATTTAAGAAAGAAACAAAAAACTATGATGAAATTATACTCAGGCACGGTCGATCCATTTAGTCATCGCTGCCGCATCGTGCTGTTTGAAAAAGGCATGGATTTTGAAGTGA
>JAZKEJ010000089.1:0-1419 GCA_040387095.1 Pseudomonadota bacterium | reverse complement strand
TAGCCTGAAAGCTTAATCACGATTTGCAATAAAAAAGCCATGCTAATCCAGCATGGCTTTTTTGCGTTGGGCGAGGTGCTAACCACCTGTAAATATTGTCGCTATAAATCCTGCTCCCAAGCATTGCCATATACTTTACCGTTGCGCGATAAAATAAACATTTGGTACATGCTTGTGACCCACATAAAGGTTGATGCGACGCTGTAACCGACGCCTGCCACAATGGTTAGCCAGGCAAAACCTGGGGCGAGTTTTGTCAGCCACCAAGACAAAATGTCAAAAATGAGGAAAGCAAATGGGAATGCGATGGCAACGATTTTGAGTGTTTTTGGCACGCCAACTGCAAAGCTGAAAATAAAGCCGATAAAGAAGAAAATAAAGCTAATGCCAAACAAGTGAATATGCGATACGCGGGTTAAGCTTTGTGTGGTTGCGCCTGCGCCAGTGGCGGCGACTTTCTGCACTTCTTCAAAGTTTTTAAAGTTGGGGATATTCGGCACAACGCTATGGCAAGCCACGCAATGCTGCGCAAAAACGCCTTTAAAATGCGCATCCCAATCGTCTTTTGGTGCGCCTTTTCTCACCCATTGAATAATATCCGCGCGCACTGCATCGGGCGCGTTGGCTTTCATGGAGCCGTTTAATTTGCTTTCTAACAAGCTGTGTGTACGGTCGCCATAATAGCTGTACACAATATCGTTTTTTGATAAGCCGACTTTGCCATCGGCCATGCCATGCGTAAGCATGATTTGTAAACCAGCCATTAATAAGCCGACGCCAACTACCAATAAATAACCTGCAAACAAAACTTTAAGCGGCAAAGGCATATTAGGTAAATTTAACCAGGCTAGATGATGTGAAGTTGTTTTCATGAATGCGCCCAAAGTTGATAGATAAAAGTCGTTAATTAATTATATGTGAGAACCCGCAATCAAACTAGCGTTAAGCTAAAGCTGCTATTAATGACGCTGTGAATGCCTTACTTAAATGCGCTACTGCTATAATTAATCCTTTAAATTACATGAAGCTTTTTATGCGTTTAGTCGTTCAAGGCCGTGCAATCAGCGTGGCGCATCTTACTCATATCCATCGCTTAATCGGCGGCAATACCCAGTTTATGCAAGTGGCTGAATTTGCTTATTATTTGCCTGTGCCAGCGGCCGTGCATTCTGCGGGTGACTTTTTAGGAGTACAGACTTTTTGTGCGGAACAGCAAATCGATTACGCTGTAGTACCTGATGCACAGCGTTTAAGCCATTTTGGCTTATGTGTGATGGATATGGATTCAACGCTGATTTCGATTGAATGTATCGATGAAATTGCCGACATGATGCAGTTGAAGCCGCAAATATCCGCGATTACCAAAAGCGCGATGCGTGGTGAAATTAACTTTTCCACCAGCTTGATACAACGCGTGGC
>JAZKEJ010000088.1:0-4854 GCA_040387095.1 Pseudomonadota bacterium | reverse complement strand
CAGCAGAGCTGGATGGGTTAAGTGTTTACGGAGGCTTGGACTTATCAAGCGTGTCTGACTTAACCGCCTTAGTGCTAGTTAGTGATAATGGTGACGTACATAGCAGGTTTTGGCTGCCAGAAGATGGCTTAGCAGAAAAATCACGAGCAGACCGAGTACCTTACGATATTTGGGCTAATGATGGATATTTACTCACCACGCCTGGCAGAAGCATTGAATATGAATTTATCGCACAGGAATTACGCGACATATTTGATATGTGTGATGTTAAGCAGTTAGCCTTCGACCGTTACAACATGAAATTTTTAAAGCCCTGGCTTGAGAAAGCAGGGTTTACTGAAGAAGAATTGGAAAGATTCGTAGAGTTTGGTCAAGGCTTTGTATCAATGTCGCCAGCCATTAGAGAGCTTGAATCTAAGTTGCTTCAGTCGCAACTAAAGCATGGCAATCATCCGGTGCTAACTATGTGCGCAGCTAACGCTATTACGGTGAATGATCCTGCTGGCAATCGTAAATTTACTAAACAAAAATCAACAGGAAGGATTGACGGCATGCAAGCACTAGCTCAAGCAGTTGGCGTTATGCCAAGTCAATCAGAAGAAATAGATTTTATTGAACAGGGCTTTATATCGCTATGACATTACTGCAACGTATTGCCAGTGCATTCAAGCCACAGGTTAAAAATCAAACATACAAAAGCGGCGATTCACGCATTATCGATTTATTAGGCGGCTACCGTTCTGCATCTGGTTATGCAGTAAATGAAGAATCAGCAATGCGCGTTTCTGCTGTTTATGCATGCGTGCGTCTAATTGCTGGTGCTGTTGCTACTTTGCCATTGCACATCTATGAACGCAATCCAGAAGGCCGCAAAGAGATTGATTCACCATTATGGTATCTACTCAACGAATCACCACACAAACGCTGGACAGCAGCCAGCATGTGGGAATGGGTGATTAAATGCAATTGCCTTAGAGGCGATGCGTTTGTAGTCCTAATCCGCAATGCGGCTGGGGTAGTGACTGAATTTAGACCATTGCATCCAAACATGGTGCGTGTTCACAGGGAAGGCGACCGGCTTACATATTACGTTAATGAATATGAGCGTTATTACGGCGTAGATCAAGATGATATGTTGCATATACCTGGCTTTGGGTATGACGGCGTACATAGCCAATCAGTAATTGAGCATGCTGCTTTTCAGTCTATTGGGGTGGCATTAGCGACAGATGAATATAGCGGAACTTTTTTTGCAAATGGCGCAATGACTAAACACTTGATTAGTTCCGATAAAAAGATTAATTCAGATCAGGTTGACGAGTTACGCCGTATCTATAGCGACAAATACGCTGGCACAAATAACAGTGGCAAGCCTATGGTGTTATCTGAAGGCTTGAAGTTAACAGAATTAAGCATGACATCAGCCGATGCTGAGTTGCTAGATTCACGCAAATACCAAGTAATCGATATTGCTAGGGCATTCGGTGTGCCGCCTCACATGATTGGGGCTCAAGAAACTACTAGCTCTTGGGGTAGTGGTGTAGAGCAAATGTCTATCGGATTTGTTAAATACACGCTTAATCCATACTTAAACCGCATTACTGATGAAGTGAACCGCAAAATATTCCGCACTTCGCGTTATTACATTGAATTCCAATTGGATGGATTGCTAAAAGGTGACAGTAAGGCTGAATCTGAGGCTGACCGTCAAGCCATTGGTGGCTCACAAGGGCCAGGCTGGTTAACGCCTAACGAGTTACGCAAGAAAAAAAATCTGCCTCCTATTGCTGGCGGCGACGTTTTGTACGATCCGAAAAAGTCTACGGCTATAGCTGAATAAAAAATGGGAAGGTAAACCCGCCATAATCTATGTTTTAATTGCATATAAAATATGTTTTTAAACACACAAAAGTTAATGCCATGATAAGAAATCTGCATCACGATGAACAGAAAGAATCTTACGACCTAAGAGTGCAAGGCTTTTCGTTTTCTGATATAGCGAAAAAATTAAACATATCAGTCCCATGCGCTAAACAAAGATGGGCAAAGCACGCGAGATGGCTAAGAAATCCAGCGATAAATGAAAATGAACCAGAAATATATTCATTTTTTAGCACAAAGGTAGCAAATAGTTTATGTTCAATAGAAATGTACACTATTGAAGATTTAAAAAAAGCCTATAAAAATGGAAATGATTTTAAAAATGTCATCAATTTAGGCAGGGTTGGCAGGCAAGAAATCCTAACCTACCTCAAAGATAACCCGTAAATATTAAACAAAAACACCAAGCCGCCTAACCAGCGGCTTTTTTATTGCCCAAAGGGGTTGCAATGCAACTATTAAAATTATTACGCGATAACGCAACACGTCAAGTTAGCAATATTCGCATTGAGAACAAAGACGATGCCGTTGATGTTTATATTTATGACGTTATCGATGACTATTTTGGTGTTAGCGCAAGTGATTTCAATAAAGAGCTATCAGCATTAAAAGGCAAGCAAGTTAACCTAAGAATCAACAGCCCAGGCGGTGATGTTTTCTCTGGTCGCGCAATGGCTACCGCAATATCTAATCATGGCAACGTAACAGCGTACATTGACGGACTTGCGGCAAGTGCTGCTACCTACGTTGCTTTAGCTGCTAAAGAGGTGCATATCGCTGATGGTGCTATGTTCATGATACATAACGCATGGTCACTAGCCTACGGCAACAAAACAGACATGCGCAATACTGCTGATTTGCTTGAAAAAATCGATGGCACTATCGTTAACGATTACAAGAAAAAAACCAATTTAGAAGAATCTGAAATTGTAGCCATGATGGATGCTGAAACATGGCTTACTGCTCAAGAAGCATTAGATAAAGGATTTGTTGATTCAGTGTTTAACGGTACTAAAGCTGAAAACAAATGGGATTTGTCAGCATACAACAACGCACCAGTTATCGAAGATCCAAAAGAACCAATTACCAACCATCTGCGCGAAGCTTGTGAACGTAAGCTTCGTTTATTGAAGTCTGCCTAGCCACAAGCAAAGCAACTAGAAGAAGCCGCTTAACTGCGGCTTTTTTTTCGCCTGTACCAACCACCATTTCGGTGGTTTTTTTATTTGAACCACTGATAAAGGAAATAATATGAGTATCCAAGCACTGCGTGAGCAGAAAGCAGCTCTTGCAAAAGAGTTGAATCACATGATTGCCGAAAAAGGCGACAAAGTATGGGACGCGACTGACAAAGCAGCGTTTGATGCCAAAGCCGACCAAATGGAATCTATTGACGGCACGATCGAGCGTCAACAACGCGTTTTAGATATGAATGCAGAACAGTCATTTAAAGACGTCCCGAAAATTGACCCTAACAACAAAGTTGCGGTAAAAGTACGTGATTTATACGCACGCATGTTACGTGATGGCGCTAGCTCATTAACGATTGATGAGCACAAGTTAATCCGCAACACGATGTCTACAACTACTACCACACAAGGTGGTTATGCTGTTCAATCAGAAGTTGCCAAAGAGTTGATTGACTTGCTCAAAGGCTACAAAGGCATGCGTGATGTAGCTCAAACTATTTCAACAGCCAATGGCGCACCATTAAGCTATCCAACGTCTGATGGCCGTTCTGAAACTGGAGAGATTGTTGCAGAAAACACCACAGCCGCAGCAGCCGATCCAGTGTTTGGTACAGTAGCTTTAAACACTGTTAAATTCGGCTCTAAATCAATCGCTGTGCCTATTGAATTGTTACAAGATGCCAGCATTGACATCGTTGCAATGATTAATCAGCGCGTAGTTGATCGTATTGGTCGCATTCAAAACTCAACATTCACAACCGGCACAACTGGTTTATTCTCTGTTGCATCAACAGGCAAAACAGGCACGACCGGCCAAACATTGACCGTTATCTATGATGACTTAGTAGACTTGGTTGATTCAGTTGATTACGCCTATGCAGTTAATCCAATGAAATGGATGTTTAACCAAACCACTCGTAAAGTATTGCGCAAAATCAAAGATACTACAGGCCGCCCAATCTGGACGCCTGGCTATGAGTTAGGCGCTACTGCTGGCACTCCTGATACATTGTTGGGCTATGACGTAGTAATTAACAATGATGTTGCTGTTCCTGCTGCCAACGCAAAAACAATTGCATTCGGTGATTTAAGCAAATACATGATCCGTGACGCAATGGAATTAACAATGTTCCGCTTTGAAGATTCAGCATTCATGCTTAAAGGCCAAGTTGGTTTTGTCGCATGGGCGCGTGCTGGCGGTAACTTGTTAGATACTGCTGCTGTATCACTTTACGCACATTCAGCAACATAATAAATCTAGTATTTAGATTGAAAAGCCTCGTTAATTCGGGGCTTTTTTGTATGGGTACTCAAAGGAAATTAAATGGCAAAAATAGAGAAAAACGAGTTAATCAAAGCGCGCTGTTTGCAAAGATTTACTCATGAAGGCAAAGAATATTTAGTAAATGACATCTACACAGGTTCACAAGATGACATCAAGTCATTAACCGAAAACGGATTGATCGATTCACACAAAGACGCAGTTTCCTACGCTGAAAGTCTTAAATAATTAAGGAAAAATCATGGCAGCTTTAACCGACTATGCAGAAAATAAAGTACTAGATGCAATCCTACGCGCTCAATCTTTAGGCGCACCAGCTACGTTCTATGTGGGGCTATTCACATCAGCACCAAGCGATACAGGCGGCGGCACAGAGGTGTCAGGCGGCTCTTATGCGCGTGTAGCAGTTACAAGTTCATTGGCAAACTGGTCAGGTAGTCAGTCAGCAGGCAGCACATCAGCAAGCTCTGGCACAGATGGAACAATTGAAAACAACATTGC
>JAZKEJ010000087.1:0-8031 GCA_040387095.1 Pseudomonadota bacterium | reverse complement strand
AATTACTCACGCCTGAACTGCAAAAGTTTTACAACCCAGAAGGCACCTGCCCTGCAAATAATTTGATTGATTTGAATTCTGGCAATAAAGAACGTGGTATCTGCGCAATCCCTTACACCCGTTTGCGCGATGGTAAAACCGTATTGTTTCCAGTGAATTTAATTGGCAACCTGTATGTCAGCAACGGTATGAGCGCAGGTAATACCATGATGGAAGCGCGTACACAGGCACTAGCAGAGATTTTTGAGCGCGACATTAAATACAAAATCATTCGCGAAGGCATTTGCCTGCCAGATGTGCCTGAAAGCGTGTTAAATCGTTACCCACGTATTGCGGCTGGCATTAAAGGTTTGCGCGATGCAGGTTACGGCATCTTAGTAAAAGACGCCTCGCTTGGCGGGAAATTCCCCGTCATGAACGTGACGTTATTGCACCCTGAAGATCAAGGCTGTTTTGCCAGCTTTGGCGCGCACCCGCGCTTTGAAGTCGCGCTAGAACGCGCATTAACTGAGCTATTGCAAGGTCGCGCAATGGATAGCTTAAAAGGCTTTGTTGCACCAGGATTCGATATGGAAGAAATCGCCGATTCACAAAACTTGGAGATCCACTTTGTGGATTCCAGCGGTGTGATTAGCTGGGACTTTTTACGCGGTACGCCAGATTACGAGTTTGTGGATTGGAACTTTGGCGGCTCAACTTTAACAACAAAAGCGACAGAAGAAGATTACAACTGGTGCGTGAATACCATCCATAACAGCGATCACGACATGTACATCGCCGACTTCACGCATTTAGGCGTTTACGCCTGCCGCATTTTTGTGCCGGGCATGAGTGAGATTTATCCGGTAGAAGAATTGCAATGGGAAAACAATACAGTGGGCAATCTAGTGCGTCCTTTTGCACTGCGTTTGCCAGAACTTAACCAAGCGGAATCAGCAGAATTATTAGAAACCTTATTGGATTTAGAATTGGCAGATGAATTGCCAGTGACCACATTAATCGGCCTATGCGCTGACCCAAATACGACATGGGTAGATTTACGCGCTGGCGAATTAAAAACGCTTGCCGCCCTTGCAGCTGGTGATACGGATGAGATTTTAAATGGCTGCGCGTGGATTGCCCAATTTGGCGAGCTACCAGAAAAACGCGCCCGCGTATACCGTTGCATTGACAATATCGTGCAACTTCAAGAGATGACAGAGTCGGAAGATACAGCAGCTTTTGAAGCTAATTTGACATTAATGTATGGAACAGAAACCTTGCAACAAGCGCACAAATTGCTGAACCGTGAGGAGCAATATTTTGGTTTAGGTATGCTAGGCGCGAATATGGAAGGTAGCGTGATGCATCAACGTTTGCTAGAAGCTTATGGGAAAGTTTGGCAATGATTGATATACAAAGCTTAATGGAAACATTGGCTGCTCAACGAAAAGCCTATTATTCAGAAGCTGATTTTCAACATGCATTTGCTTGGGAATTACATAAACAATTTCCAAAATCATCAGTGCGTTTAGAGAGGCCTATAAAAGCTAATGGCAAACTATTACATTTAGACTTTCAAATTCAATTACCTAACAAGTCCATAGCAGTTGAATTGAAGTACAAGACCCGTAGTTTGATAATAGAGTCTGAAGAAGAATCTTACAGCCTTTCAAATCATGGCGCACAAGACCAAGGCAGGTATGACTTCATTAAAGATATATCTCGACTTGAGCAAATAACTTGTAGCATTGAGAACTGTGAAGGATACGCAATATTATTAACTAACGATAATTCTTATTGGAAACCTAGATTTAAAGACACAGTAGATAAAGCGTTTAACTTAAGTGATGGTGACACTTTAAGTGGGGAAATGATTTGGTCTGAAATTACTTCAAACGGTACAAAGAAAAATCGAGAAAATTCTTTAATCCTCAGCGATTCATACAAACTAAATTGGCAAAATTATTCAGTCATAAATCAAGAAAATTGTGGTCAATTTAGGTATTTAGCATTACATGTTCCTGCCAAATTTTTATAGGTAAGCTCTTGAACCCACGCTAGCGCCACTTGCAAGTACCTACTGCGTGGGAAAGCAAGTTTCCACCCTACCTTTTTTCAGGTAAAAATCCGCTTCCAAAGCCCTATCACTGCAACAACATGTTCTTTAACCAAACCCACATCCACCCTAGCATGCGTCACTCCTTGCAACTTAAGCGCATGTTGCATTTTGCGGTATTCTCTATAAGCAATTGCAAAGTTTTCTGCTTCTTCTGTTTCAATAATATTGAGGGATGCCAACAGTTTTAATAACGCAATATTGCCGATATTTTCGGTTAATTCTTGATGTTTATTGGCATAACTTAACACTAAAAATTGCACTAAAAATTCCACATCAATAATGCCGCCAGCATCGTGTTTAATATCAAATTGGTCAGCATGCGGTTTATGGCTGGTGCGCATTTTTTCGCGCATCTCGATGACGGATTTTTTGAGTTCTTCCACATCGCGCGGCTGACTTAGCACTTCTACACGCACCTGCTCAAATGCTTTGCAAATATCGGCATCGCCTGCAATAAATCGCGCGCGGGTCAATGCTTGATGTTCCCATCCCCACGCTTTGCTGAGTTGGTATTCTTTGAATGCTGTGATACTGCTGACTAGCAAACCGCTGTTACCATCTGGCCTTAACTGCAAATCGGTTTCATACAGCAAACCGGCATTGGTAATACTGTTGAACCAGTTATTAATACGCTGTGCAAAGCGCGCGTAGATTTCGCTGGCTTCTGCGGCAGAATCATCATAGATAAAAATAATATCCAGATCAGACATATAGCCTAATTCTTTGCTGCCTAGTTTGCCGTAGCCGATGACGGCAAATTTGGGTGTGGCGATATGCTTAAACTTTAAGCTATCCCAAATGATTTGCAGGCTGACTTGCACAATCACATCGGCTAGATTGCTTAAATAATCCGATAAGATTTCCAGCGGCAACGCACCGGCCACATCTTGCGCGGCAAATTTTAAGATGGTGGCATGCTTAAAGTGGCGCATCGCATCCATCTGCGTTTCGATATCGCCTTGCAGAGGCTGCATCTTTTCGATCAATTCCGCTTTTAGCTGCGCAAAATCCGGTTCTGAATATAAGGTGCGTGAATCTAACAGTTCATCCAACAGAATGGGATGCGCAGATAAATACTGCGCCAGCCAAGGGCTGGCGGCGCACAACTTGATCACCAGATTCAAGGCTTGTGGATATTCGGCCAGTAGCGCTAAGTAGCTAGCGCGGCGGCAGATATTTTCAAGCAAACTGATTGAACGGAGCAACGCGATATCGCTATTTTCCTCTTGCGCGGCAATGGCAATCACTAATGGCATTAAGCGGTCAAATCGCTGGCGGCTGCTTTCTGGCAATTGCTGGTAACGACTGCTGGCACGCAACATTTTTAAACGCTGTAAAGCTTCATTTGCATCGGCGTAACCCGCATCCGATAATGCTTGTAACGCAACAGTGTCATCCAAAGTTTGTTGCCAGAGCGCGACTTCTGTCTCATATTGTTGGCCAGCTTGGCCAGCTTGGCCAGCTTGGCCATTTTTGCTATTAGCGGACGATGCTTCATTGTTAAAAGTCGCGTCAAAATGCTGCTGGACATTTTGTCTGTGCATATTTAATTGCGCTAAAAAACTTTCCCAATTGAGAAACTGCATTGCGGTGGCAATACGGGCTCTGGCTACATCGTTTTTAGGTAAATCCTGCGTTTGCTGGTCATCCACGTACATTAATCTGTGTTCTAAATTCCTTAAAAACACATAGGCAGTCGTTAATTCACTTACCGTTTTTTCTGGTAATAAACCTTTATTTTGCAAAAGTTTCAATACTGACAAAGTGGGCTTTATTTGCAAGCTGGCATCCGTTCCGCCACGTATTAATTGAAAAACCTGCGCAATAAATTCAATCTCGCGGATGCCACCGCGACCTAATTTAATGTTATCTTGCAAACCTTTCTGTAGCACATCGCGCTGGATTTGCATTTTCAAATCGCGCAAGCTGGTTAAAGCGTTGTAATCTAGATATTTTCGGAACACAAACGGCTTTAATAGCTTGGTAATCAACGCTTTAGGACCAGCCACTACGCGGCCTTTTATCCACGCATAACGTTCCCATTCGCGGCCATTGTTTTGGTAATATTCTTCCAGCGCATCGCAATTGGGTACCAGTATGCCTTCCGAACCAAATGGGCGCAAACGCATATCCATCCTGAACACAAAACCGTCTTCCGTCGCGTCATCCAAAGCGGATATAACTTTTTTACCTAGCTTGTTAAAAAAATCCTGGTTACTGATCACATTAGCTGGATCAACAGCATTTCTTGTTTCGCCCACGCCTTCAAAGCTAAAAATCAAGTCTACATCTGAAGACACATTTAATTCGTAACCGCCTAGCTTGCCCATTCCCACTACAATTAATTCCTGCGGTTCGCCATCACTATTACAAGGCTTGCCGTAATTGTTTGCCAGCAAAGCATAATGGAAATTAACCGCTGATTGAATGGTGATTTCTGCCAGATCTGAAGTGGTTTGCATCACTTCATTTAAATCGGCCAGTTGATTCAGATCGCGATAGATTATTCTAAGCATCACGCGCTGACGCAATTGCCTTAAGCCTTTTTTTAAAGCAATTTCATCTGTGATTTTTGCATCATTCAAAAATGCCCGCATGCTGTCACGTGTGTAAGTTTTCGTATGATTTTCTAGCAAATCTTCCAGCAATAAGTCATTTTTTGACAATAGTCGCGCCGCATACAAACTACAATTGACCAAATGTTGCAAACCAGCTTCAAAAGCCGTTGGCGCTTGGGTTGGCGATAAGTATTTATCCAGTGATAGCATGTAATTTTTAAGGTAATATGATGGTTAACAATTGTGTTACATCTTACCTTAAACATATTAGAAAAAAGTGAATGTGATTGATTAATCAAAATGATCAATGACAAATTGGGAGTTGCGTTACATGGCTATTGAATCTGTTTTAACCGAAAACCGCGTATTTCATCCAAGTGATGCGTTTAAAGCGCAAGCGCATGTATCTGGTTTGGATGCCTACCATGCACTTTGTGCAGAAGCCGAAGCGGATTACGAAGGTTTTTGGGCAAAGTTAGCGCGTGAATTATTGGTTTGGCATCAACCATTCACAAAAACACTAAACGAATCAGAAGCACCCTTCTACAAGTGGTTTGAAGATGGTGAGTTGAATGTTTCAGTCAATTGTTTGGATAGACATCTAGCCACAATCCCCAATAAAATCGCCATTATTTTCGAGGCGGATAACGGTGACACGAAAACAGTTACCTATAAAGAGTTGTATCACCAAGTGTGCCAGTTTGCCAATGGTTTAAAAACGTTGAATCTACCGATTGGCGCGCGCGTCATTATCTATTTGCCAATGGGCATTGAGGCGATTGTGGCGATGCAAGCCTGTGCACGCCTAGGATTAACGCACTCTGTGGTATTTGGTGGCTTTTCTGCCAAAAGCTTGAACGAACGCATGATTGATGCAGGCGCAGTGGCGGTGATTACTTCGGACGGTCAATTTCGCGGTGGTAAAACATTGCCTTTGAAACAAGCTGTGGACGAAGGCATTGAAATGGGTGGGTGCGAGGCGATTCAGAAAATTATTGTGCTGAAAAAAACAGGCTTGGATATCGCTTGGAATACAAAAGACATCTGGTGGAGCGACTTGATTGCAGGCCAAGCACAAGAATGTGAACCTGTAATGGTGAATGCAGAACATCCTCTATTTTTGCTGTATACCAGCGGATCAACCGGCAAACCAAAAGGCGTACAGCATAGTTCTGCGGGTTATTTATTGCATGCTATGAACACCATGCGCTGGACGTTTGATGTAAAAGCAGATGACGTTTACTGGTGCACGGCTGATGTGGGCTGGATTACCGGCCACAGTTATGTGACCTATGGCCCATTGGCGATGGGTGCAACACAGGTGGTTTTTGAGGGTATTCCAACTTATCCGAATGCCGGACGCTTCTGGCAGATGATTGAAAAACATAAGGTATCTATTTTCTATACTGCCCCTACTGCCATTCGATCACTTATCAAATCCAGCGAAACCGATGCAACTACGCATCCTAACAATTACGATTTGAGTAGTTTACGTTTACTCGGCACAGTGGGTGAGCCGATTAACCCAGAAGCATGGATGTGGTACTTCGAACAAGTGGGTGGTGGCCGCTGCCCTATTGCCGATACCTTTTGGCAAACAGAAACTGGCGGCCATGTAATTACGCCGTTACCAGGCGCACACTCATTAACACCAGGCTCATGTACCATGCCATTCCCTGGCATTGCCATTGATGTGGTGGACGAAACAGGCAAAGACTTACCTTGGGGCACAGGTGGTTTATTAGTGATTAAAAAGCCATGGCCATCGATGATTCGTAACATTTACAATGACCCGGAACGCTTTAAAACCAGCTATTACCCTGTTGATTTAGGTGGTAAATTATATTTAGCGGGCGATGGCGCAGTGCGCGATGCTATAACAGGAAACTTTACGATTATGGGTCGCATTGATGACGTATTAAACGTATCCGGCCACCGCTTGGGGACAATGGAAATCGAATCGGCATTGGTATCAAACCCTTTGGTGGCAGAAGCAGCAGTAGTCGGCAAACCGCATGATATTAAGGGTGAATCGGTTGTAGCTTACGTTGTATTAAAGGGCGCCAGACCCACTGGTGAAGAAGCCAAAAAAATCGTTGAAAACTTACGCAACTGGGTAGGTAAAGAAATCGGCCCAATCGCCAAACCAGATGAAATCCGCTTTGGTGATAATCTACCGAAAACCCGTAGTGGTAAGATTATGCGTAGGCTTTTACGTTCATTAGCTAAAGGCGAAGAAATCACTTCTGATATTTCAACATTAGATAATCCAGCAATTTTGGAGCAACTGAAAGAAGTGGTTCGTTAATCATTAACATGATCGGCTCAATAAAAAACAAATGGAATTTAACTGCTGCTGGTCGCGATATGGTTAATATATTTGCAGATTTAGACGCGGTTTTTGCGCTAGAAGGTCAACAAATCACACAAGATAGAGTGTCAGATGTAATTAAAATCGAACATAATCAAATTTACTATTATGTAAAACGCTATATCTGCGCAGGTAAAGGTTTGAGGTATTTTATTGGTAAGCCGCGTGTGCAAAATGAGTGGGAAAATTTAATCTGGTTTGCCAAATGGGGCATTCCTACGGCAAATTTAATTGGATTCGGTTTTGAAAAAAAATGGGGCTTAGTTCATCGCGGTGCGATTATCACGCAAGAAATCCCCGACACGCAGGATTTGGCGCAGATGGCAACTCAAGATTGCCTGCCAGACAACGCCTCTATTCAACTAATTTGCGCGCAACTGGCAAAATACACGCGCACCTTACACGCACATCAATTCATCCATAATGATCTTAAATGGCGCAATATACTCATTGACAAGCTGAATCAGGTCTATCTGATTGACTGTCCTTTAGGCGATTTCTGGCACGGTCCATTTCTTAGCTATCGTATCGTTAAAGACTTGAAGAATTTAGATATTCTTGCAAAAAAGTATTTAACGCGCGCACAACGCATGCGATTCTTTCTGAATTATGTGAACAGCCCGCATTTAACAGAAGAAAGCAAATCATTGCTAATGCGGGTGTTACGCCGCCGCTCCAGAAGATATGACAAACAAAGTAATTTAAGTTTATTGCTGAATAAAAGTTACTAACTTCCCACTGAGAAGTGATCAAAAGCTGTTTTATGCATTATTTATATTTTGCGTAAATCTTGTTAATAAATGCTTTAAAAAAGTGTAAACAAACAAGCCACGTTTAGCTAGTAAGCTGACTTTCACCGTTAGAGTTAACCCGCTATTTCGGGTAAAATATTGTTTTAATCAAGTCGATGTTTAACATGTCTTTGCCCATTAGCCCATTACAGGCTGAAATCACCCGCCGCCGCACCTTCGCTATTATTTCCCATCCCGATGCTGGTAAAA
>JAZKEJ010000086.1:27214-34903 GCA_040387095.1 Pseudomonadota bacterium | reverse complement strand
ACTACGATGGATGAAGCTTATTCTGGCGATATTATTGGCATTCCTAATCACGGCACGATAAAAGTTGGCGATACATTCAGCGAAGGTGAAGAGCTTAAATTCACTGGTATCCCTTCGTTTGCACCTGAGTTTTTCCGCCGTGCGCGATTAAAAAATCCGCTTAAAATGAAGCAACTGCAAAAAGGTTTGCAACAGCTTGCAGAAGAAGGCGCTTCGCAATTATTCCGCCCATTATTATCCAACGACCTGATTTTAGGCGCTGTGGGTTTATTGCAATTCGACGTTGTCGCGCACCGTTTAGAGCATGAATACGGTGTAGATGTGGTATTTGAAAGTTACGACTGCTACACCGCACGCTGGCTAAGCGGCAGCGATACGGATCTGCGTGCCATTGCCGACAAATACGGCTTTAATGTCGGCTTAGATGGCAATGAAGAATATGTGTATTTAGCACCCAACCGTGTGAATTTACAAATGGCTGAAGAGCGTTATCCTGAGATTAAATTTTTAGCAACCAGAGAAATTAGTTAATAGTACGATCAGCTACTTTAAATGATTAACTAAACAGGTTAAATATGCATATCATTAATTTAAGTGACCTTAATACTAGCTGGAGCTGGTTGCGTAATGAATTTAAGCACACCAATGATGAATGGCATCATTACTCTAGTTTGGCGGTTGATCTACCGTCATTTTTGCCAAAGAAAGATTCTATTGCGCGCTTTTTTGCAGCAAGCAAAGCCGTAAAACTCGCTAGAAAAAAGCCATCTGTACTGGTTTCCCATGGGCCAAGACCAGCTTTGTACGCTGGCAATCTGGCTAAAACCTTCTGCCCTAAAATACCGCACCTAGTTTATTCATTTAATTTAACAAATTTACCAAGTGGCAAGCAGCATAGCCTGATGAGCAGGGCTTTTCAGCAACCCACCAAATTTGTCACTTACTCTAATGTTGAGCGCAAACTGTATGCTGATTACTTTGATATCCCAATTGAAAAAATAGATATGCTGCACTGGGCGGTGCATGCGCCTAAAGTGGATTTAACTGATCCACAACTTGAAACTGGGCGCTACATCTGCGCGCTGGGTAGCCAAGGCAGGGATTATGCGACGCTGATTGCTGCTATGAAAAAACTGCCGAACATTAAACTGGTATTGGTGGCAAGTGCAGATTCAATATTGGGTTTGAATATACCCAATAACGTCAAAATATATACACATATCCCATTAGCACAGGCGCATAACATCTTAGCCCACAGCGCATTTATGGTGTTACCTTTAAGAGATAGCCAAGTACCTTGCGGTCATGTCACCATTGTTTCTGCTATGTTTTTTAATAAAGCCATTGTGGTCACTAACTCGTTGGGCGTTCAGGATTATATTTTTGATGACAAAACTGGTTTATTTTGCGAACCAAAAAATGCAGATGATTTATCAGAAAAAATTCAAGCTTTATGGGATGACTCTACAAAAAACATTCAATTATGTGAGGCGAGTCTAGCGTTTGCTCATCAATATTGCACCGAAAAAACCGCAATTAATTATTTTGCAGATTTCTTAAGAAAACATTCATAAATTTTATGATAACGGCGCTTGAGATTTAATTAAGAGATTTAATTAAAAAGGCTCACTTGAATTAACAGTCATTACTGACGGATTACGTATAAAATCAGCAACTGTTTTCAATAGCTCACCATTGCCGCGCAATGGTTTTGCTAACTTAGCTGCCATATCAATATGCCCATAATTTTCAAACTCCACTACTTTCACTAAGCCGTTGTTCTTTTTAATTTTTTCAGCCATATTGTAAGTATTGCGGGGCCAAACTGTACCATCTTTTTTACCAACAGTTAATAGCATGGGCGGATTTTTTCCATCTACAAAATTAATTGGCTGTGATTTCCATTGCTCTAATTCTGTTCCAAATATAGTTTTTAATCGATCTGATTTTAACGGCAAGAAATCATAGGGGCCGGCTAATCCGACAATTCCAGCAAAATCAGCAGGTTTAAGTGATTGCTTTGCTAAATACTCAGCATTGACGCCTAACATAACCGCAATATGCGCGCCGGCAGAGTGTCCCATTAAAAAAACTTGCTTGTCATCCCCTTGATATTGCTTGATATTACCTTTCACCCAGCGCGCCACAAGCGCAGGGTCTTCCATAAAAGCGGGAAATAAAACATCCGGATATACGCGATAATCTGGAATAGCCACAATAAAACCTTGCGATGCCAACGCTTCGCCCACAAATTTATAATCGGATCGACTGCCTGAATCCCAGCTGCCACCGTAAAAAAATATCACCACTTTTCGAGCGCCAGCAAGAGATACAGTTTGCTTGGGAATATAAATATCCAGCTTTTGCCTCGGTAAATCGCCATAAGCCACGGCAGACGCTAACTGATAAGCATTTTCAGGCACCACAGCATTCAAAATTTTAATAGGGCTACAAGCGCTGCTTGTAACGAGCATGATGAAGCCCAGCATGGATTTGATTGGTTTAAGCATATAAATTAGACTAAATGTGGGTTTTCGCGCACAAGTCTACCGCACTTAGTTTCTGTGACGGTATTTTTAGTACATCTTTTTGTTATACGCTTATTCATACGGTTTAGATTTGCATCGTCAAATTAAATGACTTAATTTCACCCATAAAGATTTTACTCAATCACTGGCAATACAATTTTTACCTGCAAACCAGCATTAGCTATATTTGCAGCAGTCACCATGCCAGCATGCGATTCGATGATTTGTTTTGCAATTGCCAATCCTAAGCCATAACCGTGTGCTGCTTCGGCAGTATTTGCACGATAAAAAGGTTTAAAAATAGCTTCCAACTCATTTTCTGTCACGCCAGCGCCAGCATCCTCAACTGTTAAGGTTACTTTTTTGCTGGCGCTATCAATAATTGTATTCAACATGACTGTTGTATTGGCAGATGTGTATTTAACGGCATTACGGATAATATTATCGATTGCACGCTGCAATAGATCAGCTTGAGCTTCTACAAAAATATTGGCAGTTTGCGCATACACCACTTTTACATTATTGGCGGTGCCTTCAAAATTAGCATCTTCTACCAATTCTTGTAGCAACTCATTTAGATCGATTCGTTCCTTTTGGAGCGCGGTTACACCAGATTCCAAGCGTGACAATGTTAACAGTTCACCCACAAGATGATCCATCCTGACTGATTCGGTTTCAATACGGTTCAGCGAAGTATTAATCTTTTCATTCACCTGAAGTGCAGCACCAGATTGCGTTGACTGTTGTTTAATTAAGCCAATCGCTATTTGTAAACGCGCTAAAGGTGAACGCAATTCATGCGAAACCTGATGCATCAAGTGTGTTTGGCTTTGAATTAACTGGCTAACACGACTTACCATCACATCGAAAGCACTGCCTAAATCTGCTAATTCATCACGCCTGCCCTGCATAACCATGCCAACGCGCGCGTCTAAATTGCCAGCAGCTGCGCTTTCAAATGCAGACCTTAACTGCTTGATGGGTTTGGAAAAATACCACGCCAGCATGGCAGCAAATATTAAACTGACAAAAACACCGACAATGAGTGGCATGATTGGAAATAAGTACCTGAAATTTTGCTGTATTCTGATTCCGTTAAAAAAAGTCGGCGGCGGACGTTTGGCTCTTGGCCCTACAAATATCCAATAATCGTGCCCGTCATTTGCTGTTATTTTTTGAATCGCGCGACTGTTAGTATCAGCGCTTAACGCCGTCAATGAATCCTTGTTAATCCCTTTTGGCAATTTGCGCTGGAGTAAATCAACACCATCTTCATTCACCGCAAACAGTTGCGGCATTGGTTCTGTTAACCAAGTTTGCAGTAATGATTCCAGTGCAGCGATACCACTTATCTTTAGCGTGCTTGCTGCGGCCAAAACCATCGTTCTAGCGCCTGGTGCGCTGTCAATTAAGCGCCTTTCTCTTTCACGCTTATCATTTACAACACCAATAGCCAGACTCACCACCAGCACGGCGGTAAGTTGCGCAAAAAAGAAAAACAGGAAAAACTTCCAGTACAGTCTACCCATAATTGCTCATTTTGATTATTTGCACTTTATGCATATTGGATTTACTTAAACTTAAATTTCAATGAAATTTATTATTTTAAATACTGATAACCTTGCCTATACACAGTTTGTATCAACTGTTTTCCATCCGCCGCCATACTCAATTTCTGTCGCACACTGCTCATATGCACGTCAATATTGCGATCAAATTTTGCCATCGGCCTGCCAAGCGCCAGCTCAGATAACATCTGTTTACTCACCACATGTCCTGCACGTTCCACCAACACTTCCAGCAGATTAAACTCCGTGCTGGTCAATATCAACGGCGCCCCAGACCATTCAACACGTCGTTGCTCAGGCATTAAAATCAGCTCATTTAACGTCAATATTTTTGCATGGCTGACTTGTGGCTTTGCTCTGCGCAAAATCGCCCGGATACGGGCAACCAGTTCGCGCGGCGTACAGGGTTTGGGCACATAATCATCCGCACCAAGCTCTAAACCCACTATACGGTCTGCATCATCGCCTTTTGCTGTGAGCATGATAACTGGCATATTGCTGGCTTGTCGGATACGGCGCAAAGTATCTACACCATTTAATATCGGCATCATCACATCTAGTACAGCCAGATCATAATGATTGGCTTGCAAGATTTTTAACCCAGCCTCGCCGTTGTGTGCGACATCAACTGTAAAACCTTCAAGCTCTATATACTCTTTGAGCATCTCAACCAGCTCGACGTCATCATCTATCAGTAAAATTTTATCCATGATCTCTGTTTATCTTCATGATTAATCTGCGCTTTGTCACTGTTTGTGCGCTCAGTGTTAACGCATCATAACTAGTCAATAAATCATCAACAAGCTTAATCGCCTACATTTACGCAGATTTACACTATCTTAACAGCGTTTTACAACTAGCCACCGCACAATGGCAACATCCTAAAAGGCAACAAATTAGGATTTCTACAACAGACATTTTTAATGTTATTGAATAAAGGAACATCTAATGAAACATATCTCAATTAAACAATTATTGGCGATTTCAACTTTGGCTATTGCCTTGCCATTTTCTGCTTTAAGCCATGCAGATACAGGTAAACATTGCAATAAACACGATTCAAACCACGGCCACAGCTATAAACATAGCACTAATTGGGGCGGGAAAACTGGTATTCCGCATCACTTGCATGCGCTTAAGCTGACGCAAGATCAACAAGATAAAATTTTTGCGATTGTGCATGAACAGGCGCCTGCTAAATATGCACAGCGCAAGCAACAGCGTGAAACCATGAAACAACTGCGCACACTTTCACAGGCAGATCAATTTGATGAGCCAAAAGCGCAGCAATTAACCGACCAATTGGCTAAATTGGAAAAAGATAAAACCATGAGTCGCTTGGTTACCCAGGCTAAAATTAACGCATTGTTAACGCCTGAACAGCGTCAAAAAGCACGTGAATTAAAAATGTCAGGATACCACCTTGGCCACGGCATGAAGGAATCTGTGCGCTTTAAACATAAAAAAGCAACAGAAGCAAAACCGGTTAATAGCTAAATAAAAATATAGTTATGTAAATTTTATAGTTAATTAACCGTTTTAATCACAATAAAAAAGCCTGCATGATAATTATGCAGGCTTTTTTCGTGCATTTTTAAGGGTTAATCACGCTCGAAAGCTTCGCATAATTGGCTTAATAATTGACCAAAAAGGGGCAACACTTCTTCTTTGCTGTGCGGGCTATCATCATCGGTGCCGGCAACCACAAAACTCACCGTAATCTTATCCAAGTTCTCTCTAAATTCTGCCCAGTGTTCGGCTTCCGCATCGCCAATCAGTTTGAATTTGCTAAAGCCCGACTCGATAATTTCGATCAATTCTGCGTCGCTAATACCAGCAAACAAAGTTTTCGCAATGATGACTTGCGCAGCGGTTAAATCAGGCGCAGCTTCACCTGCTTCCGATAATTCGTGCGACAGCGGTAATGTTAAAAATGCAAAAATCAACATGGCATAAGCTTGATACACACTCAGCATATCAAAATTATTATGCCGCTCGTCCGCTGGTTGACGCATCGCGGCTTGAATGGCGCTGAAAGTAATATAGCTGGCTAGATAGTGTGCCGAATCGACTGCCTTGTAATCGTCCAAATCAATATTCGGTTTCCCGCCGTCATTGAAATGATCGGCCAGACAAAGCGCGTGCAATAAGGTTAATCGTTTTGAATAGTCCATAATTTCTCAGTTAGTATTTTTCAATTAATTAGATAGTTAAGTGTTGAATTAATCTTTAATGAATGCAGCGCCAAATCATTAATGAGCGGTTTCAGGTAAAGCTTCCAATTGTTCATGCAATTCCAACCAGCGCACTTCTGCATCTTCCACTAAATCCGTCAACTCAGCCTGACGTTTCAGCAAGTTTTGCAACTCTGCTTTGTTGGCGATATCGTATAGCGCTACATCGGCTGCTCTGATATCCAATGCGGCTTTTTCAACAGCGATTTGTTCAAGCTGTTTTTCAATTTTTTCGGTTTCTTTTAGTAAAGGCCGGCGCGCCAAAATGCGGGCTTGGCGCTCTGCTTTACTTTGTGCGTAGTCATTTTTTTTAAGCGTTGTTTCAGCATTAAGCGAGCTGTCGTTTTGCGCTTTTGACGCCAGGCTTTTTGATGTTGCCAGCCAGTTCTTATAATCGTCCAGATCACCATCAAAAGAGTTTGCCGCACCGTCGGCAACCAATACAAAATTATCACAAGTGGCGCGCAGCAAGGCTCTATCGTGCGAAACCAGAATCACGCCGCCTTGGTAATCCTGCAACGCCAGCGTTAAAGCGTGGCGCATTTCTAAATCTAGATGGTTGGTCGGCTCATCCAGCAACAATAAATTAGGACGCGTCCAAATCAATAAAGCCAAAGCCAAACGTGATTTTTCGCCGCCAGAAAAGTTCTCACAGCTACTTCTCGCCATGTCGCCTTTGAAATCAAAACCGCCCAAATAGTTGAGATGTTCTTGCTCTCTAGTCGATGGATCCAGACGCAGCATGTGTTGCAGCGGCGATTCGCTTGGGCGCAATTGCTCTAATTGATGTTGGGCAAAATAGCCGATATTCAAATCTTTACCAGTCACGCGTTTACCGCTTAAAGGTTTTAACTCGTCTGCAAGCAATTTAATCAGTGTTGATTTACCTGCGCCATTTTTACCCAATAATCCGATACGTTCACCCGGGCGAATCGCCATCACTATTTGGCTAAGTATGGGTTTATCTGCATAACCTGCACTCACTTCATCCAATACCAGCAATGGATCTGGCGCAGACACCGGCGCTCTAAATTCAAAACTGAATTGTGAATCGATATGCGCAGCAGAAATCATTTCCATGCGTTCTAAGGCTTTAATACGGCTTTGTGCCTGGCGTGCCTTGGTCGCTTGCGCACGAAAACGGTCAATATAACTGTGCAGATGCGCCACTTTGCGCTGCTGTTTTTCATGCATGGCTTGTTGCAATGCCAGCTTTTCAGCACGCTGGCGCTCAAAATCACTATAACCGCCGCGATACAAGGTAATGCGTTGCTGTTCGATGTGTAAAACATTATCGATCACATTATCCAGAAAGTCGCGGTCATGCGAAATCAATAGCAGCGTTCCGCGATAGTCACG
>JAZKEJ010000086.1:0-27114 GCA_040387095.1 Pseudomonadota bacterium | reverse complement strand
GCTTCTACTTCGGTTAGCTCAGCATCACCCTCCAGGGTAAATTGCAAAGCGGCCAGATTCAAGCTGGGAGTTTCTTGCGCCACATGAGCAATCACCCAGTTGGGCGGAATTTCCAAATCGCCAACTTCCTGCTGCAGTTCGCCACGCAGCAACGCGAAAATAGACGATTTACCGGCGCCATTTGCGCCTATTAATCCCACTTTATGACCAGGATGCAATTGAAAAGCTGCTGCTTCTATCAGCACTTTTACACCACGAGTTAAACTTAAACCTCTGAATTGAATCAATACTATTCCAGTTGAATTACAATAAAAGCGAATTTACGAAAAGGCATTATTCTAAAGCAATCTCAGCTAAATTATGATGGGAATATCCCGTTAAACCAAGTTTACGTTTTGTTTACAGGTTTTCACCCGATATTCAAGTAAAATAATGCGTTAATGTACTGATTAATATTTAAAACCAATCCACGATACAATTTAGTAACCATGCAAACTTTTAATCCATAATCGCTTAGAAAACCACGCAGAAACGACATTATTAAACAATGATTGCAATTAAAAAGACCATTCGCTGGGTATTGTATTTATTTGCTTTTTTGCTGGGTCTGATTGTTATTGCGGCATTAGTATTGCGCTTTGTGATTTTTCCCAATATCGACCGATATAAAGACGATATTGCCGCTTTTGCAACGCAAACCATTGGTCAACAAGTAGCGATTGGCGACATCGTGACAGGCTGGGATGCCATTTCCCCGCGCATCGCACTGATGAATGTTGATATTTACGATGCACAAAATCGTGTTGCATTACATCTAAACAATGTTGAAGCAAGTTTTTCGTGGCTGAGCGTGCCACTGTTACAACCTAAGTTAACCCACTTATTGATACATAATCCTGCATTAACTATAAGACGCAATGCCGACGGCAGCATCTATTTAGCGGGCATCGATTTAGCCAGTGAATCAAAACCTGAGTTTGCTAACTGGTTATTAAAACAGCGCAATATTGAAGTGACCAATGCACAAATTATCTGGCAGGATGATTTACGCAAAGCGCCCGCATTATCTTTAAACGAGCTGCATCTAAAATTAACAAATCCGCTGATTAACAGCTTATCAGCCGAACACACTTTTGAAGTAACCTCCCTGCTTTCTGCTGGAACGACACAGCAAATAAAACTGAATGGACGTATTGTTGCTAAGGATGTAAGCCGCATAAACACCTGGCATGGCGATGTAGATGTTGAATTTTCTAGAACAGAACTGGCTGCATTTAGACCTTGGCTGGATTATCCGATTGATATTCAAAGCGGCTTAGCAAATGCAAAGCTTAATCTGGCTTTTGCGAACAACAGCATTCGCAGTGTTCAGGCCAACACAGGTATCAGCAATTTGTCTGTTATGACCAAAAATGAAGCCACACCATTTATCGCCAAAAAACTTTCGGGCGATGTGTTGTGGAGCAAGTTTAAAAACACACGCACTTTAATTGCACAGCATATTAAACTAAGCACCAACACTGGCTTGAATATCAAAAATGGCAGCATTACTTATGTCAGCTCCATTAAAAATAATCAGCCTTGGATTAAAACCAATATCCGCCTGGATCAACTTGATCTGGCAACGCTAAAGCAAATCACACCGCATATCAAATTACCAGAAAATGTATTGGTACAATTAAACGGCTTTGAGCCAGTTGGCGTGCTACATGCGCTTAGTTTGAATTTTGAAGGTTCTGCCAATAAGCCTGAAAGATACCAGATCAATACTGAATTCAATCAATTAGGCATTCAGGCGTTTCAAAACGTACCTGGTTTCAGTGGCTTAACTGGCGAAATTCAAGCAGATCAAGACGGTGGGGAAATCATCTTAGCATCACAAAATGCAACGCTGGATTTTAAAGATATTTTGCGCTGGCCCATACCCGCAAGCAAGCTAAGTGGCGAAGTGAATTGGCAAATACGCCAAAACAATAAAGTGATTAAGGCTGAAAAGCTTTTTATTTCTAGCCCACATATTACGGGAACCGTTAATGCCAGTTACAACCTGAACAATAAAGGTGGCTATCTAGATTTAACTGGTCAATTTAACAAAGGCGATGCCCAATATGCGCCATTTTATTACCCTATTATTTTGGGTGAAACCACTTTACATTGGTTAGACACCTCGATTTTAGCAGGTCAGGCCAACGATATTTTATTGACGGTGAAGGGTAATTTAAACGATTTTCCTTTTGTCGACAGCCAAAATAAACCCAATAATCAATTAGGACTATTTAAAGTAACCGCTAAAGTCAGTAATGCTTTACTGGAATACGGCACTGACTGGCCAGAAATTGATCGCTTAAATTTAGATATGTTGTTTGAAGGAAAACGCATGTTGCTTGAGGCACATTCAGGGCGAATTTCAGGCAACAAAATTATTAAAAGCCGCGCGGAGATTGCACAACTGGATGCCGATTGGCCGATTCTGAATATCGTCAGCGAAGCAGAAGGCTTGGTTGCAGATGGTATTAACTTTGTCAACGATAGCCCAGTACAGCAAGTCACCCTTGGATTTACCGATAATCTTAAAACGGCGGGCCGAGGCAATTTACAGTTGACGCTGGACATTCCGCTGCAAGATGCTGAACAGGCAACATACAAGGGTAATTACAAAGTCACCAACGGTACTATTTTTGCAAATGCAGAACTCGGCTTGCCTGAATTAAGCAAAATAAATGGTCATTTAATCTTTAATGATAAAGGCTTATCTGCCAACAATATCAGCGCTGAAGTGCTGGGCGGTCCAGCCCAGTTCAGCTTAAATACTGGCGCGGATAAAGTGGTCAAATTGGTTGCGAACGGCGAAATAAATGATGCAGGGATCAAAACACTCAGTGCAAATGCGCTTACCAGCCATATCACTGGCAGCGCCAATTGGGCGGGTGAAATCACCATTAGAAAACCATTGGTGGATTACAGCTTTCGCTCAAACTTAATTGGTTTAAATATTGATCTACCTCCGCCATTCAATAAATCGGCCAATGAGGAAATATTGCTAAACGTTGATAAAAAACAAACCGAAGTAGAAAGCGACTTGATTACAGTTAACTATGGCAATTTAATGTCGTCAATAATATTGCGTACACTAAAGGACGACCAATTGGTATTTGACCGTGGCGATATTGGCATTAATGTGGCAGCAGTCAATCCTGCGCAATCGGGTTTGTCTGTGCACGGTCAATTGCAAGAATTAAATGCGGATGAATGGTTAACATTATTAAATGAACAATCCCCGACTGAAAAAACTGTTAATTCAAAAACTGGCACTAAAACGGATTTAAGCATTCTAGCTAAAGCGGATTTAGCCATACAAAAGTTAACCATTTTTGACCGCTCGATAAATGCACTGAAAGTTACTGCCAAGCCAAACGCAACGGGTTTAAAAATGGCTATTGATGCGCAGGAAATGCTCGGCGATGTAGAATGGCAAGATGAAGATAATGGCAAAATAATTGCGCGACTTAAGCGCTTAAGCATTCCTAAAACGCTTACCGCCCCAACTGTTGTGGACAAAACCAGTCCCAAAAAAGAGTTTAAAAAACAGCTGCAAACCTATCCGGCGCTGGATATTGTGGCGGATAACTTTGAGCTGGGTACTAAAAAATTAGGTGCGTTAGCGTTAAATGCGTTTGAAAACGGTGAAGACTGGGTGATCCAAAAATTAAATATCACCAATGATGACAGTGCGCTTGAGTTACAAGGTAATTGGCATAACTGGACCCGTAATCCCAATACCAGCTTAATCGTGTCGCTTAATACCAATAATATTGGCAAAACTTTCAAGCGTTTTGGCCAACCGGATACGATTAAAGGTGGTGAAGCAAAAGTGAATGGGCTACTTAACTGGGCTGGCAGTCCGCATGAGTTTGATATGACGCGCTTGGATGGCCGTTTAACATTTGAAGCAAAAAAAGGACAAGTGTTAAAGGTTCAGCCTGGTGTTGGTCGTTTACTGGGATTAGTGACACTGCAAAGTTTGCCACGGCGCTTAAGCTTAGATTTTAGAGATTTGTTCAGCGATGGTTTTGCGTTTGATAAAATAAGTGCGACTGCTGAAATTCATAACGGTGTGTTACGTAGTGATGATTTTTTTATGACAGGCCCTGCTGCAGAAGCTAAAATTAGTGGTGAAACCAATTTAAAAACGGAAACACAGAACTTAAAAGTGAGTGTTGTACCACATATCAGCGACAGCTTGTCGCTTGCCGCACTTGCAGGTGGTCCAATCGTTGGCGCAGCCGCTTTTGTGGCGCAAAAAATATTAAAAGATCCTTTTAATAAAATTGCTTCAACTGAGTACGTCATTACCGGTACTTGGGATAATCCGATAGAAGTCAATTCGGAAAAAGATGATGAAAAAAATTCCAGCAATGAATCACCATTAACACATTAATTATTAAAACCAATATGATCAGCAAAGCTAAAAAATCCAATTCCCCTTCACAGAATTCAACCAATGGCAGAGTGAAAGTAGCTGGCATTCAAATGGCTTCCAGCCCAAATGTCGGCGCCAATTTAATCGAAGCTGAGCGCTTGATTGCGCTGGCAGTCGGGCAAGGCGCAAAAATTGTCGTGCTACCTGAATACTTTTGCATCATGGGTATTAAGGAAACGGATAAAGTCGCTGTACGCGAAAAGTTAGGCGATGGCCCTATCCAACGGTTTTTAGCCAAAATGGCTAAAGAACACAAAATATGGCTGATTGGCGGCACCGTTCCTTTGGTAAGTGATTTCGTTAATAAAGTGCGTAACAGCTGTCTGGTATTTAACGATAAAGGCGTGCAAGTCGCGCGTTACGACAAAATCCATTTATTCGGGTTGGATTTGGGCACCGAGCATTACCATGAAGAAAACACCATTGAGCCCGGTGACAGCGTAGTGGTGGTTGAAACGCCTTATGGCAAAATCGGTTTATCTGTTTGCTACGATTTACGCTTTCCAGAGCTATATCGTGCCATGGGCGAAGTCGATATGATTGTGATTCCATCCGCGTTTACCGAAACTACCGGCAAAGCACATTGGGAAAGCTTGATCAGGGCGCGTGCAATTGAAAACCTGTGTTATGTGATTGCGCCAGCGCAAGGCGGTTATCATGTCTCTGGACGTGAAACACACGGCAACAGCATGATTGTAGATCCATGGGGCGTGATTCAAGATCGTTTGCCACGCGGCTCTGGAGTTGTTATCGCCAATGTGAATCGCGATTATCAAACCAGCCTGCGCAATAGCTTGCCAGCCTTAAAACACCGAACAATCAAAGCAGTCTAAGTATGAGGGAATCAAGAATATACTTAGTGCGTTTTTCTGCTGTGCGGGTATAGTAAATTCAATCAATGTCACCATATTAAGATAATGAAAATAGAACAACCAAATTTAACCAAAGCCAGCCACTTTGATACCGCACATGATGTGCTACTCAAGCCAACAGGACTTGATACCAGCGCCATACAGGCTGTGCTTGGCAATATCATGTCGCATCAAGTGGATTATGCGGATTTATATTTTCAATATAGTCGCAGCGAATCTTGGGGCTTGGAAGAAGGTCAGGTCAAATCAGGCAATTTCAGCATCGACCAAGGTGTGGGCGTTCGCGCCGTCAGTGGTGAAAAAACTGCTTTTGCCTATTCAGATGATATTAACTTAAGCGCTTTAAATAGTGCAGCAAATGCTACTAAATCGATTGCCGCTTTAGGATTAGAGCAAACTGGTAAGAGCATTGTAACTAATCAAAATAAGCAGCTTTATTTGCCACAAGATCCAATTGCCAGTTTATCAGCCGATGCAAAAGTCAAATTGCTAGAGCGTTTAGAGCAGTTTGCCAAAAAAATTGATCCGCGTGTGACGCAAGTGATGGCGAGTATTGCGGGTGAATATGAAGTGATTATGGTGGCGCGTAGCGATGGCATCATGGCTGCTGACGTACGTCCTTTGGTGCGTATTTCGGTGCAAGTGCATGTAGAACAAAATGGACGTCGCGAGCAAGGCTCCAGCGGTGGCGGTGGGCGTTTTGATTACAGCTATTTTAGCGATGAAATATTGCAGGATTATGCGCAAAAAGCCGTGCATCAAGCTTTGGTAAACCTGGATGCGCGCCCTGCTCCTGCTGGCAGCATGACGGTGGTTTTAGGTGCTGGCTGGCCAGGCATTTTATTGCATGAAGCGATTGGCCATGGCTTGGAAGGCGACTTCAACCGTAAAGGGAGCAGCGCATTTGCCAATATGATGGGCAAACAAGTCGCCGCTAAAGGCATTACCATTGTAGATGATGGCACATTAACCGACAGACGCGGTTCATTAAGCATGGATGATGAAGGTAACCAAACCAATAAAACCGTATTGATTGAGGATGGTATTTTGCGCGGTTACATTCAAGATAGCTTAAATGCGCGTTTAATGAATATGCCGCTAACAGGCAATGGCCGCCGCGAAAGCTACGCGCACATCCCTATGCCGCGCATGACCAATACCTATATGCATAATGGCGATAAAGACCCTGCAGAAATCATTAAATCCGTCAAAAAAGGTTTATACGCAGCGAACTTTGGTGGTGGGCAAGTCGATATCACCAGCGGAAAATTTGTGTTTAGCGCCGCCGAAGCTTATATGATTGAAGATGGCAAAATCACCTATCCTGTTAAGGGTGCTACTTTAATTGGCAATGGCCCAGATGTTTTAACGCGCGTTTCAATGATTGGTAATGATATGTCACTTGATTCTGGCGTGGGCACATGCGGCAAAGAAGGCCAAAGCGTGCCCGTTGGTGTAGGTCAACCAACACTTAAGATTGATGGGTTAACGGTTGGTGGTACGGCTTCTTAAGCGTTCACCAATAAAAAAAGCCGCATATGCGGCTTTTTTTATTGTAGTTACATTTACATACTCTTAAACATTTTTCTGCTAAATTTGACTAAGCGAAAAAGTGTTTAATTATTTTAATACGCGGTTACGATATTCACCTGTACGCGTATCAATCTCAATTTTGTCGCCTTGCGCAACAAACAACGGCACAGGAATCTCAAAGCCTGACGCCAGTTTAGCTGGTTTCATTACTTTGCCAGATGTATCGCCTTTTACTGCTGGCTCTGTATAAGTCACTTCACGCACAACAGTGGTTGGCAATTCCACTGAAATGGCTTTACCCTCATAAAAACGAATATCTACCGGCATACCATCTTCAATAAACGGTAATGCATCTTCCATAAACTCTGCATCAACATCGTATTGATTATAATCTGCGTCCATAAACACATAGGTCGGGTCTGCAAAATATGAATAGGTTGCTTCTTTTTTCTCAAGCACAATTACGTCAAACTTGTCGCCTGCACCGTAAATAGTTTCAGATGGCGCTTCTGTTAACAAGTTTTTAAACTTCATTTTAACAACGGCTGTACTGCGGCCAGATTTGTTGTATTCGGCTTTCACCACCACTAACGGTACGCCATCGGCCATAATCACGTTACCGGCGCGGAGTTCTTGAGCTGTTTTCATTGGGTTGCCTTACTATTAATTGGTTTGGAATATCAAGCATTGGGTTGGAATCAAGCCGCGAATTATACCTAAACTCTTCTTTTTTAACCAGTTTCACGCTTTAAAAACACTAAAGCTTATTGCAAAAAATTACCAACTTAGCCGCAAGGTCGGTTTGCTGTGCCAATTTTTGCGATTGTTGCAAAATATAACCAGCAATATCGGGCAATTGATTTAAATAGCTTTGCCAAATCTTTGGGGATAATTGCTCGGCAACCCAAGCATTGTGCATTTGTAAAACCACGTCTTTCGCATCCATATCTGCATAATACAAAGCCAAAAATGCTGCTAACTTTTTAATATGGGTATTTTCATCTTGAAAATAAGGCTGCCAAATAAACGGTTTTCCCGCCCAAATCGCGCGCAGCCAGCTATCTTCACCGCGCACAAAGTTAATATCGCATGCGCTTAATAATTGGTCGTAATCAGCTTGATTTAAAAACGGTAAAACGTGTAGATTGAGGTTTTTAAGCTGGTAATTTTCACCAATATGCATAGAACTTAAGCCAAAAAATTCGGCAATTTTTGGCAAAATACTGCTTTCTGGTACATAGCAACTAATTTGTTGATTTGAGTCAGCCATTGCCATTAACAACGATTCAATCGGCGCGTGCGGATAACAGAACAGTGACACTTTTAGATGATGGCTATTTGTTAAGTCGTCACTTTTCCAAAAAACATGTTGGCAATCGTCAGCGTCATTAAGCTGCTGATTTTTATTGAAAATACCTGCTTCTCTTATCAAACCACCAGTAGCTTCACTAAATCCTGGAAAGTAGAAATACCTTATTAACCCATTTGCCTGTGGTGATGGTTTGGCGTGAAAATCCGCCACCCAAGACTCTGCAGAAAGATATTCAAGATTAATCCATTTGGATTTTTTCTGAGCCATCGCATGTAAATAGGTTACTGGCAATTCACAGGCAAACGCTTCAATCACCACGTCAGCGGCATCAGCAAAATCTGCCTCACCTTCTTTATCGAAGCCAGGCCATTTAAAAATGCTTATTGCGTCAATAACTTGCTGATTTAAACTTACATCCAGACGCGGAATGATTTTTTTAGCTGCGTTTAAATCGTCTACCCAAAGCCGCACGCTTAATCCGTGTTCACGCTGTAATTGACTTGCCAGACGCCAGCAGACACCAATATCGCCAAAATTATCGACGATTTTGCAGAAAATATCCCAATCTGGTGCAGGTTTTATTAAATTCGACATTAAATTAAATAGATGCCAAACCGTTTAATGCAGGCTGCATAAACGTAAAAAACCATTAAAGTAAACACTACGCAACCTATTAATGTTGGCCAGAAACCCAATTTTGGCAATAAATAAGGAAACAATAAAAACATCGGCAATGTGGGCAACACATACCAAAATGTGTAATAGGCGTGATTGGCAATTTTAATCGCGGGTTGCTGCTCAATATATAACCAAATCAGCGTCAAAACCGTTACCAATGGTAATGCAGCAACTAATGCGCCCAATTTGTCACTGGCTTTAGCGAATTCTGAAACCAGCACCACGACTGCGGCGGTGATTAAATATTTAATAATGACATAAGTCATGATCAATCTTTCTCAATAAACGAGCCAAAAAAACGGCTTAATCACTAGCGCATATTTTACTAAGCAATTAAGCCGCAAGCCATTATATTAAAGCTAACTGTTTAAAATGATTAAACTAAACGATTAACGGCGCAATAAAAGCAAAAAAAACACCTATTGCAAAAATCACCACGGATAACCAATAAATACGCAGCGCATTTTTCCGAGTTTTTGTACAAACTGCTGCCAATGTAGGGTCAATCGGGCAAGGCGCATTGCTCGCCTGCCACTGCAAATAGCCTGCAATTGCTAGCATGGCACCGGCTAAACCAAACACTAATAATTTATGCTCGCTTATCCAGATTAATTGAGGAAAGTTTGAGACTAAACTGGCGAGCGTCGCAGCAGAGCCAATCGCCACCAAAGTGGCTGGTAACGCGCAGCAAATTAGCGTTGAGCCACTGGTGAAAAGCGACAGGATATTGGCTTTTCGTGCAGTCTTAACGACACTTAAATCCACATCCGTTTGCACATTTGCAGCCATTATTTTGCCCCTTGTTTAGCTTCAAGCGTCGCTTTAATTGCCGCGGCTGGCTGTTCTGATATTTCAATCGCGGTCACATCATAGCCGGCATCTTTAATAATGGCTTTCACTTTGTCGTTACTTAATGTTTGGCCATCTTTCAGTTCCACCGCTACAATGCGCTGCTTTAAGTTAACGTAAACATCTTGCGTTTCAGACAACGCGCGCATTTTTTTCTCAATGCCCTGCGCACAAAACGCGCATACCATGCCGTTCACGCTGGCTTTGATGGTTTGCGTGGCAAACGCAACTTGGCTCATTAATGTTGATAATACAAGTGTTGTTAATAGTAATTTTTTCATCATAAATCTCCTAAAATATATACATAAAGTTAAAGCGTGGTTCGCGCGAATTATTCACGCCGGCTTCTACAAAAAAGCTTTTGTTAATCAAGCGCAGCATAGGTGTGATTTCGATTTTTTCACTTAGGCCGTTCATATTGCGTGCTTCTAAAATCAACCAAGGCTGTGTTTTGTCATAATCACTTTCATAAAATGAGAAACCCGCGCGGAATGATGTGTAATCGTGATTAATATCCGACGCGCGATATAGCCGATGTGCGGCTTGAAAGTAAATACGCGTGGTTTCGTAATCAAACTGCACGCCTGGCGTATAGACGAATTTATTAAACTGATCGTCTTTGCCAACCCGTTTATCTTCACCCTGCAAAGCACCGATTCCGCCCTGAAACCACAAGTTAGCTTGCGCATGTGGCATATTCCAGCGCTGTAACAATCGTGTGTAAGTCAATTCTTCCAGCGTGCGGGATTTTGTTTTGTCATCCGCGCGCATGTAAGCCGCGCTGACACCAAACGCATCGCGTGGAGTAATCGCATAATTAATAAAAGACTCACGCCAATTATTATTGAAATCGCCCATGCTCATAAAAGACTTGTCAAACCCCATCGGTCCTGCGGTAGCTGGCTGGCTGAGCAGCATCGCCATTAGTGGCAATGCGGCGGTTTTAATAAAACGGTAAAACATGATTTTTCCTTTATTTAGATGACTTAAATAAGCCATCAGACCAAATGAATACGCGCTAAATTTTTGCTAGTGCTAAATTTTGGACGTAATTAGGCTGTTAAATAAAGGTAATGGGTGGGCGTTGCAGGCTGGGTTGGGTAATTGATGCGTAAACTTGATGATTAACATCAAATATTTGCATTAAATTTAAAGCAAAACTTAATTGATTAAGTACTGGCATTGCGGTTAATGCACATAAACTGGCGCAAATACTTGCACAAGTGGATTTACATGATGATTTGCCATTGGATTCAGATGCAGGATTAGTCATATGTTGATGACATGGCATGGTACCTGATATGACTGGAGCCGATTGCTTTGCAGCACTGGATTGCATGATGCTGTTGCATGTCAGCATATTGGCGGTCGCCAAGGCTTGCATTGGTATTAAAACCAGCAAAAGCCATGCAAAAAAATGTGAAAAACGTTTCAACATAGAAACTAGGATAGCGTAATTAAGGATTTAGTTCAAACAGCCGATTCGACAGCTGTATAGCGAATATCCACCACTTCAAACATCTCTTCGCCCTTGGGCGTAATCACCCGCACAGCATCGCCCAAACTTTTACCCAGCATGGCTTTTGCCAAAGGTGAAACCCAGCTGATATGCCCTTTGTTTGGTTCCAGCTCATCTTTGCCCACAATGCGATAGACATGCTCGCTTTCGTCTGCCAAGTTAAACAAAGTCACCCAGGCGCCAAAAAAAACTTTTTCCAGATGCTGTTGTAAGGAGCTATCGACAATTTCGGCTAAATCCATGCGGCGCATCAAATGCCTACAGCGGCTATCAATCTGGCGCAAGCGGCGTTTGCCGTAAATGTAATCGCCATTCTCGCTTCTGTCACCGTTGCTGGCCGCCCAAGAAACTGTGCGCACCACTTCCGGCCGCTCTACTTTATAAAGCTGGTGAAACTCCGCCTGCAAAGCAGCAAAACCCTGCGGCGTGATATAGTTTTTTTCGTCCAAACTACTCAATTTAAAGTCCTGCGCATCAATATTCTGCCAACCAATTTAGCGCCATTAATTAAACGGCAGATTAAATGAGTCGTTTTCTAAAATCTGTATATTCTGTACATAATAAGGCGTTTCACCAAAGCAGCTGCTTGGAATACCTTTGTGTTCCTCATATGTAATGCGTACACGTTTACCTAAACTGTTATTGATTTTTTCAACCAGAGATTTGTCTTTAACTGTAAATAAAAACTTTTCAGCTTGCGTACCCGGCATCGAAACCAACACCAGTTCGCCTTCGTAGGTTTTACAGACATAGCCTTTTTCAGAGAATTTTTGTACATAACCTGCCCGCTCACCAGTTGAATATACCCAAGTTAGTACAGCCCAAGTATATAAGGCAAATAATACGACAGGAATAATGATGACTAGAATGAGAATTTTGAATAATTTGGCAAATTTACTTAACATCGTTTTTACCTTTTAAAAATGGCGGATGGCAACAAGTTTATGCCGCTATTTTACTGCAAGTTCGCCTACAATAACGGCATGTTAAATTTAACACCGCATTTAATACTATGCACAACCGCGCGTTTAAGTCGTGGCTTGCAATTGCATTATCAACAGCAATTATCACTGCATCAAACTCAATGGCAAACGCCGCAAATAATGACGTTGCAACAATGGTTAACCCAGTTAATGCAGCAAAGTATATTGGCTGGCGAAATCGAAACGCATATTTTCCCAGCGATTAGCTTGTCTGCTGTCACAGAAAAACTACTCTGGCAACATGCGATTCAAAGCTGTATTCAAAAGCATGAGTTGGCAGAGCTGTTTGATATTGCAAGTTTGGCGGAGGCTGCCATGCAAGCCAATCAACTGTTGATTGATTGGCAAGTGAGTCATGTACGCTTTAATGATTATTTTCAATCGGTAGAAACGCGGCAGTTTCTCCGTTGGCGTCAAGCGTTTCAGGCATTATGCACAGAAAAAAACGCGCTTGAATGCGCAAGAATATTGGCTTTGCAAGTGGATTATTTAGCCAAGACCACATTGCCATTGCCAGCGACGATCGAGTTGGCAGGTTTCGATCGCATCACGCCGCTGGAGCAGCAATTAATCCAAAATTTAAACGCAAAAAATGTCAATGTGACTTTTTTGCAGCATCAACAATTCACTCAATATGCTGAACAGATTGCCTGCGATGATTGTGAGGCAGAATGTCGCGCTGCGGTGGCTTGGGCTAAAGAAAAGTTAGCGCTAAATCCACACGCTAATCTAGCCATTATCACGCCAATATTAAGCAATATTCGCACTCAATTGGCAGATTTGTTAGACGACACATTTCACCCCGAAACCTTGCACCCCAGCCTGTACGAAACACCGCGCATCATGGACTTTTCAATTGGCGCGCCATTAAGTGAACACGCCTTGATTGACACCGCTTTGCGCCTGTTGCGCTTAGCCAGCAGTGGGCAAAGCAGCGCACAAGCGGATTTAAGCGCGCTATTGTTGAATATGCACTGGGGCGCAGAAACCGAAATCGACGCGCGCCATTTACTGGATGCGCACATGCGCAAAAACTTAACGAGCAATGTCAGTTTGCAAACCTTGATTTATGCAACAAAAAAATTTGAAAGTAATGTAAATGGCAACCAATCGTTGCCGCAATTGTTAACCCATCTTCAACTACTGCAAACCGCACAAACTCAGTGGCGCACTAAAAATACGCCCAATTTTTGGGTGGCGCAGTTTAACCAGTTACTAATGGGTATTAACTGGGCGAATACGCGCAGTTTAAGCAGTTACGAATACCAAGCCCAACAATCGTGGTTAAAGGCTTTGCAAAGTCTTGCTGAATTAGAAGTATTAACTGGCCTGATTTCAGCAGCCGATGCCGTGCATAAATTGCATCAAATCTGTGCTGGCAGTATGTTTCTGCCAGAAACCGTTGGTCAGCCGCGCATTCAATTATTAGGTATGTTAGAAAGCAGCGCAATCCCTCTGGATGGCGCATGGATACTTGGCATGAACGATCAGCATTGGCCGCCACAGGCAAGACCAAACCCGTTATTGCCAGTCAATCTGCAACGCGATCTGAATATGCCAAACGCTGATACCGATGTTCAAGCTACATTTGCGCAGATTGTGCAGCAACGATTATTGGGAAGCGCCAATGAAATCGTCTTTTCCTGGTCGCAAAAAGAAGCAGATCGTGAGTTGCGCCCTTCTCCCTTATTAAATGGATTGCCGTTTGCGGATGCTATTGCAAGCATGCATACCTTAGCCGAAACACTCAGCACAAAAAACGCTGAAGAATCTGGTATTGAATGGATTGAAGATCATTTTGCGCCAGCCATTTCTTCCGCAGAAAAATTGCGCGGCGGCAGCGCACTGTTTGAAGCGCAAGCCATTTGCCCAGCCTGGGCCTATTACCAATATCGCTTAGGCGCCAGATCACTGGAAAGCCCAAGCGACGGTTTAGATAGCCTTGCGCGCGGCAACTTAACCCATGCGGTATTGCAACAATTCTGGTTAAGCTGCAAGAATTCCAACCAGCTTAAAACCCTATCGGACACACAACTAGAAGCAGCGATTCAGGCAGCCATTGATAATGCGTTTAAAGATGCGCGAAATATCGACAACGTACCCAAGCAAATCCTGCAAATCGAACAGCAGCGCCTAAAACCATTGCTAAACACTTGGTTGCAACTGGAAAAGCAGCGTGCCGATTTTACCGTTCTAGCTTGCGAAGCACAGCATATTCTAAATATCGAAGGCTTGGAAATCACGCTAAGAATTGACCGAATCGATGCGTTAAGTGACGGCGGACTGGTGATTATCGATTATAAAACCGGCAGCAGTAAACCCAGCCATAGTAGTTGGGCAGATGAACGGATCAGTAAACCGCAGATTCCGCTGTATGCTTCGCTAGTGCTAAAAGATGAGCAAGTGGTCGCCGCGTGTTTTGCTAAAGTGAATGCATTGGAATGTCAATTTAGCGGCGTAGCAGAAAATGACGCGATTCCCAATATTAAGCCATTTACCGATTTGAAAAACGGCTCTGTCTTTAAAGATTTTGCCGATTTTGAAGCGTTAATTACGCATTGGCAGCAAAGCTTAACAACAATCGCGCAGGAGATTAAAACCGGCGTCGCCTGTGTGAAATTCGAGAACGAAACCGATTTACTGTATTGCGAAGTGCAGCCTTTGCTGCGTTTGCCGGAGCGCGCCTTGCAATTTGAACAAAACCGACAATAATATGCATAACGATACAACTCAAGCAACATTGATTGCACAAGATAGCCACAATCGCCAGCGCGCCCTGTCGATTGAAAACTTTATCGTTGAAGCACCCGCCGGCGCGGGCAAGACCGAACTGCTGACGCAACGCTATTTAAAACTACTGTCGCAAGTAGAATCTCCCGAAGAAATCATCGCGCTCACTTTTACCAACAAAGCCGCCGCCGAAATGCGCAATCGCATCTTGATGTCGCTGGAAGCCGCAGAAAGCAATTCTCCGGTTGATGCGCCACACAAACAAGTGACGCGTGACTTAGCGCTTAAAGCGCTTGCACATGCAAAAAACAATGGCTGGCAATTGCTATCGCAACCTGCGCGATTGCGCATTCAAACCATGGATGCGCTTTGCAGCAGCTTGGCAAGGCAGATGCCTTTACTAAGCCGCTTTGGCGGCCAGCCTGTCATCAGTACAGATGCCAACGCGCATTACCAAATCGCCGCGCAGCAGACACTGGCGCAAATTGCCAGCGAAAATAGCGTGAACGAGCCTGTAAGTACTGCATTGCACTTTATGCAAAACGATATTGAAAAACTGACCGAATTGCTGGCTGATATGCTGGCAAAGCGCGATCAGTGGCTGCCATTGATTGGTGCGCATACAAGTATTACTGTCGATGAAATTAGCCTGCATGTGCAACACGCGCTTGAAGCGCTGATTGCGCAACGCCTTGGTTTGGCGCTGAAAGCAATCCCGTCGACGATTCAAACGCAACTGATGCCTGTAACGCGGTTTGCTGCCAGTCATTTAGAAGCGGATCATGCCTTGCAAGCACTTGCCGATTGGAAAACTGCGCTTACTGATGATGCGCAGGATTTAGCTAAATGGCAGTTATTAGCGGATTTTTTACTCACAGATAAAGGCAGTTTCAGAAAAAAACCCAATGCCAGCAATGGCTTTCCCGCCAAAGATAAAAACCATCCCGAATACGAAGATTTTAAAACCCAATTTTCGCAACTAGCAGAAGCGATTGGCGACGCCGAACCTTTGGCCGCCGTGCGTGAGCTGCCAATTGCAGATTGCGATGCAATTAGTCAGGATTGCGCGATAGTAAAAGCCTTTGCGCAATTATTGCAATTGGCAACTGCACATTTGTGGACGACTTTTAAGGCGGCTAACGAAGTGGATTTTGTTGAAATAGCACAATCCGCCAGCTACGCACTAGAAAATGAACGCGGCGCAACCGATTTGGCGCTAAAGCTGGATTATAAAATTTCGCATCTATTGGTAGACGAGTTTCAAGACACCAGCCCGACGCAGATGCGCCTAATTGAGCAGCTAACACTTGGCTGGCAGCCAGATGATGGCCGCACATTGTTTTGCGTGGGTGATCCGATGCAATCGATTTACCGCTTTCGTAAAGCGGATGTCAGTTTGTTCTTAACCGCCAGCGAATTTGGTATCGGGCAATTGCCGCTTACGTCGCTTAAACTCACACGCAATAACCGTAGTCATCCGCAGGTAGTGGATTGGATTAACACTGCTTTTACCTCAATTTTTCCTACGGCGGATAACATCACGCAAGCGGCGATTCGCTATCGTAGGTTTATCGCAACTAAAGATTCGGTTGCAGATGCAGGCGTAACAATTCATCCGCTGGTATTGAATAGCGACGAGGAAGGTGAACAAGCCAAACTGATTGAAGCGCGTTACGTGGCCGACTTAATTACTTTAGAGCAAGAAAAATCTCAGGTGAGTTCGTCTGAAAACAAAATAGTCGTACTGGTACGTTCACGCACGCATTTAAAAGAATTGGTGTCTGTGATTCGTCGTGATTACGCGCATATTCGCTTTCAGGCAGTGGAAATTGAAGGCTTAAACGACAGGCAAACCGTTTTAGATGCGCTGTCATTGACGCGCGCCATGTTGCACCGTGCTGATCGCGTGCATTGGCTGAATATATTGCGTGCGCCTTGGTGCGGACTGAAATTGGCTGACTTGCATGCGCTGGCGCATGACAACCATTTTGCGACAATCTGGCAATTAATACAGGATGAAAATCGTCTGCAAGCACTCAGCGCAGATGGCCAGCAACGCTTGTTAAATGTGCGTAATATTTTGGCAGAAGCGTTTCATCATCAGGGTCGTATGCCTTTGCGACGCTGGTTAGAAAGCACTTGGCTTAAATTAGGCGGTGCCAGCACCTTAATCAACGCTGGTGACAATCGCGATATTCAAGCGTTTTTTGATTTAGTCGAAAAAACTGCGCGCGGCTTTGTACTGGATTTTAATCAGCTGGATACCGCCATGCAAAAACTTTACGCGCAACCCGATATCAGCGCATCTGGACAATTGCAGTTCTTAACCATTCACGCCTCAAAAGGCCTGGAATTCGACACGGTGATTTTGCCCGCTTTAAACCGTAAACCTGCTAATAATGATAGCCCGATGATGTTATGGGAAGAGGTGCCTGTTGGCAATCAACGGCAACTGTTAGCGGCGCCGATGTCCAAAAAAATAAAAAATAAAACAAGCACTTATGATTTTTTAAAAGCCTTGGAAACTGAGCGTATCGATAACGAAACTGCGCGTCTTTTGTATGTTGCCGCCACGCGCAGCATTAAAAAACTGCATTTGATTGCCTTAGTAAAACAAAATGAAAAAAGTGAGTTAAAACCGGTTTCCAAATCATTACTATCGTTATTGTGGCCGAGCGTTGAGGCGCAGTTTTTGGCAGCAACACCTGTCAATATTCCGCTGGAAAAATCTGTACAACTGCAAGATTTTATCCCGCAACTGGTCCGCTTAAAATCGCCAGATTTACCTGCACTGCTCAACAATAAAATGGCAATTAACCCAATTTTTTCATCAGAAAATATGCTTAACTCGCCGTCTCAGACAAAAATATTGCCGAACATTGCAGCCGACACAGGTACGCTGACGCATTTATACATGGAAATGATTGCCAACAGCGGCTTAAGCGCCTGGTCTGAAAGCCGCGTACACGATTGCTCGCCAGCAATGCGATATTGGTTTAAGCAAAAAGGTCATGCAGATGATGCGATTAAGCCATATTTGGAATTGGTGATGAATGCGTTGATTAACACGTTAAATAGTCCAGATTTGGCATGGATTCTATCTTTTAGAACATCGTTGCAAACAGAATTAAGTATGAGTTCGCACAATCAAAACGCAATCCAAGAACAGCGCATTGATATAACATTTATAGAAGATGATGGCTTAAATAAAACGCGTTGGATTGTTGATTACAAAATGGGGTTGGATGTTACAGAGGCCAACGCACACTTTGCGGCACTTGCCCATAAACCCCAGTTAGAGAGCTATGCCAGCTTATTTTCTAATGAAAAACTTCCAATAAAACTTGGCACATTTTTCTTAATTTTAGGCAAACTCATTAAACTTTAACGTCTTAAGGTAAACTTCGTTCCACTATGAAAATATTCTCTTTGCTCTATCAAAAAGTGATGGTGTGGTCTAGGTTACCAAATGCACCATGGTATTTGGCTATACTCAGTTTTGCTGAATCCTCTTTTTTCCCAATCCCACCCGATGTCATGCTTGCCCCAATGAGTTTGTCAAACCCCTCAAAGGCTTGGTGGTTCGCAACTATCACCACTATTGCCTCGGTACTTGGAGGCTTACTGGGTTACTTGATTGGCGCTACCGCATTCGACATCATTGAGCCTCATCTAAAAGCCAGTAGTTACTGGGCTACTTTTCAAGTGGCCGAGCTTTGGTTTAAAGATTGGGGATTTTGGGCGATTTTTGTAGCGGGCTTTTCACCAATCCCTTACAAAGTATTCACCATAGCAGCTGGCACACTTTCTATGGCTATTATTCCATTTACTATTGCTTCTATTATTGGCCGTGGCGCACGGTTTTTTATTGTGGCTGGTTTAATGAAATGGGGCGGTGCACGCATGGAAGCCAATTTGCACAAATATGTAGACCGAATCGGTTGGGCAACTGTGGCACTCATCGCTATTGCAGTATTGGTTTACCGCTAAAACCAATCATGTTCACAGTATTTTTTTGCCCAATTTATATTCAAAATATTTAATTTCGCCAGCAACTTAACCTTTAAAAAAACTAATTTATTCAGTGTTTTTTAAAGGTTAAGTCATGTTTACTAAAAACGCCTTAACGATAGAAGATAAAACCTATCACGCACGTAAAAACCCTAACGTATACACTTGTGGGCGCAATTTATCGCCTAATGTTTTATAAGCATTTTCAAATGCACTAAAATCCACAGGCGCATAATCGCCACTGGCGTTACGCGCTTTTAATGCATTGCGGACTTGGTACCAGCCTACATCTGGGCGATTCAATTTAAACTCATCACGCACATTGCGCACATCGGTTTGCGCAAAATAAGCTTGCCAAAGCGCCTGCCCTGCAAGCCTCACTGCACTTGCCTCGCTAGATAATACCTTGTCACTTAAATACTGCACCATAAAATCCGATTCAAACCGCGCGGGTGCATTCACTTCTGCTTCGGTAAACGGAATAAAATGATTCACAATCGACCATGTTTGGTTATTCCACTCAAGGTCATTGGCGCTGGCGGTTAAATTACTGCCATTAAATAACATCCATATTAAGCAATCGGTTTTAAATTCGTCGGAGAGCGGCTCTGTCGGTTGTAGAAATTGATCGCGGTCGTTAAGCCATGTAGGTTTAATGAGACGGCGTACAGAGAAAATAATTGCTGATTTGCAAAGGTTTTCAGAAGTGACGAAGAATCCACGCCCGCTACTAAAGCCAGATGAAATAAGGAAAGTTAACGTTCCTGCTTGTTGAAGGTCATTCCCCGCACAATTTAACCAAGCAAGCGCACCATCTGCCGATTTTGTCCCACGTAAATCTTTACTTGCAGTAGCTGGAACAACCGCATTTTTAAGTGGGATAATATTTCGATTGTTAGTTGCTGGTCTTGCGACCCAGTCTGTTAATAATTCAGAACCTAATATATTAAAAAAACTTTTTTCACCAATAGGTTTAACATAGCCATCTAAAACTTCGGCTTTAATTTCTGTTATTACTTCTTTTTTCTTAGCATTTTGATTGGTTGTCCATATTAAAAAACCAATTGGGAAACTTCCATTTAAGCCTTCAAAGGCTCTGCTATGGACAACAAAACCACCTAAATATTTCGCATTCCAATTGTTACGGAATATTTCTAGGGTTGGCGCATTTACATATTTTAATGTGCTAAACATGGCCAAAATTGCATTTGGTATCTCTAAGGCAATGCGTACTACAAATTGAGTAAATAGCTCGTTTGTGGCTTTGCCATAATTCTGCATAGACAATGAAGCTAACTTAGTATTTGCTACGCCTTTTTTTGTGCTTGTATTAGCGCTATTTGCCGCATTGTCTGCATTAGTCGCCTCCGCATAAGGCGGATTAATCAACACCAAAATCTTTTTGCCCTCAGCAATGGCTTGCCGTAAACCTGCTGGCACTTTATTGGTCAGGTTATAGTCAATTTTGCCATCATCGGTAATATCGTCATTTAAATAATCATATTGAAAACGCTGTGCCGCGACACAAGTTTTAGTCGCTTTCATTACGTCAACATCGGCAACGTCCAACGTACTCATGTAAATATTGCGCGGGTTGCTGTGTTTCACTTCTAAATTGCCCACGCCACAACACATATCCCACACAATATAGTTCTTTTGCCAATTATCGCCCAAAGTTTCTGCCAGCTTGTCGTAAGCTTTATCTACCACCGCCAGCGGCGTGTAATACGCGCCTTTAAAACTGCGTTCATCTAGTGGAATCAAACTATCGCGGCGTTCTAATAAATAGTTGCGATATTCGGCTTTGGGTGGTTTATGGTAAATCGCCCAAAATTGGCGGTAACCTTCTTTGCTACCAAGCTCGTACATTTTGCCTGCCAGTTCAAATACAGGTTTACCGTTTTTGTGTAGCAAAGCAGCAGGTAAGTTTTCATGGGTTGATGCCGTGCCGTCGTGCATAATGTCGGCAAAAAACAGTAGCGCGTAATCGTCTTCTTTGACGCCATCAATCTCGCGCCCCACCATTACCACCCATTTATCAAATACTTGCTTAAGGTTGGCTGGCGTGATTTGCGTGCGGATAATATCGCCCGATTTAATGGCAGTTTTAACCGTGCTGATAAATTCATCTTCGTGCGTGGATATTTTGAACGAGACAAAATGCGTGCCGATATGCGCGGAAATCGCATCCAACGCTTCTTGGGGATATTGCGTGGCAGATTTGCCCCACTTAATGGTTTTTTTGGCTAAAAAAGGCAGCACATCTGCACTTTTCATCAGCGCAGCTTTTTCGGTATCAATCACCGCTAGAAATGGCGGCAAGGTTTCACCTTTATTAAGCGCCGCCTGAACGTAATGCAGCAATTGCGTAAACATGGCGTAACTGGATTCGCGGCCATTATGTTTGGCCTCAAACCATATTTCTTTACTTTGAATATCGATTAAACCTTTGGTATGGCCTTTTAAACCCAGCGCTTTGATGTAGGCATCTTTGACATCTTCTTCACTTCTGGCTTTTTGTAATTGGTCGTATAGGCTCATCAATAGGTGCTTTATTGGTTTTGTTATTTATCGCTGTAGTGAAAACGGCAATTAAAAATAATAAGTTCGTTATCGTTAACTTGGTAAACAAGCCTGTTGACGTCATCAATGCGCTTAGACCAATAACCTGTTAAATCGCCACGTAGTGCCTCAGGCTTGCCTATGCCCGTAAATGGTTCGCGTGCAGTAGCATCAACCAGTGCATTAATGCGCTTAAGCGTTTTTTTATCTTGTGTTTGCCAATAAGTGTAGTCTGCCCACGCATTTGGGGTAAACACTAATATCCTCGCCACTAGTCTTTAACAAGCTGTTTAACGGTGGCTTTACCTGCTTTTAATTGGGCAATTGATTCCATTAAATGTGCAGCATTAGCAGGGCTTTGTAGCAAATGTAAGGTTTCCATTACGCTGTTGTAGTGGTCTAGCGACATCACTACCGCATTGCCTGCATCGCGGCGGTTAATAATGGTCACATCCACATTATCATTGACGGCGTCTAATACACTTTTTAACGAGTTACGCGCTTCTGAATAGCTAATTACTTGCATAATACTCTCCTTATATGTTCAATATATTGTACAAGTATAAGCGAATGGCTTGTGCGATGCAATACGCTTTAACCGCTATTTGGCGCTGTCTAATGCTCAAGCAAACTCTTTTAATAACGTTTTCACAAATTCGGCGCGATGCGCCACATTACCTAATTGTACGGTTACGCGCAATTTATCTGGGCCATTCATGCGAATGCGGCGATCGCGTTGTAATAAATCAATTAATTTCATAGGGTCAACTTCTGTGCTTTGCGCAAAGTGTAATTGAATGACGCTATCAGAGGCGTCAATCTTATTAATACCTAATGGTTTTGCCGCAATGCGCAATCGGTGGCAAGCCATTAACGCTTCGCCCTGCTCTGGCAGCAAACCAAAACGGTCGATTAACTCTTCTTGCAGATTATCCAATTCGTCGTCGTTATTGGCATTGGCCAAACGTTTATAAATCACCAAACGCTCATGCACATCGGGGCAATAAGCGTTGGTTAGTAAGGCTGGAACATGTAAGTTGATTTCTGTGGTGACGCCCAATGGCGCATTTAAATCGGGTTCTTTGCCTGCTTTTAGCTGTTTAACGGCATGGTTGAGCATATCCGAATATAGGCTAAAACCAATTTCCTGCATCTCGCCACTTTGCGAATCACCCAATAATTCGCCCGCACCGCGAATCTCTAAATCGTGCATGGCTAAGTGAAAACCTGCGCCCAAATCTTCTAATAACTGAATTGCATCTAATCGTTTTTGCGCTTGTGGCGTAATTTTGCGATGCTCATCGGTCAGCAAATAGGCATAAGCCTGATGATGCGAGCGGCCTACCCGACCACGCAGTTGGTGTAATTGTGCAAGTCCAAACATATCCGCACGATTCATAATAATGGTATTGGCGGTTGGCACATCGATACCGGTTTCAATAATCGTGGTGCACAGCAAAATATTGCTACGTTGCTGGTAAAAATCACGCATCACATGTTCCAACTCGCGTTCACGCAATTGGCCGTGTGCAATGGCAATACGCGCTTCTGGGATGATTTTTTCTAGCTTTTCTTTTTGCACAAAAATGGTATCCACTTCGTTATGCAAAAAGTAAACCTGACCGCCACGCTTGAACTCGCGCATCACCGCTTCGCGAATAATGCCGTCAGAATAATAGGTATGGAAGGTTTTGATGCTTAAGCGTTTTTGTGGTGGCGTGGCAATCACGCTGAATTCGCGCAACCCCTCCATCGCCATGCTTAAGGTACGCGGAATCGGCGTTGCGGTCAGCGTTAAGATATCAACTTCTGCACGTAAAGCTTTTAACTGCTCTTTTTGGCGCACACCAAAACGATGCTCTTCATCCAGAATCGCCAAGCCTAAGTTTTTAAAGATCACATCTTTTTGAATCAGGCGATGAGTGCCGATAATAATATCCACTTTGCCTTCAGCCAAGTCAGCCAATGCTTGCTTTTGTTCTTTGGCAGTTCTAAAGCGTGAGATTTCAGCGATCTTAATCGGCCATTCTGCAAAGCGGTCGCAGAAGTTCTGGTAATGCTGCTCTGCCAATAAAGTGGTTGGCACTAATACAGCAACTTGCCTGCCGCCCATCACCGCCACAAAAGCCGCGCGTAACGCGACTTCTGTTTTACCAAAACCGACATCGCCACACACCAGCCTATCCATTGGTCGGCCAGATTGCATGTCTTTGATGACGTTTTCAATCGCTTCCAGCTGGTCGGGTGTTTCCTCAAACGGAAAGCCTTCACAGAAAGCTTCGTAATCTTTTAAGCTTAAAGTAAAGGCATGACCACGCCGCGCTGCGCGTTGTGCGTACAGATTGAGCAATTCCGCGGCGGTATCGCGAATTTGTTTCAGCGCTTTTTTCTTGGCTTTTTCCCACTGGCCAGAGCCTAAACGGTGCAATGGCGCACTTTCTGGCGGCCCGCCGGAATAACGGGAAATCAGGAATAATTGCGAAACAGGTACATATAACTTATCGTCGCCAAAATATTCCAGCAGCAAAAACTCGGTTTCGCCTTCGCCAAAATCCAGATTCATCAAGCCCTTGTAACGCCCTACGCCATGCTGCTCATGCACGACTGGATCTGAAATTCGCAACTCAGATAAATCCTTGAGCATGCCCTCAGTATTGCGCGCTTTTTCTTTTTCGCGGCGGCGTTGCTGGCGCACGGTGCCAGAATACAACTCTGATTCGGTGATCAGAATTACGTCATCATAAAAACCATTATGCAGAGGCGAAATCCCCAACATGAGCGGAGCATCCCTGGCTTGAAACTCTGCCCATGTTTCGCAAGTTGGCATATTAATGCCATGTTCTGCAAACAGTTGTAGCATGGTTTCGCGGCGGCCTAAACTTTCGGCGGTGATTAAAATGCGTTTCTTTTTGGCTTTGATGAAAATTTGCAATTTATGCAAAGGCTGTTCGGCACGGCGCTCAATATCCAAGGCAGGTAAAGGATTTTTGGCTTCATGTGTCAATACTAAAACCGGATAATTTTGCGTCTGTGCAAAGAAATCATCCGCTTTAATCAGCAACACGTCTGGTTTTAATATTGGCCGTTCTGGATCGTGTGCCAATAATCGATAACGCGAATTGGCTTCTGTCCAAAACTGTTGCGCGGCTTTATCGCAATTACCATGTAGACAAATGGTGGCATTTTCCGGTAAATAATCCAAAAACGTTGAAGTTAACTCAAAAAACAAAGGCAAATACCACTCAATGCCGCCACTGGCAACGCCTTTACTCACATTTTTATAAATGGTCGCACGTTGCGGATCGCCTTCAAACTGTTCTCTAAAGTTACTTCTAAAAGTGGCAATGCCCTTGTCATCCAGCGGAAATTCACGCGCTGGCAGTAATCGGATTTCTGGCACAGGATACAAACTACGCTGTGTGTCTACATCAAACGTGCGGATCGTTTCAATCTCATCATCAAACAAATCGATGCGGTACGGCAACACGCTGCCCATTGGAAACAAATCGATTAAGCCGCCGCGCACGCTGAACTCACCTGGCGAAATCACCTGACTCACATGGTGATAACCTGCTTGTGCGCATTGATGGCGCAAGGCTTCCAGATTGAGCTTTTGGCCTTTTTTTAGCATGAAACTATGCCCAGCCAGATAAGCCACTGCAGGCAAGCGAATCAGCGCAGTCGCAATTGGCACTAAAACAACATCGCACTGGTTCTGGCTAATCTGGTGCAGCGTTGCTAGTCGTTCTGAGATCAAGTCAGGATGTGGCGAAAACACATCGTACGGCAGCGTTTCCCAGTCTGGCAACAAGTTAACACTTAAATCCGGCGCAAAATAGGGGATCTCTTCTAGCAGCCTTTGCGCCTCAAATGCGTTTGAAGTCACAATCACCAATGGTGACTTTTTTGCAGAAAGTGTTGTGCTATTTGTTGTTTTTAAACGACATGCAAGTGATGCAAGAGATAAACTGTCTAAGCCATTGGCAGCATACGAAAAACGACTTTTTTGGTTGGATTTGGGGGGAGTTAACTGCATAAATGAGCTTGGAAATGACTTGGATAATGATGACTTATTACCTATTATAACCTTAAGCTAGACGGTTAAATGATTTAGGTTGCCACAATTAAACATTAACCAAATGCAAATAATAAGGCTAATTAATAAAGCCAAATAATAAAGTCTTGAGGAGATGGATTGACATGAACGCTAAGCCTGTAAACGATAAGCAAGCCGTTGCCATTCATGCTGCCAATTATGTCAAAAATGACATGCTGGTTGGGCTAGGTACAGGTTCTACTGCTAATTATTTTATTGAGGAATTAGCCCGCCGCCAGCGGGAAGAAAATCTAAATATCATCACTGTTTCCAGCTCAATCGTCAGTATGATTAAAGCGCAAAGCTTGGGCCTAAATGTGATTGCGCTGAATCAAATTGCTGAGATTGATTTATATGTAGACGGCGCGGATGAAATCACGCCAGATATGACTTTGCTTAAAGGTCGCGGCTACGATTTAGTGCTGGAAAAACTACTGGCAAAAACCGCCAAACAGTTTTTAGTGGTCGCCGATAAAAGTAAGCTAGTCGATCGCATCGGCAGCAATTTTGCGATTCCGATTGAAGTAATACCAATGGCGTGGAAAGCTGCAAAACGCAGTCTAGAAGCTTTAGGCGGTGTAGGTGATTTACGCCAGAATGTCGCCAAAGATGGATTGAGCGTTACCTCGCACGGCAGTTTGGTGTTGGATATGGTTTTTGACAAATCCATCTCAGAAGCACAATTAAATCAACTCATTAACAATACACCCGGCGTGGTAGAACATGGTATTTTTTATGGGCTAACCAGCGCTACATTGATTGCCCATGAAGGTGTTGTAACCGAAAACTGGGCTTAATATTTGTTGATACTTAACCACAAATTAACGCCAATATTACGTTACTTTAATCACGTAATCTTCTTGGTATTTTTATTGTGTGTTGCCATTTTATTAGCATCTTGTGAACCGCCCATCCAAAAACCAAAAGATGACGGTACCAAAGTCGTTATTAGCCCAGCTGATGTCAAAAACACAAATGTACTCACATTTGTTACCTTAAATAGCCCAAATACTTATTACGTCGATGATAACGAACAACCCGCTGGGCTTGAATACGATTTAATTCAATTATTTATTCAAGAGTTAAATCAGCAACCCAACGACAATACGCAATTAAAGCTGATTGTCGCCAACAATATTAACCAGATTATTCCTGCCATTTTGAATAAAAAGGCCGATATTGCCGCGGCTGATGTCACGATTACCGAAGACCGTAAACAAATCATCGATTTTTCTATCCCCTACCAAGACGTGCAGCAAGTGGTGGTTTACAACATCGAGAAACTTAGGGAAGAAAAAAGAAGAGCGCCAAAAAAATTAAAAGATTTAGCCGGCAAGCCAATTACTGTGCCAGCAGGCACAAGCTTTGTAGAACGTTTAATTAGCTTGCAACCTAAGGAACCGAGCTTGGTTTGGGAAGAGCGTCTACATATAGGCTCAGAACAATTACTGCAGGATTTAGCCCACGGCGAAATCGATTTCACCATTGC
>JAZKEJ010000085.1:2737-4161 GCA_040387095.1 Pseudomonadota bacterium | reverse complement strand
AATATCAGTTCGAGCTAAAACCGAATCGCGCTAATTTTCATCATGGAAAAGCGTTATCTGCGCACGATGTAAAAGCCACTTACGATTCGCTTAAAGCGTTAAAAAATTCGGCGCAAGCGGCAGAATTTTCAAATATTCAACAAATAAAAGTGTTAAGTAATGACGCACTTTTATTTGAATTAAATCAATCAGATAACAACTTTCCTGCCAAATTGATTATCGGTATTTTGCCGCAAGACTTAATCATTAAAAAGCATGATTTTTCGCACCAACCCATCGGTAATGGCGCGTTAAAATTTTTGTCTTGGCACAACAAATTGGTTTTGAAACGCGTAAAAGATAATCAACAAATCAACTTGATTGAAGTAAAAGACCCAACCGTGCGCGTGTTGAAATTACATCGTGGCGAAGTGGACTTACTGCAAGGCGATTTACCGCCGGAATTGGTGAAGTATTTGCAAACACAGCCACAAGTGAAAGTGAACACTGTAAAAGGTGCGAATTTTTCGTATCTGGGTTTGAATATGCAAGACCCGATTTTAAATAAACTGAAAGTGCGGCAAGCCATCGCGCACGCGATTGATGCGAATGCGATTATTCAAAAAGTGATGGTTTCAAACACGCGTGTGGCTGGCGTGATTTTGCCGCCAGAACATTACACCAACGCCGCCAGAAAAGCTTTGCAGCCGTATGCTTACAATCCCGAATTATCTAAACAACTGCTAACTGAAGCGGGCGTTTCGTTGCCGTTAAAGCTGATTTACAAAACCTCGACCGATGCGCAACGTGTGCGTTTTGCCACCATTATGCAAGCGCAAATGCAGCCGGCGGGCATTGAGTTGGAAATCAACAGTTTGGATTGGGGCACGTTTTTTCAGGATGTGAAACAAAGCAACTTTCAATTATTCGGGCTGACTTGGGTAGGCATCAAAACGCCGGATATTTACGCAAAAGCGCTCGGTTCGCAAAGTTTTCCGCCAAACGGTTTAAATCGCGGACATTATGCCGATGCGCAATTAGATTTTTTGCTCACCAATGAGAATTGGCAAGGTGCTACTGAACGCATTCATCAGCAATTGCCGTACATTCCGTTGTGGTACGAAGGCCAGTTTGCTGCGATGCGTAAAGATATTCAACATTACGCGCCAAAACCGGATGGAAATTGGGACGACTTAACCACTATTTCAAGGCAAAAATTGCAACCGCAATAAGCTCAGCTACAATAAACCATTATGCGCATTGAAATCTCTATCCAGCAGCAAACCTTAACGCTTTTTAATGACTTTGGCCGAGTTAAGTCGCGCTATGTTGTTTCTACCGCGGCTAACGGCGTTGGGTGCGAAAAAAATAGCGGTTGCACACCGCTCGGCAATCATATTATTCGTGCCAAAATCGGCGCCAATGCAGCGCCCAATACAGTTTTT
>JAZKEJ010000085.1:0-2727 GCA_040387095.1 Pseudomonadota bacterium | reverse complement strand
GAAATCTGTACGTCAGCATTGATGGCGCAGTTTCCGAATCGCGATTGGATTTTGACCCGCATTTTATGGTTAAGTGGCACGGAAATCGGCAAAAATAGGCTGGGAAATGTCGATACGATGCAACGTTATATTTACATTCATGGTTCGCCAGATAGCACGCAAATGGGCAAAATCGGCTCGCATGGCTGTGTGCGCATGCGCAATTGCGATATTGTGGAATTGTTTGATTTGGTTGACGTTTATACGCCAGTTTTGATTCACAATGATTAGGCATTTTGTCGATTTTGTCAGTGTTGTCTTTGGCGTACTTTTACTCACTTTTTTGTTGATTCATCTTGTGCCAGGCGACCCAGTAGAAGTGATGCTGGGCGAATCTGCAAGCGTGACAGACAGAGCCATTTTGCGTGCGGATTTGGGTTTAGATCAGCCTTTAATCCAACAGTTTGGCAGTTATTTAGTTAAGCTATCTCAAGGCGATTTAGGGTTTTCCATTCATACACAAACGCCGATTATCGACCTGATCAAAACGCGTTATCCCGCCACATTAAAGCTGGCGTTTTTATCGCTTTTTATCGGGTTAAGTATTGGTGTGCCGTTGGGCATTTATGCCGCATTAAAAGCCAATCGCTGGCAAGATTTCATCGTCACTATCGTTTCCGTGCGGCTATCTGCCATGCCCGCTTTTTGGCTGGGGCCGCTATTGATGTTGCTATTTGCGGTTTGGTTAGGCTGGTTGCCGGTAAGCGGCATGGATGACAATACATCCATTATTTTGCCTGCACTCACTTTGGGATTTGGCCTAAGCGCGATTTTAACGCGCATGACGCGCACTAGTTTGTTGGAAGTGCTGAATGACGATTTTATACGCACCGCGCGAGCCAAAGGTTTAAACGAATCTACCGTGATTTTGCGCCACGCCTTGCGCGCGGCGTTGCTGCCGATTATTACCATTGTCGGTTTGCAAATGGGTAGTTTGCTGGCTGGCACGGTAATTACGGAAACGATTTTTAGCTGGGATGGCATTGGGCGTTTGCTAGTAGAAAGTATCGAAAAACGCGATTATCCTGTGACGCAGGCTTGTGTACTAGTCGTTGCGCTAAGTTATGTTGTGGTGAATCTGTTTACGGATATTTTGTATCGGTTGGCTGACCCAAGAGTAAAGTTTGGGAATTGAATATGAAAATATTCGCCATCGGCATTCTGGTTTTTTGGGTTGTTGCGGTAATCGCTGGTTACATTTTTGGCTTGCAAAGCAATCAAATTGAATTGGGTGCGATTTTGGCAACGCCAAGCTGGCAACATTTACTAGGAGCTGATGATTTAGGGCGCGATATTCTGGCGCGTATTTTAGCTGGTGTGCAGGTTTCTTTTTTTGTAGCGATAATCGTGACGATTATTACCATGATAATCGGCGTTTTAATCGGATTAATCGCAGGATTTTATGGAGGTAGAATCGACCGTATTCTGATGAAAATCACCGATATTTTCTTGGCGTTTCCGGGTATTTTATTGGCAATCGCATTTGCTGCCGTTTTGGGCGCGGGTTTAGGCAACTTAATACTCGCTTTATGCATCACAGGTTGGGTCAGCTATGCCAGATTAACGCGCGGACAAGCGTTAAGTTTGCGCAATCGCCAGCATGTCATCGCGGCAGAATCGCTGGGCGCAACTGTGCCGCGATTATTGGGGAAGCATGTTTTGCCATTATTAAGTTCAATATTAGTCGTTGAAGCAACTTACAGCCTTGCCAGCGTGATGATTGCGGAAGCGTCTCTTTCATTTTTAGGTTTGGGCATTCAAGCGCCAGATGCCAGCTGGGGCGCGATGTTGCGCGATGGCGTGCGCTATATGCTAGTCGCGCCGCATTATGTGTTGGTGGTGGGTTTAAGTTTGATGAGTTTGATTTTGGCGATTAATTTGGGCGGCGATTATCTACGCGACAAATTGGATGTGCGCATAGAAAAATAACTGGATCAAAATAATTGAGTAAAAATAAAGGTTAAGTATTTTATTTAAAACTTAATTTAGAAGGACTTAACGTGCAAAAGCAGTACAAATATTATGATTTGATGATGGCTGCTTTCGTGTGCGTATTGGTTTGCTCCAATTTAATTGGCCCAGCCAAAGTCACGCAAATCGACGCGCCATTGCTTGGCACACTCACGTTTGGTGCAGGCGTTTTATTTTTCCCCATTTCGTTTATTTTTGGCGATATTCTCACTGAAGTGTATGGCTATTCTGCTTCGCGCCGTGTGATTTGGGTAGGATTCGCGGGCTTGGCGTTTGCCAGTTTTATGGCATGGATGATTGTCGCGTTGCCGCCAGCGCCATTCTGGAACAATCAGCACGAATATGAAGTGGCTTTTGGCAGCACTTGGCGCATCTCACTGGCGGGATTAATTGCATTTGCAGTGGGTGAATTTGTGAATAGCTTTATAATGGCGAAGATGAAGTTGTTTTCTGCTGGTAAACATCTGTGGCAACGCACGATTACCAGCACGATTTTTGGCGAAACTATTGATACCGTGATGTTTGTGCCGTTGGCGTTCTGGAATACCGGCATTATTCCCAATGATAAGATTCCTTTGGTGATTGGTGCGCAGATTGTGGCCAAAATTGGCATAGAAGTAGCTTTTACGCCAGTGGTTTACAAAATAGTCGCGTTTTTAAAACGCGCCGAAAATGAGGATTATTATGATAAAAATACCAATTTCAATCCTTTTAAGC
>JAZKEJ010000084.1:0-4406 GCA_040387095.1 Pseudomonadota bacterium | reverse complement strand
TTTTTTTAGGGTCGCGGTTGTAAACAGCGATGGTGTAGCCGTGATCGGCAATATTCAGAGCCAAATTTTGGCCCATAACAGCTAGGCCAACGAGGCCAATATCAGCGTTTTTTGTGGTGGTCATATGATTCTCAAAAATTAATTAAATGGGTAATTTAAACTGGGGATTCAGGAAGTTAAGTGCCTACGCGAGCGAATTGCTACCTTGCGCGGCGCTCGTAACCTCGCCGTACTTGATGTACTGTCTCGGCTTCTACGTTCCGTGCGCCTTCTGCTTCATCTCGCTCAACACTTTTTCCATGAATCCCTAAAAAGAAACGTGCAGCTTGTGGCTACAGTTTCAAGTACTACACTTTTAAATCACTACAGCTTCGTTGCTGCAGCTTACAACATGGATATATATTACTTTTCTGTAAAACGTTACTGCCAAAAATTTAACGCCTCGTTGCGCCAAACTTATAAAACATTACCAAACATCTGGATAGCCAATTGATAACCCGTCATAGCCAATTGTGGGTCATAACGGTCACCCTCATCACGCATAAATGCGTGTTGACCATTAAATTCATGCCAAGAAAAATTCAGATTGGCTTCTGTTAATTTTTGGTTCACCAACACACGCCCCGCGGTAGGTATATGATTATCCTGCTTGCCCCAAATCATCATTAATTCGCCTTTGATATCGGCCAATCTGTCCATGCTGTGTTGGTTGGGTTTATTAGGGATGATGTCAGTGTGTAAATCAGTGGCATAAAAACAGGCGGTAGCTTTCACTTCTGGCTGCAACGCTGCGCGGAACGCCAAATGTCCGCCAATGCAGAAACCCATTGCACCCAAATTGCCGCTGTACCAATCTTGCATTTCTAAATATTCAATCATGGCGCGATTATCGGCATCGTAACCTTGCACGTCTTTGGCGGCTTTGTCTGCATTACCTTTATCGCGACCTGCATCGTCATAACCTAGGATAGTGCCAATTGGGTTAAGTTCATGAAAAACTTCTGGCACCAGCACTGCGTAGCCCTGACCAGCCATAAAGCGTGCCGCTCGCTCAATAGGCCCTGTTTGCTGAAAAATTTCAGAATAAAACAAAATAGCCGGCACTTTGCGTGAGTGAATCGGGCGGTGCACATACGTGCGCATGACGCCAGCTGGAGTGTTTAAATCAACAACATGCGTTTGAATTTGCATTATTTTGTTCCGAGGCTTAATTTATTAAGGTTAATTTCTTTTTAAGCTCAATATTTTACAGGGGTTTATAGTCATTTTCACGCATAATTTTGGCTATTAGGCGTAATATGTTTTTTAAACATCCAGAATTATTATTTTTAATCGTTGTCAATCAGCAAACCCAACGAAAACAGAAAGTTGTGACATGCGCCTAGCATTTACAGTTTTAGGATTGTTTTTTTGCCAAATCTCTACTGCTGAACCCGATCCAGAACTGACTTATAAGCTAAAGGCATCCGTCACCAAGGTGCATGTATCTACCAAGTCTGGCGGACATGGCGTGGGGACAGGGGTTGTGGTTGGCAAAGATCTAGTTGCAACAAACTGCCACATATTAGCCAATGCAACAGGTGTAAAAATAACAAAATTTGGCGATAGCTTTGCCCCTGTTAGCTTAAAAGCTGACTGGAAACATGATTTATGTATTTTGCGTTTTCAATATGCAGAACTTACGCCTGTTGAACTGGGCGATTCTGAAGGCCTGAAATATGAACAAGCCATGTTTTCAATTGGCTTTCCTGGCGGGCCGCCAAAGCCGCAAATTACGTTTGGCAAAATCAAAGCTTTATATCCGCTAGAAGATAGCCAAGTTGTGCGCACTGATGCTTCATTTGTAATGGGTGCCAGCGGCAGCCCAGTTTTTGATAGCGAAGGCAGGTTAATTGCCATCAGCACCTTTAAAAGCCCTGGCCGCGGTGCTTATTATTACAGCATCCCAGTTAAGTGGGTGAAAGCACTGTTGGCCACACCCGAATCTACCGAAACCATTTCGATGAAAACAGACGACTCACCTTTTTGGGATGCGCTGGAAGAAAATCGTCCTTATTTTATGCGTGTAGTTTTGCCCTATCAAAACGATAAATGGGATGAATTAGCCATAGTGTCACAGGCTTGGATAGAAGCGGAGCCAAACAATGCTGAAGCGCATTATTACTTGGGTATTGCGCAAGACAAATTGGGCAAAACCGATTCTGCTAAACAATTATTTGCGAAGACACTGCAACTGCATCCGCTGCACCCAGCAACCTTACATGCTTTGGGTTTGATTGCAAAACGTGAAGATAATCAACCAGAACTCGATCGGCTGAAACTGGCGATGAAAGCAGTAAACAATGCAGTGTTAACGGAGTTTAACGAAGCACTTGAGCCGAGCATTCTTGACCCAAATATTAACGAAGAATCGGCTGCAAAATGATGTTTTATAAATATTCAATATTACTGCTGCTAACCAGCCTTACTGTACACGCAGAAGATGTTGGCGTGTTTGCCAGCCCAGCCAGCGGCGTACAAATCAATGCTGCAATCCCAGGCGATGCACTTTTATATCAGCTGAAAGAATCTATTGTTAAAGTCGGTAGCACGCTTAAAAGTGGCGGACATGGTTACGGCACTGGCGTTGCGATTACCAAAGACCATGTCGTTACCAATTGCCATGTACTGCAAAATTCAAACGGCATGAGCATTACTAAATGGGGCGAGGCGTTTGCGCCTGCTGCCATGATTGCCGACTGGGCGCATGACATTTGCATATTACGTTTTGAATGGGCAAATCTTAAGCCAGTTGCTCTAGGCGATTCGGAAAGTTTGCAATATGAGCAACCTATTATTTCCATCTCCATGCCGGGCGACTCACCCGCGCCTTATGTCACATTAGGCAAAATTAAAGCGCTTTATCCGCTAGACGGTGCAAATGTCATGCGCGCGTCTGCCGCGTTTGCGATTGGCGCCAGCGGTAGCCCTATATTCGATTATGACGGCAAGTTAATTGCCATTAGCACGCTAAAAAGCCCTGGGCAAAAAGCTTACTTTTACAATATGCCAATTAAATGGGTGAAAGAATTACTTTTAAAACCTGAAATCGCTTTATATCAGCCTGACGGAACACCTTTTTGGGATGCACCAGACGATTTAAGACCATTTTTTATGCGCGTGGTTTTGCCGTATCAAAATGGACATTGGGCTGAATTAAAAACGATAGCCAGCGCATGGCTGGCAACAGAGTCAAACAATGTAGAGGCTTTATATTACATGGCTACTGCTGAAGAAAAATTAGGCGATGAGAGCAGGGCCAATCAATATTTTCAGCAAGTATTAAAATTACACCCGAATCATCCGGCAACGCTGATTGCATTGGGCTTAATGGCAAATCGTACTGGTAATAGCGCAGAAGTTGAAAAAACCCATGTTGCGCTCAGGGCAATTGATTTAGCGTTGGATCAGGAGTTTACCGAAGCACTAAAAAATCAACCTTTAGTCAAAGCCAAATTTTAGTTAAAGCAAAATAAGTAACAATTTTTAAGCATGCACTAACTGTTTGAAACCGCCATAAGCCATTCGTTTACAGTCAAAAATTGTATTGGACATATCCATCATTTCTTTCATGCGCGGGTCGACAAATATTTTTGCGTTGGCTGCGTCTCTTGCTTCTTTAGATTCATATACCACCCATGAAAACACCACCGTTTCATCTGGCTTGGCGTCGGCAAGCTGATTAAACGACATTGTGCCTTCTGGATGCATATCGTCACCCACACATTCCCAATAGTCCAAGGCGCCATGTTCTTTAAAGATTTTCGCTGCCTTTTCTGCCATTAAACGGTAATCATCAATGCGCGCTGTCGGCACGGGAATAACAAATCCATCAATATAACGAGTCATTTGCCTACTCCTTTTATATAAAAAATTAGCCTAAATAGCATTTATTACATGTTGCTTGAATTTAGATTAAGTTACGCTTTTTTTGGAGTCAAAACAAGGATTAAGGTTGATGCGCCGCACGCGTCAGGCGATCTGAAATTGCCAACCATTCTGGCGTTTCGGGCGGCGATTGCACCAATAACTGCGCCACATTCAATGTATCTAAGCGATGCAGAACACCATACAACTGCTCTGCAACGATGACAGGATTTTTTGGCAATTGCACGATTTCAATGACTAACTGCTCGCCTGACAATTGATTATTCTGCTGCGCATCATCCATCAACAAAACTGCGCATGTTTGAAGGCTATTTTGCTGATAGCAAGTTAACGCTTCCAAACTATTAAAAAGTTTAATCGGCGTTTTGGGTGAGTAATGCAATAAATGCTGACCGGGCGCTTTTACTTGATTGACCGAACCAGCCAATGGTAACTTGCCCGCAATCGCAAGGATTTCGGCTTCAGCAATCATGCCATGA
>JAZKEJ010000083.1:0-20469 GCA_040387095.1 Pseudomonadota bacterium | reverse complement strand
TGCATGCCACGTTTAGAAGGTGACTTTTTGTTTTGTTGAACTGCCATGATAAAACTCCAATAAATGCTTTAAGCAAATGCGTTAAGTAGCTAATCCAGCATTATAATTTATTTTACGCTACTGTGTAAATAACACTGTGCAAATAAACCTGCACGAGCAAGGTGTTTAATACCGTGCGCGTCAATTTTTGCGGATATTCAGCTGGATTTTTTAGCAAAATCCTTTAGGACCGCAAAAGGATTTGGTTTTTCGCCGCTCTGCTTACTATATTGTATGCACTCTTCTTGATGCTCCGATGAATGCAATGGCGCGATAGGAAAGGCAATTAACAATTCATCTTCAATCAGCTCCCATAGATTCATCTCGCGTGACGCTTCCAGCCAATCCACATCATCATTCCCATCAGATTCTGCTGGCTCGGTATTACTAATTAGATAATCAAAGTCTAGCTTTAACTGTACGCTCATTTCATTTAGACAGCGCTGGCAAACGGTTGGCAATTGCGCATCCACACTAAGGTGTAAACTTGGCTGGCTGTGTTTTTTTGCGGAACCTATTAATGTGTACTGAATTTTGGCAGTTTGCTTGTGCTGAGCAGACGGCTCAACTGACAAAGCCAATAGATCATTCAGTCTTTGTAGCGCAAGTAATTCAACTGCTCCCGAAATAGCTTGTTCAGATACAGCAAAGTCAAGATTGTTAATTAACAGAGGTTTCATTGTATTTATTAAGTACCATTAAATATATTTATTTTTCACGTATCTTTCGCATATCAGGCCACTTTTAGAGCTTGAGCTTATTTTGCAGAACGCGCCCGCGTGTTACAATCACCGCGTTTGTCGCATATCTTTAAGGGTTCAAGTGTTCAAAAAAATTCTTGTTGCTAATCGGGGTGAAATTGCAGTGCGTATTGTACGCGCTTGCTCCGAAATGGGCATTAAATCTGTCGCTATTTATGCCGAGGCTGACCGCCATGCCTTGCATGTAAAAAAAGCCGATGAGGCATATAACATTGGTACTGACCCAGTTGCTGGTTATTTAAATGCGCATAATATTGTCAACGTAGCGGTAGCTGCGGGCTGTGATGCGCTACATCCGGGCTATGGTTTTTTATCAGAAAATCCAGAGTTGGCAGAAATTTGTGCCCGCCGAGGCATTAAGTTTATTGGGCCAAATGCTTCAGTAATCCGCCAAATGGGCGATAAAATCCAAGCGCGTAATGCCATGACTAAAGCTGGCATTCCTTGCACGCCTGGCAGTGATGGGAATCTTGAAAACCTGGATGAAGCAGTCAAGCTGGCTAATAAAATTGGCTACCCAGTGATGCTAAAAGCCACTAATGGTGGCGGTGGGCGCGGCATCAGGCGTTGTGATTCTGAAAAAGAATTACTCGGTAATTATGATCGCGTAATTAGCGAAGCCAGTAAAGCTTTTGGTAAACCAGAAGTATTTTTAGAAAAATGCGTTGTCGCACCGCGGCATATCGAAGTGCAAGTGCTTGCCGATAGTCGTGGCAATGTGATTCACTTGTTTGAGCGTGATTGTTCTATTCAACGCCGCAATCAAAAATTGATTGAAATTGCACCCTCACCTCAATTAAGTCAGGCGCAACGCGATTATATTGGTGGACTTGCTGTCAAAGCTGCAAAAGCGGTGGGTTATGAAAACGCCGGTACGGTAGAATTTTTGCTGGACTCAAATAATCATTTTTATTTTATGGAAATGAACACCCGCCTGCAGGTTGAACATACGGTGACTGAAACGATTACCGGCGTGGACATTGTACAAGCGCAAATTCGCATCGCTTTTGGTTTGCCACTTCAATATAAACAGTCTGAAATCAGTTTCCGTGGATTTGCCATGGAATATCGGATTAATGCCGAAGATCCTAAAAACGACTTTTTGCCGAGTTTTGGCAAAATTACGCGTTATTATTCACCTGGCGGTCCGGGTGTACGTATGGACGCAGCGATCTATACAGGCTATGTCATTCCGCCGTATTACGATTCCATGTGTGCAAAACTTACCGTTTGGGCGCTAGATTGGGAGGGTGTTGTAGAACGAGGTCGCCGTGCTTTGGGTGATATGGTGGTTTATGGCGTTAAAACGACGATTCCTTATTATCAGGAAATTATGAAACATCCTGACTTTAAAAATGCGCAATTTAATACCAGCTTTGTAGAAACTCACCCAGAGCTGACTAATTACGCGACCGAACTGCCGCCAGAGCTGATTGCAGCAGCCATTTCTGCGGCAATTGCGGCACACCAAGGCATTTAAAAAAAAGCATTTAATAGAAGACATAGATTATGAGCAAAATACACCTTACCGAACTTGTTTTACGTGATGGACATCAATCCATGATTGCCACGCGTTTGCGTACTGAAGATATGCTGCCGATTTGCAGCCAGCTGGATGCGATTGGTTTCTGGTCGCTGGAAGCCTGGGGCGGCGCAACATTTGATGCCTGTGTGCGTTATTTGAAAGAAGATCCATGGGAGCGCTTAACTAAACTGCGTAAGGCATTGCCAAATAGCCAAATCAATATGCTGTTGCGCGGCCAAAATTTATTAGGTTATCGCCATTATTCTGATGATGTAGTACACGCTTTTGTACAAAAATCCGCTGATAAAGGCGTAGATGTGTTCCGTATTTTTGACGCAATGAATGACACGAGAAACTTGCGTGAAGCGATTAACGCTGTAAAAAAAGTCAAAAAGCATGCGATTGGTACGCTTTCATACACGACCAGCCCAGTACATGATATTGCCTATTTTGTTGCAATGGCAAAAGAACTGGAAAGCATGGGTTCAGACAGTATTGGTATTAAGGACATGGCAGGCTTATTAACACCGCAAGTAGCAGCAGATTTGGTGAAAGCGCTTAAAGCAGCAGTTAGTTTACCTATCCATGTACACAGCCATGCCACTTCAGGCCTGGCCAGTATGGTCATGCTAAAAGGTATTGAGAGCGGCGCTACTATTATTGATACCTGTAATTCTTCTTTCTCTGAAGGTGCCAGTCATCCAACCACCGAAAGCATGGTCGCCGCTTTAGCAGGCACTGAATACGACACTGGTTTGGATCTAGGTAAGTTACAGGAAATCACTGCTTACTTCCGCGAAACACGTAAAAAATACTGGCAATTTGAAAGTGAGTTTACTGGTGTAGATACGCGTGTTTTAGTCAATCAAGTTCCTGGCGGCATGATTTCCAATTTATCAAACCAGCTTAAAGAGCAAGGTGCGCTAGACCGTATGGATGAAGTACTAGCCGAAATTCCACGCGTACGTGAAGATTTGGGTTACCCGCCCTTAGTCACACCAACGTCACAAATTGTTGGTACGCAAGCCGTGTTAAATGTAATGACAGGTTCGCGTTATAAATCTGTCACCAATGAAGTGAAAAATTATTTTTTGGGCCAATATGGCAAATCTCCGGCACCTGTTAATGCCGCAGTTAAACAACAGGCGGTAGGCGATGCGAACGTCATTACTTGTCGGCCAGCTGATCTGTTAGAACCAGAAATGGCTAAATTACAGGCCGAATCAGACCGTATCGCGAAAAGTGAAGAAGATGTTTTAACTTTTGCAATGTTTCCCGATATCGGCAAGACATTTTTACAAGAACGCAACGCTGGCAGCTTAAAACCTGAAGCTTTATTGACCAAAGAAACCGCCAATACCAGCGCTTCACGCTTTGCGCCAAACGAGTTTAACGTGACTTTACATGGTGAAACATTCCATATCAAATTGACTGGTAGCGGCCACGAAGGTGAAGATTTACGCCCATTCTATGTTTCAGTTGATGGTATTGCAGAAGAAGTGATTGTTGAAACATTAAGTGAAATCCAAGTTTCCAGCAACGGCGCAACAAGCAATGGTGCTAAAAGCGTGGATAAAAAGAAAGCTGGCTCAAAAACAGCTAATGGCCGCCCTCGCCCTCACCATGCAGGTTGTGTGACGACGGCGATGCCTGGCACTATTGTTGCGGTAAAAGTAGCCATTGGTGACAAAGTTAAAGCAGGCGATGGCGTTTTAGTGATTGAAGCCATGAAAATGGAAAATGAAATTCAAGCATCCAAAACTGGTACTGTGGTTGCGGTGCATGTCAGCAAAGGTGACACAGTTACCCCTGATGAGTCTTTACTTGAAATTCAACCTGAATAATATTGATATTTAACAGCCTTAAAGCCGATAGTTATCACGCTATCGGCTTTAATTTTTTAAACTTAAATTAAAGCTTATGAAACAAATACTTATTTTAGCCTCCTCTTCTATTTTCAGGCGTGAATTGCTACAAAAATTGCAATTACCTTTCAGTTGTATTTCGCCTAATGTCGATGAAGCCGTTCTGGAAAATGAAAAACCACATCAAACCGCTTTAAGGTTGGCGCAGGATAAAGCCAGAAAAATCGGCAGTGAGTATCAGCATGCATTAATTATTGGCTGTGACCAAGTGGCGACCTTGGATGGCGAACAATTGGGCAAGCCACTTAACCACACCAATGCGACCAAACAGCTAAAAATGATGCGTGGCCGTGAAGTGACTTTTCACAGTGCGCTTTGTTTATTTAACGCTGCCACGGGCAATATGCAAGCTGAAGTCGTGCCATATTTGGTACGCTTTAGAGAGTTAAGCGATGCACAGATTGAAAATTACTTGGCCAAAGAGCAGCCATATCATTGCGCAGGCAGCGCGAAATCTGAAGGCTTGGGCGTGGCGCTGATTGAACGCATGGTAGGCGATGACCCGAATGCGCTGATTGGTCTACCTTTAATCAAGTTGATTACCATGTTAAATAATGAAGGTGTCAGCGTAATTTAAAATTTATGCGTTAGTTAATTACTACTTTTCGAGAGATTTTATATGTTTAAACGCCGCTTGATTATCTTAGCTATTTCCAGCATCTTATCGATGAGCACCTTTGCTTTGGACAATAGTTTAACCAATATTTCAAATGAGACGCAAAGTACGCTTAACGATCAGCAAAGCGTAGCAGTTACGATTTATAACGGTGATTTGGCGCTAGTAAAAGACACGCGCCAAGTAAAATTAAAAGCTGGCTTGAATATGCTTGCGTTAAGAGATGTCAGTGCCAGAATCAGCCCGGAAACTGCGCTGCTACGCAGCATTAGTGCCCCAGACAGCTTGACTTTATTAGAACAAAATTTTGATTTTGATTTGCTCACACCGGAAAAACTATTACAGAAATATGTTGGCAAAACTGTTGGATTGCTCAACATACATCCCACGACTGGTGAAGAAACCATTGAACAGGCGACTGTTTTATCTGCCAATAACGGCGTAGTGCTTAGAGTGGGCAATCGCATTGAAACAGGCGTTTCTACCAATCGTATTATTTATGATGACGTGCCTGCAAATTTACGCGACAGACCGACATTAGTCACGCAGTTTAACAACAAAGGCAACAATCAAAACGCTGATCAAACCCTTGAGTTAAGCTATTTAACGGGCGGCTTGGCTTGGAAAGCCGATTATGTCGCTGAGCTGAATGATAAAGAAAATCAACTGGATTTATCTGGCTGGGTAACATTGAATAACACCAGCGGAACCACTTACAAAAATGCTAAATTGCAATTGGTTGCGGGTGATGTGAATCGTGTTCAGCAATCACCGCGTGCAATGGCTATGCAAATGCGCAAAAACGATATGCTGATGGCAGAAGCCGCAGTGCCAATGGCAGAAGAATCGTTACTGGAATATCATTTATATTCGCTTGATCGTCCAACCACTATCAACGACAACCAAACCAAGCAAGTTGCATTGCTATCAGCTAGCAACGTGCCAGTCAAAAAAGAGTTGGTGCTAACGGGTGCCGATTATTACTACCAAGGTCAATATGGTGAAATTGGCAGTAAATTGAAAGTGGGCGTATTTGTTGAATTTGAAAATAAAGAAACCAGCAAACTAGGCATGTCACTACCGAAAGGCATATTGCGCGTATACAAAAAAGATAGCAAAGGTAACGTTCAATTTGTAGGTGAAGATAATATTGACCACACGCCTAAAAATGAAGCCGTGCGTTTAAAATTAGGCGATGCATTTGATGTCACTGCCGACAAAAAACAAACTGACTTTAAAGTATTGGCCAAGCCATCTAAAACCAATCAATTGTACGAAAGTGCTTTTGAACTAACATTAAAAAATGCTAAAAAAGAAAAAGTGCTAGTTACTGTGCAAGAGCCGATTAGCGGCGACTGGAAAATCATCAGCGAGAGCCATCCACATATTAAAACCAACAGTCGTTTAGCTGAATGGAAAATTGAAGTACCCGCAGAAGGTAAAGCCACGCTTATTTACAGGGCGCAAGTAAAGTATTAAGGCTTAAATTAAAATTAAATATTAATAATTCGCACAGGTTAAGTAATCACATGGCCAATCATTCACATGTCTAAATTCGGCACACTTTATCTCGTTCCGGTTACGCTTGGCGATGACAATATCGCCAGTGTTTTGCCGCCAGATGTCGTGTCTAAAGTGCAAATGCTGGATACATTTATTGTTGAAAGTGAAAAGTCTGCGCGGCACTTTTTAAGCATCATCAAAACACTTAAACCAGTGCGTGAATTAAGCTTGGATTTGTTGAATGAGCATACTGAAGACAAAGATGTTGCAGCCTTGTTAAAGCCCTTGCTAGCTGGCATTGATGTCGGTTTGATGAGCGACGCTGGTTGCCCTGGTGTGGCTGATCCTGGTGCCCGATTAGTAGAGTTAGCGCATCAAAAAAACATCAAAGTCACTCCATTTGTGGGGCCAAGCTCTATTTTATTAAGCTTGATGGCTTCTGGGCTAAATGGTCAACAATTTGCATTCTTGGGTTATTTGCCGGTAGACAAACAAGCGCGAAAGCTCAAGTTAAAGGAAATCGAAAAGCGCTCTTTAACGCACAAAGAAACGCAGATTTTTATTGAAACACCCTATCGCAATCAACATATGCTGGAAGCTATTTTAGGCACATGCCGGCCGAATACAAAACTGTGTATTGCCTGTGATATCAGTCTAAATACTGAAATGATTGCAACAAAGACGATTGCGGGTTGGAAGCAATCGCCGTTACCAGAGTTACACAAACGTCCAGCTATATTTCTATTGCTGGCTTAATTTTTGTTCTTGGTCTAACTGGCGCTTAACCGGCGCATAGCTTTTACGATGTATTGGCGATACGCCATGCAAACTTAACATTTGCACATGAAAGGTGGTCGGATAGCCTTTATGTTTGGCAAAACCATATTGTGGATAAACTTTATCCAGCGCAAAACATTCTGCATCACGCGCGACTTTTGCCAATATAGAAGCTGCTGAAATTGCTTGTACTTTGCTGTCACCTTGAATAATCGCCTCGCAGGGCAAGTCGATTTTTGGGCATTTATTACCGTCTATCTGCACTAAGTCTGGCGTAATATTGAACTGCAATTGCAAGGCATTAATCGCACGCTTCATGGCTAATAAGCTAGCTTGCAAGATGTTGATTTCATCGATTTCTTGCGGCGTGCAGCTTGCAATTGCCCAAGCCAGTGATTTGGATTTAATTTCCACGCTTAAAAAATCGCGTTTTTTCTCAGAGAGTTTTTTAGAGTCAGCCAGACCGAAAATAGGTTGATTAACATCTAAAATAACCGCTGCGGCATAAACACCACCAGCAAGCGGCCCGCGCCCTGCTTCATCTACCCCGCAAATAAGCCTGTTTTCTATCAATTATTTTAGATATATATTACAAATAACTTAAAATAACAGTCGCGGCTTTTTCAGCTGCATTTTGCTTTAAGCTTAAATGTATTTTTGTGAATTCTTGTTTAATTTCAGCAAGATAATTCGAATCGTTAAGTAGTCTTTGAGTCGCATCGCTTAAATTTTGCGGTGTCGCTTCATCTTGCAGCAATTCTGGCACTAAGAACTTGCCTGCCAAAATATTCGGCAGCCCAACAAATGGTTGATAACGCATACGATTCAAAATCCACCAGCTTAGTGCCGGCATGCGATAGGTAATGACCATTGGACGCTTGAGCAGAGCGGCTTCCAGTGTGGCAGTACCTGATGCGACAATCACGACATCTGCAGCTTCCATCGCATCGTGGGCATGGCCAAAGAGCAATTGTAAATCAATATCCATATCTGGATATTCAATATAACTTTGATGAATGGCTTGCTCAAAAATATCCCGCGTTTCTCGCGTGATGAGCGGCACCAAAAATTGAATACCTGAAAACGCAGAACCGGAAAGCTGGGAGCCAGAAATTGACGAAGCGCCATGTTTTTGCGTTAATAAACGGGCTGTTTTAACAAATAACGCCGCATGTTGCCTTACTTCACTTTGGCGACTACCTGGCAACATAGCAATCACCAGTTTATCTTGCTTAATTTTCAGCGTTTCACGCGCCGCTCTTTGGTCTGGTTCTAGGGGTAATTCATCGGCAAGTGGATGGCCCACATAAGTCACTCGTATGTTGGCTGCTTGATACAAGGCAGGTTCAAACGGAAATAAAGCTAATACATGCGATACTGCACGCTTGATTTTCTTCATGCGTCCACCACGCCATGCCCAAATGGACGGGCTAACATAGTGAATGGCTGGAATGCCTTTATTTTTAAATTTTCGTTCCAGCCAAAAATTGAAATCCGGCGCGTCAATACCAATAAAAACGGCTGGTTTTTCAGTTAATAGCTGAGTGAATAGACTCTTACGCAGTTTAAGCAAGCCCACAATATGCCTAAGTACTTCTACATAACCGCGTACTGACAGCTTCTCTAGCGGGAATAATGATTGCGCACCTTCGCCAATCATTTTAGGTCCTGCAATACCGATAAATGATAAATCATCGCGTTTTACTTTTAACGCGCGGATTAAATGCTGCCCTAACAAATCCCCTGAGGCCTCACCTGCCACAATCGCTATTTTTGGCATATTGGCTGGACTAACGGACGATGCCGCGTGTTGAAATCTTTAAAAAATTGATCAGCAATGCAATTTCTTGACAGTCTTTTTGCATATCGGCCAACTCTAATTTCGCTTCTTCCAGCGTTAGACTGTTGCGATACAACACCTTATAGGCCCGTTTTATCTGCGCTATGCTTTCTTGACTATATCCGCGGCGTTTTAAACCCTCTGAATTAATCCCATGCGGTTTGGCATCGTAACCAGCTGCTGTCACGTAAGGTGGAATGTCTTTAAATACCACAGACCCAACAGCGGTGATGACGTGGGCACCAACTTTGCAAAACTGGTGAATAAGGGTAAAGCCACCCAAAATCGCGTAATCATGAATATCCACATGGCCAGCAAGCGAGCTGTTGTTGGCCATGATGGTGTGATTAGCAATGGTGCAATCATGCGCGATATGCACATAAGCCATAATCCAATTATTATTGCCAATTTTGGTGGCACCTTTATCTTGAATCGTACCGCGATTGAATGTACAAAACTCACGAATGGTATTGTTATCACCAATTTCCAAGGTGGTTGGTTCATCGCGGTATTTTTTATCTTGTGGCGCTTCACCTAAAGATGAAAATTGAAAAATCTGATTATTTTTACCGATAGTTGTCGGGCCTTTTAACACGACATGACTAGCAATACGTGTATCAGCGCCGATTTTGACATGTGCGCCGATTGTAGAATATGCACCAACCGTTACGCTGGAGTCTAATTCAGCTTTTGCATCGATAATGGCGGTTGGATGTATTTTGGCGGACATGGGTTGAGTTCTAGAAAATGTTAATTAAGTAATAGCTTAACTATTTAATAATTTACATTAATTTTTTAAGTTAATGCTTTGATTTAAAATACTTATTATTTTTCAATCGCTTTTAAAATACACATCATATTTGCTTCAGCTACAACTGTGCCATCCACTGTTGCCACGCCAGTGTATTTCCAAATACCTTTTAAAATGCGGTCAATTTTAACATTTAAGATAATTTGGTCACCTGGCGAAACAGGTTTTTTAAAACGCGCGCTATCTATACCAGCGAAATAATAGACTGAATCATCCGTCGGCTTGGTGCCCATCGTTTTAAATGAAAGAATCGCTGCCGCTTGAGCCATTGCTTCTACAATCAACACACCTGGCATCACCGGATGATAGGGGAAATGTCCGGGGAAAAAGGGCTCATTTACACTCACATTCTTCAACGCAGAAATTTCTTTACCTATTTCCATTGAAAGAACACGATCAATTAGTACAAATGGATAACGATGTGGCAGATGGTCGAGAATTTCATGAATATCCATACTATTTGTAGCGTTATTATTTATTGTGTTATCTGCCATATCGGTCTCTATTCTTGACTTTGAGAAGTTAATTTTTCGACTGCTTCTTCTAAGGTCTTTATTTTATCTGTTAATTGACTTAAATGGCGAATATTTGCAGCCGTTTTAAGCCAAACGTCATGTTCTTGAAACGGCATTAATGCTGTGTAAGTTCCCGCTTTATGAATCGAGCGCATAATCATGCTGCCGGGCGAAATGGTGACATCATCTGTAATAGTCAGATGTCCTAAAATCATCGCCGCGCCACCTATTTTGCAATGTTTGCCAATAACTGCGCTACCTGCAATACCAACGCAACCAGCGATGACCGTATGCGCACCAATACGACAGTTATGCGCAATTTGAATCAGGTTATCCAGCTTAACTCCCTCTTCGATCACTGTATCGTCAATTGCGCCACGGTCAATTGTGGTATTAGCGCCAATATCGACATGGTTGTGAATAACGACTCGGCCTATTTGCGGGATTTTTACCCAGCGCTTGCTGTTGTCAGATAAAGACTCTTCTGCATATCCAAAGCCATCATTTCCAATGACACACCCGGAGAAAAGATGGCAGTTTCTACCAATGTAAGATCCATGTTTAACGGTAACATTCGCTTCTAAAACAGTGTGATCACCTATAGTTACATGATGTTCAATCACACAGCCTGCACCTATCGTCACATAATTGCCAATAATGGCATTGGCCTCTATAACCACATTAGCTCCAACGCTGCAATCAGCTGGCAACTTTACAGATTCATCAATTACCGCAGTAGCGTGCAAGCCTGTAATTGCAACATACTCAGGGTTTAATAATTGAGATAATTTAGCAAAGTAGGCATAAGGGTTGTCAGTGATAATTTTAGGGAGCTTAGTAAGCTCAGCATGTTCCGGCTTGATGATCACCGCACTTGCAGTGGTATTATTGAGCTGTGAGGTATATTTGGTGTCGGTAAAAAAACTTATTGCGCCAGTTTGGGCAAAAGCTAAAGACCCAACTCTAGTGATGATCGTACTTGATTCACCTACAATTGAGCCACCTAATTGTTGGACAATTTCCTGAAGTGATAAATCGGCGGCGCTCATGGAGAGCATTTGTGAACGTCAATACACATATAGATTCAATTAAACAGAAATTTGTTTTTTGATTTATTTTTTACCTAAAAGCTTTAGTACTTTGTCGGTTATATCAATTTTTTTGCTTGCATAGGCGACACCACCGTAAACGACTAAGTCATAGCCATCGGTTTCAGAAACAGTCTGTACTGCTTTGTTAATACGATCCTGCAAAACTGACAGCTCTTCATTCTTACGTAAATTGATGTCCTCACGCAACTCGCGCTGCTTGCGCTGAAACTCTATTTTTAGATTAGAAACATCTCGCTCCTTATTTCGGCGTTCAGATTCAGACAGCGTGACGCCTTCTTTATCTAAAGTGGCCTCAATGTCACGAATTTGTTTTTGTGTACGCTCAAGATCCTGAGAACGAGGACTAAATTCGCGCTCTAATTTCTTTCCACTTTCAGCCGTTTGCGGTGCTTCTTGCAAAATCTTATCCACTTGCACATAGCCTACTTTAAGTTCTGCTGCCATTGCGTTTGCATTCAAACCTATGGTCAAGCTAAATAAACTTGCAGAAATTAAAGTTTTTAACATTCGATTCAATTCAAATCTCCTCACATCATGAACGCAATTGTCATGAATATATTCTACTATTAAAACTGTTGTCCTAGTTGGAACTGCAATGTTTGTGTTCGATCGCCATCTTGTGCATTAAGCGGTTTTGCCAACACTAATTTAAGAGGTCCGAACGGAGAGAACCAGCTAATACCTACACCAGTCGAATACCTTAACTCACCTAAACTTAATGACTCATTATCCGCATACACGTTACCTGCATCAACGAAGGCACTTAAACGAAATTGCGATGAATTTTTCAGTAATGGAACAGGAATAAATACTTCCGCGTTACCAACGACTCGACGAGTACCACCAACCGCAAAATCCTGACCAGTTGTGGGATCAAAATCGCGCGGGCCGATTGCACCATTATCAAAGCCTCGCACCGAGTTAACGCCACCCACATAGAAGTTTTTAAAGAATGGGTAAGCTTTTCCGCCATAAGCTTCAGCATAGCCTAATTCGCCATTCAACATAAAGGTCACATCTTTATACACTTCTTTAAACCAAGCGTGTTTATACTCTAATTTATAGTATTGTAAATCTAACCCAGGCACCGTTGCTTCTGCTGTTAGTCTCTGCAATACGCCTTTATTCGGAAACAAGGTGTTATCGCGCGAGTCATGCGTCCAGCCCAATGCTAACTGTAGCGAATTGCTATCACAACCACTTGTGTTACCACAAAAATCTAAATATTGTTTTGGGCTATTACTTGCCAGTTCAATTTTAGTAATATCTGCGGTAATACCCGCACTGAAAAAATCTCTTTCGGTTAATGGTAATCCAAACCTTACACCTGCTCCGTATGAAGAACTGTTATAAGTACCAATATCTAAGGAGCGTGTATTAACATCCCGTCTATATACGTCAAAGCCGCGACTTACACCGTCGGGCGTAAAGTAAGGGTCAGTGAATGATAGTGAATAAGTAGTGTTGACTTTACCAGTGTTGACTTGTGCAGCCACACGATTGCCTGTACCCAGGAAGTTTTGTTGATTTACTGTTACACCAAAAACAACACCCTCGTTACTAGATAAACCAGCACCAAATTGCACACTACCTGTCGACCTCTCAGTGACATTCAGATTTAAGTCCACTTGATCAGTAGTGCCTGGTACAGCTGGAGTTTCGATATCAACATTATCAAAGTATTGCAAGCGCTCTAAACGCACTTTTGAGCGCTCAATTTTATCACCTGCATACCATGCAGATTCGAGTTGGCGCATTTCACGCCGCAATACAGAATCGCGTGTACGCGTGTTGCCAGTTAGATTAATACGGCGAACATATACGCGCTTTCCCGGGTCAACAAAGAATGTAAATGCCGCGGTATGATTTTCCTTATTAATTTCGGGAATGGCATTCACGTTTGAAAACGCATAACCTTCATTACTTAATCGATCGCTGATAGCCTTACTGGTTTCAGTAATTAATTGTCGATTAAAAGTATCATCTTTTGCTATTTTAATTAAAGGCTTAAGTTCAGATTCAGGTACTTGTAACTCACCAGCCAGTTTTACATCGCTAATTGTATATTTTTCACCCTCGGTGATATTAACAGTGATGTAAATATCTTGTTTATCAGGCGAAATCGATACTTGTGTAGAATCAATCGAAAACTCCAGATAACCTTTATTCATGTAAAACGACTTTAATGTTTCTAAATCTGCAGTCAATTTTTGTTTAGAATACTGATCGTCTTTATTCCACCAACTCATCCAATTGGGAGTCGTTAACAAAAATTCCGCGCGTAAGTCTTCAGTGGTATAAGCATTATTGCCGACAATATTAATATCGCGGATTTTCGCAACTACACCCTCTTCTATCTCAAACTTAACTGCCACACGATTACGCTCTAATGGACTGACAATCGCTTTGACGGTGGCACTATATTTACCTTGAGAAAGATATTGGCGTTTAATTTCTTGTTCTGCACGATCCAGTTGCGATTTATCAAAGATAAGTCCTTCTGAGATACCGATTTGCTTAAGACCCTCGGTCATTTTGTCAGATGGAAAAGATTTGTTTCCTGTGAATTCAATTTTGGAAATTGCAGAACGCTCTTGCACGGTGACAACTAATACTTCACCCTCGGCTTCAATTCGCACGTCTTTAAAAAAGCCCGTGTTGTAGAGTGATTTAATTGCCTGGGTAGCTTTTTCATCATTCATCGTATCGCCCACTTGGACAGGTAGATAGTTGAAGATAGTGCCAGCTTCGGTACGTTGTAAACCTTCTACACGAATATCTTTTACAACGAAAGGCTCAAGCGCTAAAGCATGCTGTGTGAACAACGCAAAAACAATGGCTGGTATATAGCGGATTTTAAACAAATGATTAACCCGAATTAAATTGTAGTAAATAACCGATTGAAGTCATTAAATATGGCAATGGTCATGAGTAAGCCTAATATTACAAAACCTATTTTTTGACCAACCAGCATGGTTTGATCTGACACTGGCGAGCCCTTTAATATTTCAACGATATAATACATCAAATGGCCGCCATCTAACACAGGTATTGGCAAAAGGTTAAGCACGCCGATACTGATGCTGACCAAAGCGAGAAAACTTAAAAAAGTGCTAAGGCCCATATTTGCACTTTCGCCTGCAAAGGTGGCAATAGTTACTGGGCCACTTATGCCTTTAATAGAAACTTGACCGGTAATCATTCTACCTAACATTTTCAAGCTAAATATCGCAGTATCCCAAGTTTTGAGAATGCCTTTCTCTAAACTTTGTAATGGTGTGTATTGCGTTTTAATCAGAAATTCGTCTAATACATCTTGATCTAATTGAACACTTGCGCCCAGACGACCAATGGCCTGGTTACTTTCTCTTACCTGCTCAGGTACGACCGCAATTGTGCGCAACTCTTTTGCACGTTCAATCTTCACTTGCAGAGATTTATTAGGACTGGCTTTGACCGTTGCCACCACTTTTTCCCAATCCTGCATATTGACGCCATCAATAGTTAAAATCTTATCGTTGACTTTGAAATCGGCTTTTTCCGCAGCGCTATTTGGTAGAATTTCGCCGATTACAGCTGGAATTTTAGGTTTAAACATACCCAAGCCAACTTTTTCAAGGATGTCCACTTCCGGGTCGCTGTCAATGCCAGCAAAACTAAGTGTATGTGTATGTATCTGATTATCACGATTTAAAGTTTGAACTGTCACCGTTTTGTTTTCCAAAGACTGTTCCAGCAATATCCAGCGCGCATCTGCCCAGGTTTTAACTGGTTGACCTGCGATGTTTTGAATCACTTCCCCGCTCTTTAAGCTGGCTGCTGCAGCCAAACTATCTTCTGCTATATCACCCACAATTGGACGCATACCTGTGACGCCTTGCATAAACAACAGCCAATACAATAATATAGCCAGTAAAAGATTAGCAATTGGCCCAGCAGATACGATTGCGATACGCTTCCAAACATGTTGACGGTTAAAAGCGCGCTGTAATTCTTCTTCTGAATAGTTGGTTTGTGCTACTTCTGCGTTCTGCTCTTGCTCTTCTTTTAACTCTCTTTCATCCAACATTTTGACAAAACCGCCTAACGGTATCGCAGCTACTACAAACTCTGTATTATCTTTGCCAAACGTTTTTTTCCATAACGGTTTGCCGAAACCGATGGAAAAACGCAACACTTTTACATTACACCAGCGCGCCACTTGAAAATGACCGTATTCGTGAATAGTGACCAAGATGCCGATTGTGATCACAAAAGCGAGTAAGGTCATCATGCACTTAACTCCTTTTTATTTTCAAATTTTGTCATATTATTGCGTGCAAACTGTCTTGCTTGTGCATCTATATCAATTAGCTGCTCTAGAGATGAAACTGGCTCGGAATGAATGGCATTAAGTGCTTTTTCTATCAAAATAGGAATATTTAAAAAATGAATATGATGATTTAAAAACGCTTGCACAGCGACCTCGTTGACGGCGTTAAGTATCGCTGGCGCGGTACCGCTTAATGCTAAAGCATCGTAGGCTAGCTGCAGACAGGGAAAGCGTATGATATCAGGTGCTTCAAACTCCAGTTTAGCGATTTCTAACAGGTTAAGTGATGCAACACCTGATTCAATGCGGCTGGGATAAGCTAATGCATAAGCAATTGGCGTCCGCATATCCGGGTTGCCCAGCTGTGCCAATACACTGCCATCAATATATTCCACCATCGAATGGATCACACTTTGCGGATGTACGACAACCTCGATTTGCTCAGGTTTAGCATTAAATAACCAATGCGCCTCAATCACCTCCAAGCCTTTATTCATCAAGGTTGCAGAGTCAATGGTAATTTTTGCACCCATCACCCAGTTAGGATGCTTTAATGCTTGTGCGGGAGTCACCTCTGCTAGTTGCGCTGGCGAGTATTGCCTGAATGGTCCACCAGAAGCCGTTAGGATTATTTTGCGCACACCGCCATCGCTTAGATGGCTCAATTGCTGTGGCGGCATTACCTGGAATATGGCGTTGTGCTCGCTGTCGATGGGCAACAAAGTTGCGCCACCGGCTTTAACAGCTTGCATGAACAAGGTGCCAGCCATGACCAAAGTTTCTTTATTAGCCAGCAGAATGCGCTTGCCTGCATTTGCCGCTGCCATCGCAGGTTTCAAACCAGCCGCACCGACAATCGCCGCCATCACAATATCCACTGCATCATCGCTGGAAATTTGCTCTAAACCTGTCATGCCAGAAATGACTTCGGTTTTACTATTAATAGCTTGTAGTTTAGAACGTAAATCTAACGCGGCTTTTTCGTTTAATAGCACCGCGAATTTAGGTTTAAATTGAATACACTGCTTCAGAATGGCTTCTACACTTGAATTGGCCGCCAATGCGTACACCTGGTATCGATCAGCATGTCGCGCAATGACATCCAGCGTTTGCAAACCAATCGTACCTGTACTGCCTAATACCGTCACATTTTTTATAACGTTATCCTGTGCGGTATGGTTTTGAATAGTTTGGTTTTGCAATTTAGGCAACCGAATTAAAGTAGTGGTACAAATAAATCATTAATATTGCAATAGGTACGCTGGGAATCATGCCATCAATGCGATCCAAAATTCCGCCATGTCCTGGCAGCAAACTGCCGCTATCTTTAAGCATGGCTTGACGTTTTATCATGGATTCAAATAAATCGCCAGCAACGCCTAATATGGTGATGATCCATAATGCTGGGAAAACAGCCCATTCTTTAAAGTCAAACCACGTATATAAAATTGCACCAAATATGGTCACAGCGATCAGCGCACCAAATACGCCTTCCCAGGTTTTCCCTGGGCTAATGCTGGGCGCTAATTTATGTTGGCCGAAATTTTTACCTGCAAAATAAGCCGCGCTGTCGGCAATCCAGATCGTTGTTAACAATACTAATAATAAGGCAGGATCTGCACCTTTTGCACAAATTAAGGCCAGCCAGAGTGAAGCAAGCAGCAATAAACCTAATAAAGCCATTACTGCTTTATTACCGACTATGTATCTGGTTTTAAACCAAATTGGCACAATGATTAACCAGAATAACGCGACGACAAAGAAAACAGTCAGTGATTTAAAAAAGAATAAATGGAAACCAAATTTTGTTATTAACCAGACAACAAATACGCCGCCAATGCCAGCGGAAAGCACATACAACTTATTTTGCAGAGCCGATAGCTTAATCATACAGCCCCACTCATGCAAAGCCAGCAAAGCAATCACCAGCATCAAATAAGCCCATAAAGTGTTATTCAGCATGAAAAGCGCAGGAATAAAAGCTGCAACCAACAGGCCAGCAGTAATGATACGGGTTTTAAGCATAATTTTGATTAACTGCCTACAGTGAGTTGCTCACTGGTGCGACCAAATCGGCGCTCTCGTTTTTGATAAGATTGAATGGCGGCGCTGAAAGCCTTTGAATCGAAATCCGGCCAAAGCGTATCGGTAAAATAAAGTTCTGTATAAGCCAACTGCCATAACAGGAAGTTACTCACGCGCTTTTCACCGCCAGTACGGATAAATAAATCGGGCTCTTCGGCGTAATGCATGGATAAATAAGGTGCGATATCTTGTTCTGTAAATTGGTCTTGCTTGGCTGAAAGCGCTTTTACCATGCGATTAGTTGCCTGCAAAATGTCCCAACGCCCACCATAATTGACTGCTACCGTTAAAGTTAAGCCTGAATTATTGGCAGTTAACTGTTCTGAAGCTTCAATTTGCGCAATCAATTCTGCACTAAAAGGGCTGCGGTCACCGATTAAAATCAATCGAATATTGTTATCGTGCAGCTTAACGACTACGCGTTTAAGCGCGTCCATAAATAAGCCCATCAGAAACGACACTTCGTCATCTGGCCTGCGCCAATTTTCGCTGCTGAATGCAAACAACGTCAGAAACTTCACATTCATCATTGCGCATTGCTTCACAATGTCGCGTACTACATCCACACCACGTTTATGCCCGGCAACACGCGGCAAAAAACGTTTGCGCGCCCAACGGCCATTGCCATCCATAATCACGGCAATATGTTGCGGAATGTCGGCTGATTCTGGAATGGCTTGCGTAGAACTTGATGGTGGTTTAGAAAAAAACTTCAATGATTAACCCTTAAATTGGCCCGAAAATCAAACGGCCATCAAATCAACTTCTTTAGCTTGCAGCAGTTTATCCACTTCAATAACTGCTTTATCCGTCATTTTTTGCACTTCATCTTGCGCACGACGCTCATCATCTTCACTGATTTCTTTATCTTTTAATAGTTTTTTCAGTGCATCATTGGCATCACGACGCACATTACGAATCGCCACCTTTGCGCCTTCACCTTCTGTGCGCACGATTTTAGTCAAGTCACGACGACGCTCTTCTGTCAACATTGGCATTGGCACGCGAATCAAGTCGCCATTAGTTGCAGGGTTTAAACCCAAATCACAATCGCGAATCGCCTTTTCTACTTTGCCAATCATATTCTTTTCATAAGGCTGTACATTAATTGTGCGTGCATCGCCTAAATTTACGTTCGCTACTTGATTAACAGCAACCATCGAGCCGTAATATTCCACCATTACATGGTCTAGTAAACCCGTATGCGCACGACCTGTACGCACTTTTGCCAGATCATTTTTTAAAGATTCCAATGATTTCTGCATTTTCAAATCGGCTGTTTTTTTAATATCTTCTAGCATTTCCTTCTCCAACTTTACTTTTTTATTTAAACAACACTATTCTACAACAACACGCGTGCCTTCGTTTTCACCCATTACCACGCGCATTAGCGCGCCTGGTTTAAATATACTGAACACTGAAATCGGTAATTTTTGATCGCGACACAAGGTTAAAGCAGTTGCGTCCATCACTTTTAAATCTTTTACAATCGCTTCGTCAAAAGTCACCGTTTCATAACGTGTCGCATCAGGGTTCTTTTTAGGGTCATCCGTATAAATGCCATCTACTTTGGTGGCTTTTAACACGATTTCTGCATTGATTTCCATGCCGCGCAAAGCAGCTGCGGTATCGGTGGTAAAAAATGGGTTGCCAGTACCTGCGCCAAAAATAACCACACGACCTTCTTCTAAATAGCGTATTGCTTTGCCACGAATATAAGGCTCTGCTACTTGTTCAATATTAAGCGCACTTTGTACGCGCGCTTTAATGCCGATATGTTTCATCGCATCCTGCAAGGCCAAGGCATTCATCACGGTCGCCAACATGCCCATATAGTCCGCAGTTGCTCTATCCATGCCTGCCGCCGCAGGTGCTACACCACGGAAAATGTTACCGCCGCCAATCACGACGCCTACTTCAACGCCCAAATCGACAATTTCTTTAATTTGAGTAACGATATCATTAATAGTCGCACGATTAATACCGTAGGCGTCATCGCCCATTAATGCTTCGCCAGAGAGTTTGAGTAATATGCGTTTGTAGGCTGGTTTTGCCATGGTTTACCTTGTTTTAATATTTTGAGTATTTAATCATAAACCCTATGATTTTACTAAATTTTCTGTCAGTTTTAATCAGCTTTCATTAGTAAATATTCGGCTTTCATACTGGTTAACTCAGGCCTAAATACTATTACTAAAAAAACGGCGAAAAAAAAAGTGGGCATTAACCCACTTTTTCCTTAACTTATTTTAAACCTTGGCAGCTGCAGCAACTTCAGCAGCATAATCCACCACTACTTTTTCAATGCCTTCACCCACTGTGTACATCGTGAACGATGCAACTGATGCATTTTTAGATTTCAATAATTGTTCAATCGTCATTTTGTCATCTTTAACAAAGATTTGACTTAACAATGTCACTTCTTTTAAGAATTTTTGCACAGTACCATCGGCAATTTTTTCTAACATCGCTTCTGGTTTGCCGGCTTCTTTTGCTTTTTCAATCGCCACGCGGCGTTCCGCTTCAATCAAACTGGCATCAATGCCGGAGGCGTCTAATGATTTCGGTTTAGCTGCAGCAATATGCATTGCCAAATCTTTTGCTAAAGCATCATCACCGCCAACCAAATCGACCAACACGCCAATTTT
>JAZKEJ010000082.1:0-11062 GCA_040387095.1 Pseudomonadota bacterium | reverse complement strand
ACAAGGATAGTAAACATGCAATTTGAACATACCTCTAAACAATACGATGCCGAACTAGAATCCGTTCGCGCTAAAGTGTTAGAGATGGGCGGCTTGGTAGAGCAGCAAATTGTTAGTGCCTTAGAAGCATTAACCAAAGCGGATATCAAACTCGCCAAAGAAGTGATGGATAACGACGCGCGTGTTAACTCACTTGAAGTACAAATAGATGAAGACTGTAGTCATATTATTGCGCGTCGTCAGCCAGCCGCTGGTGATTTGCGTATGGTGATGATGATGGTGAAAACCATTACAGACTTAGAACGCATTGGCGACGAAGCCACTAAAATTGCCCGTACAGCGCAGCGCATCTTTGATGAAGATCGAATGTATAAACCGCGTTTTACTGAAATTAAAGCAATGGTAAAAATCGTGCGTGAAATGTTGCGCACATCGTTAGACGCATTTGCGCGCTTAGATGTGAGCCAAACCGTAGAAGTGGCTAAGCAAGATGAGTTGGTTGATGAGCAATTTCGTGCGGCGATGCGTCAATTGGTGATGTATATGCTGGAAGATCCACGCACTATTTCAATGTCGCTGGAAGTCTTGTTTGTCGCAAAAGCCGTTGAACGTATCGGCGATCACGCGAAAAACATTGCTGAATATGTGGTGTACATGGTCAAAGGTAAAGACGTTCGCCACAGTAGCTTGCAGGAAATGGAACGCGAAACTTTGCACTCCTAATCGCACCCTAGAAAAGCGTGGATATTTGGAAACGATATTTATGCTTTTCTTGGGCTGATGGATAGCTGAGGAAATGGAATTTCAATCCCGCGCGTATCGAATGCATGTTTAATATTTTTAAGATATTCGCGCCGAACGCCCCATTGTTCTAATGGCAAAACTTTGAAGCGGCAACGAATCACCACCGATGAATCAGCTAAGTTTTCAACACCTGCCATCTCCATGTCACCCAGAATTTTGTGCTTAAATTCCGCCTGATTTCTGAGCTGATCACCAACTTCTGTCATCACCTGCATCACACTAGCGACATCTTCTTTGTATGCAACAGCAATATCGATGACGGCATGCGCAAATTCACGGCTCATATTGGTCACCGCATCAATAATGCCGTTCGGCACATAATGCACGTTGCCGCTGTAATCACGCATTTTAATGTAGCGTAACGTTACCTCTTCTACCAAACCACTTTTACCGCCAGCTTCAACTACGTCGCCTTGCCGGATTTGGTTTTCTAATAAAATAAAGAAGCCAGTAAAGTAGTCTTTAATCAGATGCTGCGCACCAAAACCAACCGCAACGCCGACAATTCCAGCTGCTGCCAAAATAGGCGCAATCGAAATACCCAACTCATGTAACACTTCAACGCCGCAAACAAGACTAATCAACAAGGTGGCGATATATCGCACAACACGCGCCAGCGTATCAATTCGCTTCACTTCTTCTGCGTTTTCAAATGCTGCTTGCTGTTTAAGATACATTTTAAAGTAGCTAATTAATCTTCGACTTAAATTCATTAAAACTAACGCAATAAATACAATCAATACAATACGTAGCATTGTTTTTAATATCAGCAATAACTCATCAGGGTTACTAAGACCGATGCTGGCTAAAATACTTTCCATGCTCTCTCCATCATCAAATTGGTTAAAATTTATGTTTAAAAAGTTAGGTTTCCAGCCAATACATACTAAGTGCCGGTATTGTCAGCTCTGAATCTGCTAGCTCAATTGTGCGATCTAAAAGCAGATCTTTTACAGTTTTATGCTGTAACAAACCAAGTTTTCGTAGCCCGCTGATATTGCATTGCTGTGCGGCATGATCAAAGTTGCAAATCACTACGACGCGTGGATGCAGTCCTATGCCATCGGACCGAACAAAACAAAATAAATGTGGATTATCTAAACTGATTAACTCGCGATTATTATGGTCAGCAAAAGCGGTAATTTCTTTTCTGTTGGCAATCATTCTTTTTAAGCCAGAAAACACAAGTTGTTCAATCGTACCTTTCTCATGCCTTAATTGACTCTTCTCCCAATCCATCGCTGGGCGATGAATCCATCGATTATCATTTTTTTTATGGTCATCTTCTAAATAAGCTTGGTCGTTTAATGTACCAATCGCATCACCGTAGTAAATTAACGGTATGCCACCAAACGCAAGAATGATGCCGTGCAATAGTAAAATGGTATCAATACTGCGATTAATAGCGTCAGTATCATTTTGCTCAATCGCCGTTTCCAGCCCAGCCAAAGATGCAAGCGAACCAGCGATGCGTGCATCACCATTTTTTTTATTAGTGCCGAAAGCAACGCCTTTTGCGGCAGAATTTGCATCTTGACCCGTGTAATAATTCAGTAAAAACTGGCGATGCAATGTGGGCTCGTAACCAGCCAGACGAATGTCATTATCATCAAAACCCAAACCAATATCATCGTGGCAACGTACATAATTAAGCCATGTTGCGCGCTCTAGTTTATCTGGAATCGACCGAATCGCACGATTGAGCAAGGTGGAATTTTTGGTGGCAACCGCTTCCCACAATAAAGCCATCAAAGTCGCGTTATAGGCAATTTCGCACTCTTTTGCGTTAATTGCGTCTTCGCCAAAATATTTGATGACTTCAACTGGCGCTACAATTGCCTCTGCAATAAACAGAACACCTGGCGCAGTTACTTGGCAGCAATCTTTCATTAACTGCAATATCCAATGTGCTTCACGTTCGTTCTGGCAAGTGCTGCCAATTTTTTTCCACAAAAATGCCACCGCATCTAGCCGGATAATATCCGCACCGTGATTCGCCCAATATAAAATAATATCGACCATTTCGATAAATACGGCGGGGTTCTGATAATTTAAATCCCATTGATACTCATTGAACACCGTCATTACCCACTTGCCCATTTCCGCGTTCCAGGTAAAGTTGCCGGGCGCGTTTTCTGGAAACACCTCTGGCATCGTTTCTTCATATAAATCTGGCATACCACGGTCATCAAACAGGTAATAATAATCTTGGTATTTTTTGTCACCTGAACGCGCTTGAACCGCCCAAGCGTGTTCATCTGAAGTATGGTTAACCACCACATCAAGCACTAACAATGTATCGCGTTTTTTCAAATTCGCTGCCAACGCGTCCAAATCTTCAACTGTACCGACGTCTGCATTAATTTTTCTAAAATCGCGCACCGCATAACCGCCATCACTTTTACCTTTTGGACAATCCAAAATAGGCATAATGTGTAACATGTTGATGCCTAGATCTTGCAGGTAACCAAGCTTGTCTTGTAGGCCGTTCAAGTCCCCACAAAATTCTTTGCAATATAGAGCGTAGCCGACCCACTGCTGATTTAAAAACCAGTTATGATTTTTTTCACGATTCAGATCCAGCTGACGAAGATCCGCTGAGCGCGCAATATATGAGCGCGTGAGTATTTTAACTAGCTGATGTAATTGCGATTTAAAATCCGCACGTTGCCCATACAGCTGGTGGAATAACGAGTAAATGGCATAGAAATTCGCCCCTAGTCGTGTGTAAAAATATTTTAGATTTTCATCTTTAATCTCAACTTCTAATTCGGTCAAAATTTCATTGAGCAGCGAATGCGATACCTGTTCATACATATTTGATCTATCCTAATTTTTTACAGGGGCATTATTCTGCACGAAGCCTAATCCATAGTGCGCAAGCCCTTCTAAGATGCCTGCCGCATAATGTTGAGTGGCAAAATAAACATGCTCTCTATTACGCAATTTCTCTAGTTCTTGGCTGTAATTACCGACCACAATCGCACGCGTATCACCAATCAGCATTTCAATATCATTGCCAGAATCGCCTGCCACGACAAAACTCTCCAATGGCAAGCCCCATTTGTAGGCCAAATAACGAATGGCGTGTCCTTTAGAGGCGCGCACTGGCAATATATCTAAAAATTCTTCATGCGAGTAAATCAGCTGCGCATGCAAATTGCATTGCCGCAGATAGTTTTGGATATCATTTATAGGCGGCATATCTTTGGGTTTTGCAATGTAGCTTAATTTAAATTCGCGCTGATTTTCGGGCGCTTGCAAAGTTAATCCTGGGAAATGAGTTAACGCTTTTTCAAGCGCATCTTTTCGCCACATGTAGCGAATATGCGCTGACCAGCCAGTATCTGGTACTAAGTTTTTACCATAATGAATCTCAGAACCAACCGAAGTAATCAGCACATCTGGTAAGTTAACCTGATTTTTCTTGAGTATTTCCACAGCACTTTCAATCGGCCTTCCCGTCGCTACGCCAAAGATACACTGCGCTTTGTTTTCATCTATCCAGCTTGATAAAATTTTCAGTGATTTTTTATTGCCCACTAATGTGTTATCAATATCGCTTATGAGCGCTTTGCTGGCTAGCGGTATGCGCGATTTTTCTGCATTCAATATTAGCGCCTGCTGACGGCGTAAGCGCTTCTTATCACGACGCAGCAATCGACGGATTTCTTTCATGTATTTATCTACATGCGCTGCCCAGCTGTAATGCCTCCAAACACCTGCTAAACCGCTATTTGCCCATTTACGCCAGCGCTTTTTGTCATCTAATACTGATAACAGAGCATCTGCAATTGCGTTGTTGTCCAAGGTATCGACAATCATGCCGTTTTGACAATTACCCAATATATCGCGTGGACCTCCATCATCTGGCGCCACAAATGGTAATCCACTAGCTGCCGCTTCAATTAAAGTTAAGCCAAAAGGCTCGGTAAAAGCCGGGTTAACGAATACACCGCGTCGCCTTGCTGCCAAACGATATAACTCAGGCACATCTTCTTGTGCAACAAATTTGGGAATCGCCACTTTGCCCCATAAATCATAACGATCTAAATCAAACAGTAATTGGGTCATGACTTTTCGCTGCGATTTTTCTAAATCATGAATATCATCACGCGTGCCAGCAACAATTAATAAATTTGCCGCCTGTTGCAATGCAGAGCTGTTGCCATAGGCTTCAATTAGGCCATGAATGTTTTTCCGAACATCAGGCCGGCTCATGGCAAAAATCAATGGTTTCTCTGGATCGGATAAATAACTATCAATCTTTTCCTGTATCGCTGTTTTTTGTTTCACACGACCTGGTGGCAAAAATCTTGATGTATTTGTTCCGGGTGGAATAACGCTGAAACGTGATTGGTTGAAATTATTGTACATGCCATATTGTTGCTCGATCTCTTGTTTGGTGCTGGTTACAATTAATGAGGCATGTTGAATAATATCTTCTTCAACTGCAATACGGCGTTCAAAATTAAACTGTTTTTCAATGGCGGAAGACTTCCTGCCGCTCGCCATTAAACGGTCGCGTTTAGGGCGTCCAAGCGAATGACCAGTGTGTACCTGCGGAATGCCGAGCAATAAAGACAATTGCTGACCTACATATCCGGCATCGGCATAGTGACTGTGAATTAAATCAGGTATTCGGCCTTGTTGTCTTAAAAAATGCAGTGCCTTATCGACAACCTGATCTAAATGGGGCCACAACGCCTCTTTTCTTAAATAGCGCTTAGGACCACAACGCATACGGATAATGCGCGCGCCTTCGCCTAATGATTCTTCTTTAGTCGCGTATTCAGATGCAAGCGTGTTGTCTTCAATTAGCCTTGTTAATAAATCAACCTTATCCACACCTTCATGTTTTGCTAACGCGCGCGCCAGCTCTACCACATAAGTAGTTTGACCGCCTGTATCGGCGTCTTTCCCAAGCTCCATCTCATTAGCACGGATCAGTCCATGCATGCTGATCATGAGTACATAAATGGAATCTTCTGACTTTTCAGCTAAGTTAATCATTAGAACCAATCATTGATAAAAGGCTTATAAAATGCAACGTCAGTCGGCGCGCCGCCACGAATGCCGCAGATTGCATTGGCAAACGCATTCGCACGATTAATCATAATCGCATTATCCCAATTTAATATGTTAGCCAGCATACATACGGCAGAAAATGCATCACCTGCACCAACCGTATCGATTAACTGCACTTGTTTGTCAGAGGCGGCTTCAGTTTGGATTAATTTTTCACCTGCTATCATCCACGCACCCTGCGCACCTGCGGTGACGATGATTTGTTGAATATCAAATTCGGCGGCTAATTGCTTGGCTGCTTGATGCAAATTATTTCCATGCAGTTCATTAGCCTCAATTTTGAAATATTTGGCAATAAAAACTAACTCTTCCTCATTGATCTTCACAATATCGCTGCGCAAAAGAGAGCGTTTAATCGTGTGCTTATTATAAAAAGGTGCGCGCAGGTTAACGTCTAAAAAGCGAGGACATTTGCCGTCTTCTAAAAATTTATCCAGCGCCAGTCTCGACGGCATACTACGTTGCGCCAAGGTGCCAAAGTAAACCATCTCTGGCTTAAGCGACATGGTCACCATATGCGTAATACCAGCGTGAATATGGTCGTATGCTTGATTTTCTAATATCTCAAACTGATGACCGTCATTGGTCATTTTTACCTTTACTTGACCAGTCGGATGGGTCGCATCAATCTGCAATCCAGAAACATCCATCTTTAATCGCTGCATCTCTTGCAATAATTGCGTACGCAGCTCGTCTTGGCCGGTTCTGGTAATCATTACTGGATGCAGACCAAATGCTTGTAAATGCCGTGCCACATTAAAGGGAGCCCCACCCAGTACCGTTTCATCAGGAAAGATATCGGCTAGCACTTCGCCAAATATGCCAATAATTTTTTGTGGCTTGTTATGCATTTTATTAGATGACAATGTCGCTCCTTTATTAGGCAGGCTGTTATTGATAACATGGCTACAAGTTAGATAGCACAAAAATTTAATGCGCTAAAAACGTTAATTAAACGCTTTTAATTTTAAGATTTTTACTGAAATAACCGTTATATCTACAAATCTGATATTGGAATTAATCCTGCATCCAAATCCTTGCCACTAATTTGCAAAGACAATTGTGCCAAGCTTTCCGTTAAAGTTATTAGCGTTTCCATTTCTAAACGATCAAGTGCATCACGCAACACGCCTCTTGGTGATGGCGGCGCATTTTGAATCATGGCCAAACCCTGCTCGGTAAGCGAGAGGCGAACCACACGCTGGTCGCTGGTTTCACGCTTTTTTAAAATTAACTTTTTTTTAACCAGCTTTTCAATTAAGTTGCTGGCGGTGGACTGATGAATTGATAAGTTTGCGGCCAATTCAGATACTTTTAAATCGGGCGCGCGGTTCAACTCGTACAGCACCCAAAGCTGAGAGCTACTGATTCCACATGCTGATTCTGTATCACTCATGTGCTTTTTAACTGAGCTAATAATCACACGAAAATACTGTAAGGACGCATTGGCTAATTTAGCCTGTAATTCTTGATTTACTAAAAGTACGGGGGTTTCAGTCATGGTTTATGTATACAAAAAATGAAAGATTCACTAAAAAGACTGTTTGATAGAAATTTGCCTTTAAAACTAAGGTTAACTTTTTAATTAAATTTAGTTTACCTCAGCAAATACATTTATACAAATATATTTTGTGCAAATGTAGTTAGCAGCCATGATCATTTTTAACAAAAAACCGCGCCTCAAAAAGCAAAAAACCATACTAAATTCAGTATGGTTTTTTTACTTACACAATAATTTATCAGTCACTTTTTTGCGGCACATAGCCGCTGGCAGTATCAGCGCCATCACCAAAAAAGTATTTCTCGGTTTGTTCACTTAAATATTTACGCGCTGCCGGGTCTGCTAGGCTAAGACGATTTTCATTCACTAGCATGGTTTGTTGTTTTAGCCATGCTGCCCAAGCCTCTTTAGAAACTTGCAGGTAAATGCGTTTGCCTAACTCACCTGGATAAGGTGGAAAATCCATGCCTTCCAGCTCTTTACCTAATTTGATACATTGTACTGTGCGTGCCATTTGCAAACCTCTATAGATTAATTAACTTGAAGCAAAACAATATGATAACGCATGTTAAAATAATTCGATTAATTTTAATGAATGACATTGCGCAATGAAAATAGATCCACCCAATCCAAACCATCAGTCAAATCAGCCGCATATTGAAAGCCCTTTTAAAGGCAGAACTGGCTTGCGCCGTCTATTAAATGCGTTTGGCTATTCGCTAGATGGCTTTAAAGCGGCATATAAACATGAGGATGCGTTTAGGCAAGAGGTTTTGCTGGCGGCGATATTCATTCCCTTGGCGTTTTATTTAGAGCAAGCGGTGTTAAATCGCACTTTGATGATTGGCAGTATTTTATTGTTATTAATTGTGGAGTTGTTGAATTCAGCGATTGAAGCCGTAGTTGACCGTGTTTCAATCGAGCGCCACGAGTTAGCCAAGCGCGCAAAAGACATTGGCAGCGCTGCGGTATTTATTGCGCTAGTAAATGTAGTGATTATCTGGTGCTTAATTTTGTTTAGCTAAGCACCAAATCTTATGGCAAGAAATTTTAGGCAATTACTTTTTAAGATGCCAGCCGTGAATGCCGTTGTTATCCACACTGTACTCAAGCAAGGTTATCCAAGCGCCACCAACAGCGACGAAAAACACCAATCCCAATAGAATATATTTTGTCGCACTCATGCTCATCACCCATCTTAATGTCAAGTTAATAATGAGTATTTAATCACTGTTTGGTTCCATTAACGGAGCTGGCGCCTTGCCTATGTCAAAAATCCGCTCTTAGCCCAACCAGAACAGTCCGTTCTCCAGCCACTGAAATTTCTTTTAAGAATGAGGCATGTTCGCGAATTTCTTCATTAAGCAGATTGTTTGCTCGGGCAAATAATTCGACATTTAACTTAGTAGGCAGTTTATAAGTGACCATTGCACTCACATCGGTATAACCATCTGTTGCCAACTCATTGTCTGCGGTACGGTTTTGATTAAAAGCACGCAACATATTAATACGCGCACCGAAACTATTTTTTTGATAGATCAATCCTGCACCTAATCGTAGCGGTGAAATACGCGGTAGCGCACCGCCATTATCACGATCACTGGCATGTACATAATCGCCACGCAAGGTTAAATCTAAATGTTGAGCCAGGTTAAAGCGGCCTTCCGCCTCTAAGCCTTTAAATACCGCGCCAACATTGCTAAACTGGGCAATTGGCGTTCCTTCATCAGGGTCAACATTATCCGTGTCGAACAGCCCAATAAAATTGCTAAAACGTGTGTAATAAGCACTTACACTAAATGCATTCTTCGCATTTTTCCAGCGAATCTGCGCATCAACACCTTTTGAACGCTCCACATCAAAGTTTGGATTGCCAATTTCAAACTGACCCGTGGCAGCATGTTCGCCATTGGCATAAAGCTCAAAGTAACTAGGTGCACGTTCGTTGTGCGACAAATTGCCCGCCAATGACCAATAATCATCTAGCTGATATACGCTGCCCAGTGCATAACTGTCGGGGTTAAAACTTGCGTTTTGCCCAGTACCAAAGCGTGCATCATCTTTTGAATCAACCGTATGATGGCCAAAACGCGCACCTGCGGTAAGTTTTAACTTATCGTCAGTTAGGCTAAGCGGTAATTCCTCGTACACGTATAAGGCTTTAGATTGTGTATTGGTGCTTGGCACAAACGCTTCATCGCCAGACGCTTCAAAATTTGTATTTTGAAATTGCAAGCCAATAACGCCCTGTAGCTGACCAAATCCCATTTGAACAGGCGCGTGACCTGCTTCAAAAGTGCCTTCTAAACCGCGGTTTTTAAACACTGTTTCTGGCTCACCGCCAGCTAACTCAACATGCTCATAATCGGTATAAGCCATGCGCAATTTAACCCGGTTAACGATTGAACCTAAATCAGTGAATTCAGAAGCAATATCCCAGCGCTGGCTTTGCATATCAATGCGCACATCCTCTTCAGCTACTACACCGTAATTGCTATTGAAAGCAGAAAATGATGTGCCAATATAGCCGTTATCAAAAGTAAGCGAAGCACCTAACGCACCGCCATCATTTTCAGCGCTGCTATTGATTAATTTGCCGCGATTTTCACGTGGCAAACCTTCTGTGCGGCTACTGCGCTCAGAGCGTGCAAAGCCAGGAATCTTTAAATCACTGGTTTCTCGGCTATAAGCATCTGCGTGTATGGCAAATTGTCCATTACCCGCATCCAACACAATTGCACCATTACGTGTGTTGTCAGGGCCACCAAAACGCGTTTCTGCACGCCCTGTCACACCTTCTAACTTTTCTTTGGGAATGCGATGGTCGATTGCATTGACTACCCCACCTACCGCACTACCGCCATAAAGTAATGACGCTGGGCCGCGAATCACATCAATCTGCTCAATCACTAACGGGTCAACCGCTACCGCGTGGTCAAAACTTAAACTTGATGCATCTAAAATGCCGACACCATTTTGCAAGATTCTCACCCGTTCAGCATCAAGACCACGAATGACTGGTCTTGAAGCATTTGGGCCAAATTGGGTCGCTGTAACTCCTGGTATTCCATTCAACGTTTCGCCAAGCGTGCCTTGACGCTGTAAACTTAATTCACGACCATTTAGCACGTTAATGGGCACCACCAATTCATCCGAGCTAACCCCTAGTGGATTACCAGTAACAGAAACTGGCGCCACATCAATATCGGTATTCTCCTCGGCAAAAGCGGCGTTAGAAACAAAAGCAGTGTTAGAAAACAGTGCAGCAAGCACTAAAATAATAGGCTTACGAGCAATTGACATACGCAATTGCGATTGACTGATGTAATACATGATGAGTCCTCAACAAAAATAGCAGTAACCAGCAACAAGTTGCTGGAAGATAAATATTTATGTCAATTGAGGCGGGGCGCGTGAGGAATAAAAATGCAGTATTGTGGAAAAAAATTCCACTTTTGAATAAATCGTAGTAATTAAAACTGTTTGTGCTAGCGCAAATACAAATGCTTGTGGAATGAGGCCGCTTGTCAAACCTGCATGAGTTAGGCACTGCTCACATTGGTGATTTGGCTTATTTTGATCATGCTGACTTTGCTGAGCTAAATCAGAAAAATGGCTAATTTCGTGCGTCACAATACCTATTTGCGTAAAAGCAAACAGGGTTATTAA
>JAZKEJ010000081.1:0-3203 GCA_040387095.1 Pseudomonadota bacterium | reverse complement strand
AACTCTCATAATTAACCTCTACACTACTTAATTTTCAAATATCTTACTTTTAAATCTACTTAATCTTTACTTTAAAACTATCGCGTTCCTGGGTTACCTTTAAAGTTAGCTTTTTTAAGCAAGCCCTCATACTGATGAGACATTAAGTGTGATTGCACTTGCGTCATAAAGTCCATTGTTACCACAACAATAATTAACAACGACGTACCGCCAAAATAAAACGGGGTATTAAACTTCAATATTAAAAATTCTGGTAACAAACACACTAAAGTAATATAAAAAGCACCGATTAAAGTAAGTCTGCCCATAATCTTATCGATGTACTTTGCAGTTTGATCGCCTGGACGAATACCCGGCACAAATGCTCCACTTTTCTTTAAATTATCTGCCGTTTCTTTTGGATTAAACACTAATGCGGTATAAAAGAAACAGAAAAACATAATCGCTGCCGCAAAAAACAAGATATAAATTGGTTGCCCTGGCGACAACACGTTGCTGATGTCTTTTAACCAGTACAGACTTTCGCTACTACCAAACCAGCCAGCTAAAGTTGCCGGGAACAAAATGATACTTGATGCGAATATTGGTGGAATCACACCAGCCATATTGAGCTTCAAAGGCAAATGCGTTGTTTGTCCACCGTAAACCTTATTACCAACCTGACGCTTAGCGTAGTTAACCGTAATCTTGCGTTGACCACGTTCAACAAAAACAACCAATGCTGTTACTAACAATATTGCAACAAACAAGAACATGACTAACGGTATTGAAAATGCGCCAGTCCTAGCCAATTCTAATGTACCGCCAACAGCACTTGGTAAGCCAGCCACAATACCTGCAAAAATAATAATTGAAATACCATTACCAATACCACGCTCTGTAATTTGCTCACCTAACCACATTAAGAACATAGTGCCACTAACCAAGGTAACAACTGCCGTTAATCTAAAAGCCATACCAGGCTCTAAAACCAGACCAGCCTGACCTTCAAGTGCAATGGCAATACCTAATGCCTGAAAAGTTGCCAAAACCACAGTGCCGTAACGTGTGTATTTCGTGATGGTACGCCTTCCAGCTTCGCCCTCTTTTTTTAGTTGTTCCATTTTTGGAGAAACAACAGACATTAACTGCATGATAATAGACGCAGAAATGTAAGGCATAATACCTAAAGCAAAAACCGTGAAACGCGATAATGCGCCTCCAGAGAACATGTTAAACATGCCCAAAATGCCACCGCTTTGCGAATCAAATAATTGCTTCAATACGGCAGGATCAATACCCGGCACTGGAATATGCGCGCCTAGGCGATACACAACCAAGGCACCAAGCACAAACCACAAGCGGCTTTTCAACTCACTCATTTTACCAACCGCACTTAAAAGACTATCTTGAGCCAATACTATTCTCTAATCTTATGACTTATTCAGCGTCAGTAATTTTACCGCCTGCTGCTTCAACCGCGGCGCGAGCGCCTTTAGTCAGCAACAAACCAGTTAAATTAAGTTTTTTGGTAATTTCGCCAGATAAAAATACTTTAGCGGCCAAAACATTGCCTGATACGACATTAGCTTGTTTCAATACCAACAGATCAATCACGTCAACTGGTAAATTATTTAATTCTGATGTACGCACATGTGCAGTATCAGCTTTAGTCATTGATTTAAAACCACGCTTAGGTAAACGACGTTGCAAAGGCATTTGACCGCCTTCAAAACCAACTTTATGGAAACCGCCAGTACGCGATTTTTGACCTTTATGACCACGTCCGGCCGTTTTTCCGAAGCCAGAACCGATGCCACGACCAACACGGCGAGCGTTTTTCTTAGCGCCTTCTGCAGGCTTAATTGTATTTAATTGCATTATCCTTCTACCTTTAATAGATAACCAACTGTGTTAATCATGCCGCGAATCGCTTGCGTATCTTGTACTTCCACACTATGGTGCATGCGGCGCAAGCCTAACCCTTTAACTGTCGCTTTATGTGATTCGATACGACCAATCACACTTTTAACCAACGTCACTTTAATAGTTGATTTTTCTTGGATTGTTGACGCTTCTACTTTTGCTTTAGCCATCATTAGCCTCTAATTTCTTCTACTGATTTGCCACGTTTAGCAGCGATTTCAGATGGTGTATTCATTGATTCAAGACCATTCAATGTGGCACGTACCAAGTTGTAAGGATTAGTTGAACCGATACATTTAGCAACCACGTTTGTAATGCCCATCACTTCGAAGATTGCGCGCATTGCGCCACCAGCAATAATGCCAGTACCTTCAGAAGCCGGCTGGATAAACACTTTAGCCGCTCCGTGAACACCCGTTACTGCGTGATGTAATGTACCGTTGTTTAAGTTGACTTTGAGCATGCCGCGACGCGCTTCATCCATGGCTTTTTGTACAGCAACCGGCACTTCACGTGCTTTGCCTTTACCCATGCCAACTGCACCATCACCATCACCGACAACAGTCAATGCAGCGAAACTCATAATACGACCACCTTTAACCGTTTTACTTACACGGTTAACCGTAATCATTTTTTCACGCAAACCATCGGTTTGCTGTTGTTGTTCGATTTCTCTAGCCATTATCTGTCTCGCTTCTTAGAATGACAGGCCGTTTTCACGCGCAGCATCTGCTAACGCCTTGATACGACCATGGTATTTGTAGCCTGAACGATCAAAAGCCACAGTAGTAATACCCGCTTTTTTCGCTTTTTCAGCAATTAATTTACCAATAGCGGCAGCAGCTTCTACGTTGCCACCATTCTTAACAATTTTACGTACATCTGCTTCAACAGTTGAAGCACTTGCTAATACTTTATCGCCAGTTTCAGCAATAATTTGCGCATAAATGTGCGTATTAGTACGATGCACGCTTAAACGTGTCACTTTTAGCTCAGCGATTTTGGCACGGGTTTTACGTGCACGGCGTAAGCGATTATCTACGTTGTTCATAGTTTGACCTTATCTACTTATTTTTTCTTGGTTTCTTTAATTGCGACTACTTCATCTGCATAACGAACGCCTTTGCCTTTATACGGCTCTGGTGCACGGTAAGAACGAATTTGCGCAGCAACTTGACCAATCACTTGCTTGTCGTAACCAGTTAAGATTACTTCAGTTGGCGTTGGCGTTGTCACCGTTACACCAACTGGCATTTTGTGATTAATCGGATGTGAATAACCAAGCTCTAAATTCAACA
>JAZKEJ010000080.1:0-13606 GCA_040387095.1 Pseudomonadota bacterium | reverse complement strand
AGTTTGGCTTGAATATGCTTGGCTTGCCACATTGCCAGCGCACTTTCGCGCGAGGCAATCACCAGTTTTGTGGGTTGATTTTTCATAGCAATAATTTTAGCATGGCTTATAAGCTATAAACGGATATACAAAATGGCGTTTTTTGGGTTAAGCTAAAAAGGATAAGTAATAAATTTTAATGAAGTGAGCAGTTTTAATTTTAAAACGAGATTGTTTATGAGAAAAATCAGCCGTTTTAAATGTTTTTAGGAGAAATACATGCAATATCAACTTGATGCTTTCGTCAGTTCGCTAAATGAATTTTGGGTGCAATTGATTCATTTTATACCGCGATTATTAGCCGTGATTGTAATTTTATTTTTTGGCTGGATCATCGCCAAACTAGCCAGAGCCGCTGTAAAACGCTTGTTGTTGTTAACGCAATTTGATCGTTTCGCACAAAAATCTGGCTTGGAAGCGTTTATGAGTCACGGCAATGTGAACGTGACGTTAAGCGGCATCATCAGCCAGGTGGTGTATTGGTTAGTGATTTTGCTGTTTGTAATTACAGGCGCAAATGCATTGGGTTTGAATGAAGTTGCAGTGTTGTTGCAGCAATTAGCCAGCTATTTACCACGTATCATCGTGGCGATTTTAGTGTTGATTTTCGGTACTTTGCTAGCGCGCTTTGTGAATCGTTTGGTATTTGCCTGGCTTTACAGCATTAAATTCAGCAAGGCTTTAACCATCAGTACATCGGTTGAATACGGCATTCAGATTTTGGCGGTATTCGTGGCGCTTGAGCAATTAGGTATTGGCATGCAACTTATTCACTCACTATTTGTGATTGTGTTCGGCGCGTTCTTTTTGGCGTTGGCGCTGGCTTTTGGCTTGGGCGGACGTGATTGGGCAGCTAAAACGATTGCAGAAGCAGATGCGAAAAAGAGAGTGCCGCAAAAAGAGCAACAATAGATTAGCCATATTTGCGCGATAATTGAGCTGTTTGTAATGTTAAGTTTCGCGCACTAAATGTTGTTGGCGGCGACTGATGGCGACAGTTTCCGGGATGCCTTTTAATATGGCAACCCAGCGTTGTTCGTTAAGGCCGTCGCTATTTTCAGCTTCGTTGTGTGCCAAATACTTTTTTTCGTAGCCAGCAATAAACAAGGGCGCAACTAAGCAATTGCGATGCAAACGTAAAAATCGCTCGCCAAACTCTGTTTCCAGATGCGTGAGCGATTCTTCGATTAAATATTCCCGCTCAACCGTGCGCACTGTGATGTACTTCAGCTCTGCACGTAAATAAATAATCTGCTCGATCGGCACCAAAATCACGCGACCACGCTCATGAATGCTGAGGTGCGTGCGTGCTTTTTGCAGGGGCTTTAAGGCCTCAATTTGTTTTGGTTTAAGCGCTTGCGCTTTATCGATTGCAGTTTGCAGACGTTCCAGGCGAATCGGTTTCAGCAGATAATCAATCGCGTTTAAGTCAAACGCCTTAATCGCGTAGGCATCAAACGCGGTGGTAAAAATAATATGCGGTTTTGGTTCTAATTTTTGTGCGTGTTGTGCGGCTTCAATGCCATCCATCAGCGGCATGCGAATATCCAGCAGCAGTAAATCCGGTTTGGTTTCTATGGCCAAATCAATGGCTTCTTTACCATTTTTTGCTTCTGCCACGATATTAACTTCCGCAATATCATTTAGCAAATCACGCAAGCGATTGCGTGCAGGCGTTTCGTCATCGGCAATTAAAATAGTTAACATGTTTTTTTATATAATTTTTTAAGTAAATTTTATATTAATTTAACGTCATTATTTAACGCGTATGAGGCAAACGAATATGCACTTCGTAGCGATTGTGCTTTGCCTCTGCTCTTAAAGCCGCTTCTAAATCAAAGTGCAAGCTTAAACGCTCTTTAATATTTTTTAGTGCCATTTTATTACCAGTCAAATGCTGATTCTGCGCTACATAGGGATTGCTGATATTGATATGCAATTCCTTACGGCGCGTATAAATCGTGACTATAATTTCGCCGCCTTCTGCCATCGGCTCTATGCCGTGGTAAACCGCGTTTTCAAGCAAGGGCTGCAAAATCAAAGGCGGAATAAGCGCATCAGGCGGCATCTCGTCTATTATCCAAGTAACTTTTAAGCGCTCTTCCAAGCGCAACTTTTCTAAGGCTAAATACTGGCGACACAAGGCAATTTCTTGCGCCAACGGCACTAAATCGCGATTATCCGCCATCAATACCCGGAATAAATCTGCCATATCCTCAAGCGCCGTTTCAGCGCGTTTGGGTTGGCTGCGAATCAATGACAAAACCGCATTGATACTGTTGAATAAAAAGTGTGGGCGGATACGTGCCTGTAAAGCTTGTAAGCGCGCTTCTGCGATGGCGGGCGAATAGGCGCGTTGCTGTAAATATAGATAGGCAAACACAATGCCAGTGACAATCACGGTTAGCAAACAAGCGCGAATAGCACTAGGTGAATTGTCAAATATGAAAAGCGTATTAAAAAAAGTAAATACGGTAAAAGTTAAGCCGATTTCTAATAGTAAAATGACTACAATACCTAACCAATAGTGTAGTTTATTGATGAGCGGATAAAGCAGGTAAAGGCTTAACATGCTGAGTAATAAAATGGGCTGTACGGCGGCAGATAGTTCGGCTAATAAAGGCAAAAAATCAGTGAGCTGTATGCTGAATAAAATCGCCGTAATCACGGCTAGCAGGTTCACAATTAGCAAAATGCGCAGGTGAATGCCAAGGTTATGCAAATTGGGTAAACGGCTATTTTTGCGCACAGCGTATAGTTCGTTATAATAAAGGCACAAGTATATTATTATTAAAGCAATTTTTCATAATTTAAAGCAATCACAAGAAAGTAACCACCAGTGCAAGACAACTCATTAAACAAAAAATCAACCGCATGGTCTGGTCGTTTTAACGAACCAGTAGCAGAGCTAGTTAAAAAATATACGGCATCGGTTGATTTTGACAGACGCTTGGCGGAGTTTGATATTGCAGGTTCAATTGCGCATGCCACCATGTTAGGTGCACAAAACATCATCAGCCTAGATGATGTGGCAAAAATCGAAAAAGGCTTAACTGAGATTTTGGTGGAAATTCAAGCTGGCAGTTTTGAGTGGCTGCTGGATTTAGAAGACGTACATTTAAATATTGAAAAGCGTTTGACCGATAAAATCGGTGATGCAGGTAAGCGCTTACATACTGGCAGAAGCCGTAACGACCAGGTGGCAACCGATGTGCGACTTTGGTTGCGCGCCACGGTTGATGATATTTTAATCGGTATTAAAAAGCTGCAATTGAGCATTGTCGATTTGGCTGAACAACATTTCGATACCGCCATGCCGGGTTTCACCCATTTACAAGTGGCGCAGCCAGTGACATTCGGTCACCATTTGCTGGCTTATTTTGAGATGCTGAAACGTGATGCGGAACGCTTTACCGATTGCCGCAAGCGTATCAACAAATTACCACTAGGCGCGGCCGCTTTGGCGGGCACTAGTTACCCAATTAACCGCGAAATGGTGGCGACAAGTTTGGGCTTTGATGGCGTGTGTGAAAACTCATTAGATGCTGTTTCTGATCGCGATTTCGCCATTGAGTTTACCGCCGCCAGCGCTTTGTTAATGACACATCTATCGCGTTTTTCTGAAGAACTGATTCTATGGTCTTCGCCCAGATTCGCATTTGTGGATATCGCCGACCGTTTTTGCACCGGCTCATCGATTATGCCGCAAAAGAAAAATCCAGACGTTCCAGAACTAGTGCGCGGAAAAACGGGCCGTGTGAATGGAAATTTGGTGGCTTTGCTCACCTTGATGAAAGGGCAGCCGCTGGCTTACAACAAGGATAATCAGGAAGACAAAGAACCGCTGTTTGATACGGCCGATACCATTTTAATGACGCTGGCGATTTATGCGGATATGTTGCGCGGTGTAGAAGTGAACAAAGCGAATATGTGCCAAGCAGCGCTGGAAGGCTTCGCAACTGCTACCGATTTGGCCGATTACCTGGTGAAAAAAGGTATGCCGTTTAGAGATGCGCATGAGGCGGTGGCTTTAGCAGTTAAACATGCCGTGCAAAAAAAATGTGATTTGGCGGATTTGCTATTAAGCGATTTGCAACAATTCAATGCGTCGATTCAAGATGACGTGTATGCGGTATTAACATTGGAAGGTTCGCTGGCAAGCCGCAACCATATTGGCGGAACTGCGCCTGTACAGGTAAAAAAAGCAATCGAAAGAGCGCGCCATTTTTTAAGTTTGTAATGAATTAACTTAAGGTTATCTTGAAGCTGAAACTGTTTTTAATGTTGTTGACTGCGTTCATTTTTGTGGGCGAAGTGAATGCAATCGATATCGTAATTGATGATGCGCTTAGTGTAAAAAACACTGAGGCAGCACGCACTTCGGCATTTGTAGATTCAGAAGATGCTATATCCTGGCCAGCTTTGCCTAATGAAAGTTTGAATGATATTGCGCGTGCTTTTTATCCTAAAAGTAGCGTGATGCGAAACTTGTTTATTGCTAAAACTTTGCGATTAAACACACACATTGCACCAAAAATAAATCCAGCCAAGAATTTTGAAGAGCCTGTTTTATTAATAATCCCAACGCTTAAATCACTATCAAAAAGCAGGCAAGCGATTAATGTTGCTAATCGTGCAAAAGTGAACAGCGAAAAACCCAGCATAGGTGACAGCATCGATAAAACAGTCGATAGCAAAACAAGCAGTAATTTGCCCGCATTAGTACTACAAGAGTACGAGTTAGTATTGAGTAAAAATACCTTTCTGAAGGCGGAATTAGCACGCTTGCAGGAAAAAATAGCTGTTTTACAAACAAAGTTGAACAATTTAAAGCAGTTAATAGAGGCAAGCTTGAGTTTGCCTTCTAATCAGACTGTGGTACATGATTCTGCCAACCTTGCTTCAACAAACAATACTAAGCCAGAAGCGCAAAAAATAGATGCCAATTATGCATCTAAAAAAGTGTTTAAAAATCTAGATGAAAATGCTACAAACAGCGTGAAAACGCTTGCTAAACAATTGAAGCCGCTTTCGCCAACGTCAGATGTTTTAGCGCCAGCACCAATTGATGAGTCGTCATCTGTAATTTCTCAATATGTATTATTTGCAATACTGGCCTTGCTTGCTTTGTTGGGTTTAATTGCTTATTTTCTTAAAAAATACCGTCAGCGCATGCTCACTCGATTTAGAAAATCTCTGCCGATTATGGATGATACTTTCACCGAATTTAGTATGCATTGGCAAGACACGGACCAAAAAACTGAAAGTCAGATTGAGCAACAGCCTAAAGCCGCCATATTAAATGTTATGAGCACGGAATCGCGTGCTGACCAAGCCGAAGCGACCTCGACTCTAGAAGAAGCAAGATTACTAATGAATATTAGTCGCACGGATGATGCAATTGCTCACTTAAAATTAACTATCGAAAACCAGCCAAAAAACTCAATTAATCATTGGTTGTATTTGCTGGACATATATAGAAAACTCGATTTAAAACAAGATTTTGAAGCGTATGCAAAAGACTTGCATCGTACTTTTAATGTGATCACGCCAGTATGGCAAAAAGCAGACGCGGGGATTAGTGGCGAGGCAATTGTAGTACCGCAATATTTGGAAGAGTTTCCACATATTATAGATAAACTGGATGCACTTTGGCCGAGTGGCTTGGCAAAAGTGTATTTAGAGAGCCTTATTACAGATAACCGTGACGGTGAAAGAACTGGGTTTAGTAGGGAAGTATTGGATGAAATTTTGTTGCTGATTGCGATATTGGATATACGCAAACAACATGATTAAGCAGAGAGCTTTAACCTAAAAATAATGCCAATAAATCGTTTAAATAACGCTGCCCCAATAAAGTTGGCGTGATTCGATGCGTATCTTGTACGATTAATTTTTTTTCCATAGCGATTTTTAAGCCGTGATGGATAGTTTGCAGGGATTTTCCAGTACGCTCTTGAAATAGTTTGACTTCAAAACCACCTGTTAATCGCAATGCATTCATCATAAATTCAAACCCCAAATCGTCTGGCGCAATAAGCCAGGTGTTATCCAGAGCATTGCCGTTTTCAGCATTTTCCATAAACGCTTTTGGATGTTTGTGGCGCGTTTCGCGGGTGATTTTATCGTGATAGCTTAATTTGCTGTGTGCGCCTGCGCCAATGCCTAAATAATCGCCAAATTGCCAATAATTAAGGTTATGTTTCGCATAGGATTTTGGTTTGCAAAAAGCCGATGTTTCATAATGTTCGTAACCGTTTTGAGCCAGCAAAACTTCAATCTGTTCCTGCATATCCGCGCTTAAATCGTCATCAGGCAAACTAGGCGGCGTACGATGAAACGGCGTATTTGGCTCTAAAGTTAAATGATAAAACGACAGATGATCGGGATTTAACGCAATCGCTTGACGAGTATCTTGTAGCGCATGCTCAAGCGTTTGATGAGGTAACGCGTACATCACGTCTAAATTCACCCGTTCAAAGGTGTTAAGTGCCAATTCTGCCGCTGTAATCGCCTGTTTATCGTCATGGATTCGTCCCAGCGCTTTTAAATAGTCCGCATTAAAGCTTTGAATCCCTAGCGAGATGCGATTGACTCCAGCCTGTTTGTAATCTGCAAAACGACTACTTTCCACAGTGCCTGGATTTGCTTCTAAGGTGATTTCTGCGTCATATTCCAATGGAGTTAACATGCGCACCGCGCTTAGAATTTCGGCTATCGATTGCGCAGAAAATAAACTCGGTGTACCACCACCAAAAAATACACTTTTAATCTTGCGCCCATAAACACGCGGTACAGATTGTTCCAGATCGGCAATTAACGCTGCCACATAGCGTTTTTCGGGAATTTCAGTTCTGGATTCGTGCGAATTAAAATCGCAATAAGGACATTTTTTAACACACCACGGAATGTGGATATACAAAGACAGTGGCGGCGGATTAGTCAACCCAGATAAAGTAGCATGACCCAAAAGGGGTGATTGGCTATCAATCGGCTCAGCGGGCGGATTAACAATTTGCGCGTTAAAAAGTGCCTCGGCTTTAATTGGGATAACTTTTTTCAAGGGCCGCTTTAGGTTTTTGATAAGGATTAACCAGTTGATCAACCAACTGATGCAAGGTTTCGCGCATCTGTACTTCAGAAACTTCCATTAGTAATCCGTCTTCGAATGCATCTTGGGTGATTTGACGGATTTCATCAAAATTATCTTTCATTACTTTGATTTTTTCGGTGCAAGCGACAATGCTTTTATCATCACGCACCCAAGTAGGTAGATTTTTCATGGCTGTGCCTTAATTTAATTGTCCTATCAGCTGCAACATTTTACGCATAGCTTTGCCGCGATGGCTGAGCTTATTTTTCAGCTCTGGCGTTAATTCTGCGGCAGATTTTCCAGTAATACTGTCCAAAAACAAAGGGTCATAACCAAACCCATTCAGGCCGCGCGGTTTTTTTAAAATCGATCCAGCCCAAACGCCTTCGGCGATTAGCGGTTGCGGGTCATTATGCTTGCGCACTAGCACCAGGCAACAATAATAGTAGGCAAAGCGGTTGTTAAATTGTTTTAATGTTTGCAATAGTTGTGCATTGTTTTTGGCATCACTTTTTGGTAGGCCGCCATAATAAGCCGAATGCACACCAGGTATTTCTGGATGCAATTCCAGGCATAAACCAGAGTCATCCGCCAGTGCAGGCAAACCTGTTGCAAGACTGGCATGTCTTGCTTTGGCTAACGCGTTTTCAATAAAAGTAGAATACGGCTCAGGGCATTCTGTGACATTGAAATTCGATTGCGGCAGTATTTCAATATTCAACGGCGCAAGCAAATCCTGAAACTCGCGCAATTTTCCCATGTTGCCAGTGGCAATAACCAGTCGTTGCATGATTGTATTTAAATCATTGCGCCAGTGCGGATTTTTGCAGTTTGAATAATTGCATAATACCGTGCGCGCTTAAATCCAGCATTTGAGTCATGGCGGCTCTATCAAACGGTTCGCCTTCTGCAGTGCCTTGTATTTCTACAAATCCGCCATCTTCTGTCATCACTATATTCATGTCTGTGTCGCAATCAGAGTCTTCAATATAGTCCAAATCTAAAACCGGCGTGCCTTTGTAAACACCAACTGAAATCGCGGCAACGGCTTGCTTAAGCGGATTTTCAGTGATTTTTCCACTAGCCAGTAATGTAGAAATAGCATCGTGCAGTGCGACATAAGCGCCAGTAATGCTGGCGGTGCGTGTGCCGCCATCGGCTTGAATCACATCACAATCAATATGTACGCTGCGTTCGCCTAGTTTTTCAAGATCGATAATCGCGCGTAAACTTCTGCCAATCAAACGTTGAATTTCTTGTGTACGGCCAGATTGTTTGCCTTTTGCCGCTTCTCTATCCATACGGCTGCCGGTTGAGCGTGGCAGCATGCCATATTCTGCGGTGACCCAGCCTTGATTTTTACCTTTAAGAAAGCCAGGCACTTTTTCTTCTACGCTGGCGGTACAAAGCACATGCGTATCGCCAAATTTGATTAACACAGAACCTTCGGCATGTTTTGTGTAGTGGCGGGTGATTTCTACAGTGCGAAGTTGGTTGGTGGCGCGCTGGCTGGTGCGTGTTATTAATTGCATGATAATCGCTTTGAAAGTTGTGCTGTAAATAAAAAGCACATTATAAGCCATGCGATATTGTGATGCGCTTAAAACTTGATAAGCGATGAAGTCTGTTGTCAGGACTTCACTATAAAATTAAGCTAGATTTTTGGTTTTTGCTGGGTTTTATTTAAAGCGTTTTGAATTTCTGCAATGGTGTCTTCAATATCGTCATCTGAAAGATCATTCAGATTGATGCTGCCAGTATTATGCTGCTGAATGGTGTTCATGATGGTGGTGGTTTCACCTAAAGGCATAAGCTGGGTAGAAACCGCGTCACTGCTTTGTTGCCTGTCGCCCCACTGCAAACCGATAGCACTCATATTGTCGCCGCGCTCATCGCTGGCAAATTCTGCACTATTCAGTAACTTGTTGGTGGCATCTTCAATCACAATATTTTGCTGAATGATTTCTTTAATCTGTACATCAGTCAAAACGCCCCAGACGCCATCTGTGCATAACAAAATGGTATCACCTTCTATCAGCTCAAAACGATCCGACAAATCAATTTGCGGCGGCGTTTCGCCCCCCAAACAATTGTAGATTTTGTTTTTGTAGGGATGCGTTGCCATTTCCTCTTTGGTGATCATGCCTTTTTTGTATAGCGATTGCACCACAGAATGGTCTTCGGTGCGAAATAGCAAATGACCATCGCGAAAATGGTACAAACGAGAATCACCGACATGTGCGCAATATAAAAACCCACGCTGGATAATGGCGGCTACGATAGTGGTACGTGGCGATTCGATCAATTCATCTCGCTGCGTGACGTTATCAATCATATCGTGAACTTGCTGGATATGATCGATTAGAAATTTAGCAGGGCTGCTTAAAAAAGGTACAGCTAAACGCTGAAAAGCATCGGTTAAGGTTTTAACCGCCAAATGCGCGGCCACTTCGCCATTGCGATGCCCACCCATTCCGTCAGCCAATACCAGTAACAAAGCATCTTTGCTGTAAGAGTAAGCCAAGCGGTCTTGATTATAATTTCTAGGACCTTGGCGACTATTTTGATAAATAGAAAATTTCATCTCGGGCTTATTTTATTTTGTCTATTTTTAAGTTTATCTAGTTTAAAGCGGCTTATTCAAAGCATCTTTAATTTTTCTAGCTAAACTGGGTTTTGGAATCACCAATGGCGGCACATTTTCAAATAAGGTTTTTTGCAGCGAAAATACGCTTTGCGGCCGTTCCAGATAGTTTAGTTTTAAACAATTATCAATAATTTGCAATAATTCTTGTGTATAAATACCTTTGCCCACTTTTGTCGCTGGGGCCAAAAAATCTTTTTTTGCACGCTGATTAGCAGCCATTGGCGCAGATCTAGCTAAACAAGAATACATGCTTGCACCAACGCTGTAAATATCGCTCCACGGGCCTAATTGTTTACGCTCGAAATACTGTTCTGGGGGCGCAAAACCAGGCGTATAGCTCGGTGATAATTTAGACTGTGTTTGTGTCAGCGTTTGGCGCGCAGAGCCAAAATCCAGCAGTACAGGCGAGCCATCTAGTCGAATGTAAATATTGGCAGGTTTAATGTCTAAATGCAGTAACTTTTGTGTGTGTACTTCACGCAGACCATTTAAAAGCTCACCAAATACACGTCGTACAAATCTTTCATTAACCGGTTCGGTTTGCGACAGGATAAAATCTTGTAACGATTTACCGCGTTCATATTGCATCACCATATAAACGGTATTGTTTTCTCTAAAGAAATTAAGCACGCGTACGATATTTTTATGGTCGATTCTGGCTAGTGCTAAGCCTTCCTCAAAAAAACATTTCAGGCCATGTTTAAAAGTGGCGGCATCATCGTCACTGCCCAAAAGAACGGTTGCACCGTCTTCACGCAGGGCTAAGCCGGTGGGCATATATTCCTTAATCGCCACAATATTCTTGTTCATATCTTGCGCAAGATACACAAAACTAAAACCACCAGTGCTTAAGACTCGGGTGATAATATAGTCTTGAAGAATATAGCCAACAGGCAGAGATTGGTTTTTGAGTGTGGCCATCTAATAATTATAAATTACTAAAGTATTAATACTAAGATTCATTTAACCTAAATGTATTTAATCATGCACTTATCATTGTGCATTCTATAATACAGAATATAGTGATTCTCTCACACAATTTTCATTAAATCATAATTAAATCATGGTAGTTTGCTACAATTATTATAAATTACTTTAAGACATTACATTAAATACTACACTAAGAGCATATATGATACTTAGCATGACAGGATACGCTTCACTTGAAAGCAACACTAAAAACGGTGTTTTATTGATGGAGTGCCGTTCCGTGAATCATCGTTATTTAGAGCTGCAATTAAAATTGGACGATAATTTACGCCAGTTTGAAGCCACGGCACGTGAGCTGGTGCAGGCCAAATTAGGCCGTGGTAAAGTGGACATTCGCATGAACATGATGCGCGAAGCTGGCGCAGATAATTCGCCGCAGCTTAATCATACTGTTTTGCAGCAAATTGCAGAAAGTGCCAAAACGGCAGCACAGTATTTTCCACATACTCAGCCGGTGAACATGCTGGACATTTTGCGCATGCCAGGTGTGTTAATGGCAGATGTAATGGATAACGATGTATTAGAGGCAGATTTTAAGCAGACATTAGACCAAGTTCTGCAAAATTTAATCGAGGCGCGTGAGCGCGAAGGCGCAAAACTGAAAATGATCATTTTGGATAGATTGCAGCAGGTTGAGCAGTATGTGGTGAAAGTAAAACCTATGATGCCTAATTTAATTGCACAGTATCAGACAAAATTAACGGTTAAGTTGCAAGAGGCTACCAACAGTCATGATGATGATCGTATTCGGCAAGAAATGGTGCTGTATGCGCAACGCATTGATGTTGATGAAGAGCTTTCAAGATTGACTTCGCATATTTCGGAAGTGAAGCGTATTTTGCAGGCAGGTGGAGCAGTTGGTAAACGCCTGGATTTTCTGATGCAAGAAATGAATCGTGAAGCAAATACGCTGGGTTCGAAATCGGTGGCAGTAGAAACCAGTAAAATCTCTATGGAACTTAAAGTATTAATCGAACAAATGCGCGAGCAAATTCAGAATATTGAATAATGCAGACATAGCATTATTCGTTTTTTGATAAAATGCAACCAGTCCAGGTGAAAAGGGTGCGCGCCATATTTATATTGCGTATCAAAATTGGCAAAAAATACTTCACTTCATTAGTTAGTAAGTAAAAGTCAAAAAGAAGCAGAGTTTGTGGTGGGTGTCATTGCCGAAAATGGCAAAGGTTTTTTGCTCGATGTCATTGGTTCCAAAGAACAATGTCAAACAGATATTCTCGAATGCCTCAGAACACTCATTTTTAATTATCGAATATGTACAACGCTGCTGCAGTTTTGATGGATTTTTTACACAAGAGAATGTGGCAAAACTAACCGAAGCTGCCGGTTTTATGTAGTTAATCTTGTAACATAACTGGCAAAAATTCATTTATTCTGTCTTGCGCCATTATTCAAAATGGTATGATTTGTTTTTAGAAAATTCTGACTTTTCATCATTATCATGACAAATTGCGTTGGTTTAACGTGTATTCGGCGGGAAATTTTATCGAAACTTGCAATGAAAGGCATTATTTCCAGATTGGCGAAACCAAATACGGCAAGCCGATTATAGGCCGCGTTGCGCAATACAGACATTATGGATGCGGTAATGTTTATTGTTTATCGTATTGATAGCCTGCATGCGGATTGCAGAAGCAGACCCGTATTATTTTAAAGTGAGGCAAGGCTGGCGCACTGGATTGAAAGAAGTTTTTTCGGCGCTATCAAGCCCAGATTGGTGTTAAAGCATGACATTAAGCATGGTATTAAATCAGGTTCGCGGTAATCTTTTTATTGTGACAGCGGCTTCTGGCGCCGGTAAAACCAGTTTGGTCAAATCGGTGTTGATGCACGATGCGCAGATCAAATTATCTGTTTCGCACACAACGCGTGCGCCACGCCTGGGTGAAGAAAACGGTGTGCATTATCATTTTGTCGATGAAACACAATTTTTGAATATATTAAATGAAGGTGGTTTCTTAGAAAGTGCCGATGTTCATGGCGCAAAATACGGTACTTCGCAAGCTGGGGTAGATAATGCTTTGCAGGCTGGTTATGATGTAATTTTAGAGATTGACTGGCAGGGCGCGGCACAAGTGCGGGCGATTTATCCAGATAGTATCGGCATCTTTATTTTGCCGCCATCAGTCGAAACGCTGGAACAACGCTTGAATAATCGTAACCAAGACAGCATTGAGGTGATCAATAAACGTGTTGCCGCCGCGCGCGAAGAAATGAGCCATGTGGTCGAGTTTGATTATGTTACAATCAATGATAACTTCGATGTTGCGCTACAAGACTTGATGGCGATTATCCGCACTTGCAGACTAGAAACACAATCACAATTACAGCGTTATGCTGCGCTGCTTGAGCAATTAACCTAGATACTTAAACTAAGTAAAGCAATTAATAAGTAAAACAATTAACTAAAAAAGTTAACTCAATTTAGCAGTTAGGTTTTAAAACTGCACATATTTATAAAGGATTTAAAATGGCCCGTATTACAGTAGATGATTGTTTAGAAAAAATCCCAAACCGCTTTCAACTAACGTTGGTTGCCGCATACCGCGCACGTCAATTAGCTAATGGTTCAGACCCATTTGTACACAGTTCAGGTCAAAAAGATAAACCAACCGTGTTGGCTCTGCGTGAAATTGCAGCAGGCAAAGTGGGGATAGAAATTTTAAACCGTACACATCCTTAAGTATTCAAATACTTAACATGCATAATAATGCCAAAATCTGCAAGCAAAAACGGCATCCATAAACATACAATCGACACATTTCAACCTGCCGAGCCACACTTGTTGCCGGCAGATTCTGAAACTTCACAACTTA